>DAOUTQ010000009.1 GCA_030668615.1 Bacteroidales bacterium | reverse complement strand
CACCAATAATACCAATAGCACCGGCTTCTGCAGGACCAAAACCTAAAATAAGTGCTCCAAGGAAAGTAAGAAAAATACCAACCTGTGCTGCTGCTCCAAGTATAATTAATTTTGGATTAGAAATTAGAGATGAAAAATCGGTCATTGCTCCAATACCCAGAAAAATCAGTGGAGGGTAAATACCCTGACGAACACCAAAATATAGATAGCTCATCACACTACCTTCTTCGTATATACCTAGTTTTAGATTAAACCCCTCGGCTTGGAAAAACGGAATATTTCCTATAATAATTCCAAAACCAATCGGAATTAATAATAACGGTTCGTAGTTATAACGTATAGCTAGGAATATAAAGAAAATACCAACAAGAACCATTATTAAATGCCCAGGAGTTGCATTTGGAACTCCTGTGAATTCATAAAAGTTAATTAATCCGGCAAATGCTCCTGAAATAGATTTATATGTATCAATACCAATAATTAATTTATCATTCTCTATTTTGGCTATTTTAGTATCTAAATCAGAATCATTAAATTCAAGATAAATTGCATTACTGATTATTTTCCATTCTCCAGAATACTTAACTTTTACAGAATCTAAAACAAATGTTTGATCTTTTGAAAACTGAATTGATTTATATCTTTCTACGGTTCTGTCTGATTCTTTACTAACTTTATAACCATCAGATTTGTTAACCCATTTACCTTTAGTTAAAACAGAAGCAATATCATCTGTACCTGCAAAAGCAGTATTTCCAAGAAATATCACTATTGTAAAAACAATCAGGCTAAGTTTTTTCATAATATTTATTTTCTTCATAAAAACTTATTCGATTTCTGCTAAAACATCATTCTGAAGTACTGCATCACCTTCTTTAACTTTCATGTTAACAATAACACCTTCCTTCTCTGATTGAATATTGTTTTCCATTTTCATAGCTTCCATAACCATAATTGTGTCGCCTTTTTTAACTTCGTCTCCTTCATGTTTAAGTATCTTAAAGATACTTCCCGGAAGAGGAGCAGTTAATGAATAAGCACGGCTACTAACAGTTTTTTTAATTTTACTCTCTTTTCGGTCTACTGTTACTCTCGGACGAACCAAAGTCGGCGTTTTAGTGGATTTTGCCTTTTCCTGATGAATTTCTACTTCATAGCAAGAGCCATTGACTTCTACTTTCGCAATATCGCCTTCAATATCCTTAATTTCAACTTCGTAGTCGTTACCTCTTATTGTAAATTTGAATTTTTTCATTTTATAATTGTTATTTTCCTGGCCAAACTCTTAATCCGTATATTTTTGAACTCCATGGAGAATATATTTTTCTCACACGTTTGATAGTAATTACATTACTTTCTTCATCATGCATTTCATCAAAAAATAGATATAATGCTGTTGAAATAGCTGCACTAACATCGCCAGCTATATGGAGATCGTCATCGCTAACAGTTGCTTGTTTTGTTTTTTCTTTGAGTTTCTTTCTTGTATTATAATAAATCAGTTTTGGTATTTGAGTAAATACAATCACTAATAATACTAAGGCAGCAAAAACAATTAACCAACCTACAATTGCTACTGTAACACCTGATCCTGAAGCTGCAGAAAAATTCAATCCTATTTCACCTATTAATGGTTTCATGATATCTCTTTTTTACAATGGAATATTTGAATGTTTTTTCGGTGGATTTGAATCCTTTTTTGTCTGAAGCATTTCGAAGGCTCTTATAATCCTAAATCTTGAATTACGGGGCTCAATAACATCATCGATATAACCCATACTTGCTGCCTGATAAGGATTTGCAAACTTCTCTTTATATTCAGCTTCTTTTTCTGCAACAAATTTTGCTCTTTCTTCTTCATTATCAATAGCAGCTAATTCACGACCATAAAGAACTTCAACAGCACCTTGTGCACCCATTACAGCAATTTCTGCAGTTGGCCATGCATAATTAATATCACCACGTAATTGTTTAGAGCTCATTACATCGTGTGCTCCACCGTATGATTTTCTTAAGGTTATTGTAACTTTTGGAACTGTTGCTTCACCATAGGCAAACATTAATTTTGCTCCATGTATAATAATTCCACCATATTCCTGACTACTTCCTGGTAAAAATCCTGGAACATCTACCAAAGTTAGAATAGGTACATTAAAAGCATCACAAAAACGTACAAATCGGGCTGCTTTTCTTGATGCATCGATATCGAGAACACCAGCTAAGAAACTTGGTTGATTTGCAACAATACCAACTGACATTCCATCAAATCGTGCAAAACCAACAACAATATTCTTTGCATAATTTCTATGAACCTCCAAAAATTCATCATTATCAACCAATGAGTGAATTATATCTTTAATATCATATGGTTGATTTGCACTTTCAGGAATTATCTCGTTCAATGCATCATCTAAACGATCAATAGGATCATTACATTCCAAAGCAGGTGGTTCTTCCAGATTGTTTTGAGGAAGATAACTAATAAGTTTTCTAATTAACAACAATCCTTCTTCTTCATCTTCTAATAGAAAATGAGAAACACCCGATTTTGACGCATGTACATGTGCACCACCTAAATCTTCTGTTGTGATATCTTCACCAGTAACTGTTTTTACAACCTTTGGACCAGTAACAAACATATAACTGGTATTTTCAGTCATCATAATAAAATCAGTTAATGCAGGAGAATAAACTGCACCGCCGGCACAAGGTCCAAAAATCGCAGAGATTTGTGGTATTACACCTGAAGACATAATATTTCGTTGAAAAATATCTGCATAACCAGCTAAGCTTGTAACACCTTCCTGAATACGTGCTCCACCACTATCATTAATTCCAATAATTGGTGCACCTACTTTCATGGCCATATCCATAACCTTGCAAATTTTCTTTGCAAATGGTTCGGATAATGAACCTCCAAAAACAGTAAAATCCTGAGCATAAACGTATACAACTCGTCCGTCAATAGTCCCAGCTCCAGTAACAACACCGTCTCCCAAAACTTTCTTTTTCTCCATCCCAAAGTTTGTACACCTGTGTGTAACAAACATATCGTATTCTTCAAAACTACCTTCATCAAGAAGAATCTCGATTCTTTCACGAGCTGTCATTTTGCCTTTTCGGTGTTGTGATTCGATTTTCTTCTCACCACCACCCAATTTGGCTTCAGTTCTTAAATCAATTAATTGCTTAATCTTATCTTGTTTGCTCATTTCGTTATTTTGAAATTATATTAGCAGTTATAATTATTTGTTTTTGTCTTCACACAATTCTGTTAACACCCCAAATGTTGATTTTGGATGTAAGAAAGCAATTTCCAATCCTTCAGCACCTTTTCTTGGTGTTGTATCAATTAATCTTACTCCATTTTCTTCAACATGCTTTAATGTTTTCTCAATATCGTTAACAGCAAAAGCAATATGATGTATTCCTTCTCCCTTCTTTTCAATGTACTTTCCAATTGGTCCTTCAGGATCAGTTGATTCTAAGAGCTCAATTTTTGCATCACCAACTTTAAAAAACGCCGTTTTTACTTTTTGATCCTTAACTTCCTCAATATTATAACATTCCAGACCTAAAACATCCTGGTAGTATTTAATCGATTCTTCAAGATTTTTAACAGCAATACCAATGTGCTCAATATGTGAAGGTTTCATATTTAAAATTATTTATTGTTTTTGATTAAGAATTAATTATATCAGCTTGTTAAATATTTTTTGCAAAAGTATCTATAATCCTAATACCAGACTAATAATTTCAAGCCAAAATATATGCTATAAAGTATTGTTTTTTAACATAAAAATAAATTTTCGCACTTTTTTCGAACAAGATCACAAGTTAAAAAACATAGTACTGCTATTCAAGTTTTTACATGCTTTATTTATTCGAATTACGAATGTATGACAATTGTCATACATTTGGCTATTAAATAACTTGTGTCTATTTTTGTAAAATTGGAAAAAAAGCGACCTTTAAAGACTGATTTATTCAATGAAAAATTACTTCTTCCACATAAAATTATTTATATACCGATTTCTTCTTCTTATTCTAATTTTTAGTGTGTCTCGAATCTTTTTCTTTTTTTTTAATATAAATTATTTTGATTCAGTTAGTTTTGGTGAGTTACTAAGGATTTTGTTTTTTGGTATTAGATTCGATATTTCTGCATTATATTATTTTAATCTGCTCTTTATTTTATTTAGTTTGATCCCAGGTAATTTCAAGAATAATAAAAGCTATCAGAGTTTTTTACTTTTTGTTTTTATACTTATCAATTCAATATTGTTAGCTACTAACTTTGTTGACACGAAGTTTTTTGATTTTGAACATAAAAGACTTACTGCTGATATTTTTTCATCTGTGTGGTTAGGTGAAGATTTTCGAACATTATTACCTGATTTTATAAAAGATTTCTGGTACCTAATTTTAATATGGTCAGCAATGTGCTTTGGGATGTATAAACTTTATCCCAAATTAAGTTTTAAATTTTTGAAGAAAGATTTCCTTAGTTTAAAAAATTTGGTATCTCAATTAGCAGTTTTTATTTTGTTAATGGGTATCGGATTAGTTTTCGGACGCGGAGGTTTTCAACTAAAACCGCTAAGAGTTATTCATGCATCAGAATATACGTTAGCTAAAAATATCCCTCTTGTATTAAACACACCGTTTACTATCATGAAAACCTTTGGTCGTAAATCGGTTACTCCAGTCAAATATTTCGATGAAGAAAAACTCAACTCATTGTTTTCTCCTGTAAAAGAATACAAGCCAACATCACAAAACAAAACAAATATTGTTATCCTTATTTTAGAAAGCTTTTCAGCAGAATATACAGGATTTTTAAATAAGGGTTCAGGATATACTCCTTTTTTAGATTCTTTATCGCAACACAGTTTAGTATATACAAAAGCTTTTGCTAATGGAAAACGTTCAATTGAAGCTATGCCATCTATAATTGCGGGATTACCTGCACTTACTGATGAAACATACATTACTTCGCAATATTCTTCAAACAATATTAATTCAATAGCCAGTGTCCTTTCAGAAAATGGATATTATACAGCATTTTTTCATGGAGGTAAAAACGGAACAATGGGTTTCGATCAATTTGCAAATGTTGCCGGAATTGAAAATTATTTCGGAATGAATGAATATCCTAACGAGTCAGATAAGGATGGAAACTGGGGGATTTTTGATGAAGAATACTTACAATATTTCAGCACGAAAATGTCAGAATTTACTGAACCATTCTTTACATCTGTATTTACATTGACTTCGCATCATCCTTACGAAGTACCTGAAAAATTTAAGGGAAAATTCCCTGAAGGAACATTAAATATTCATGAAAGTATTGGTTATACTGATTATTCTGTAAAGGAGTTCTTCGAATCAGCAAAGAAGGCCGATTGGTATAATAATACACTTTTCATCATTACAGCAGATCATACAGCTCAAGCAGAAAAAAGTTATTATAAAAACAAAATTGGGAATTATGCTGTCCCTATTCTTTTTTATAGTCCATCGGATACTCTTTTCAAAGGACAATCAAATACAGTTGCCCAACAAACAGATATCTTCCCAACAATATTAGATTATTTAGGTTACGATAAACCTTTTATTTCATTTGGAAACAGTTTATTAAACGATTCAATAGATCATTTTGCGATTAATTATATTAATGGAATTTATCAACTTGTAAAGGATGATTATGTATTACATTTTGATGGTTCAAAAACAATCGCAGTTTATAATTTTAGATCAGACAGTTTGCTTCAAAACAATATAATTGATCAAAAATCTGAATATCAAGAGTCAGAATCATATCTAAAAGCTATCTTACAATCATATCAGGAAAGATTAGTTGAGAATAAGTTATCAACTAAATAAAAAAAATCAGGCAATATGGCCTGATTCATTTTTTAAGCATTAAAACTCCTTAGGTATTGTCATTCGAATTTGAAAGAGACTTTAACTTTTGCTCTATAAGCTTCAACCTTGCCATCATTGATGTGCATATCAAGTTGTGAGATTTCTGCGATACGCAAATCTCTTAAGGTTTTTGCAGCCTTTTCAACAGCATTTGCAGCAGCTTTTTCCCATGATTCAGTACTAGTTCCCACTAGTTCAATAATTTTGTAAACATTGTCTGGCATAATACCTCCTATTTTTAAATATAACTCAATAAATTAAAATGGAATATATAAAGTTATGACAATAAGATGCTAATGTCAATTGTTAAAGTATTTCATTTAATAAGATGAATTAATTATTATTTTTACAATTACAAAAATTGCAATCTAACATGGACCATAAAAGAAAAGAACACGAATTACCACTTGCCACAGTGAAATGGGGTTGGAAATATCATCATACAGGAATTCCTGTTAAAGAGCCAATTCCAGGAGAACGATATATTCCACACTTAAAATTCTATGTTAAAGGTTTTGATACAAGTCCTTTTGGAATTGAACTAATGCGTTTTGAAGACGATTGTCCTTTGGATGAATTAATTAAAACAAAACCTCATATTGCTTTTGTTGTTCCTGATTTGATGGAAGCAATTAAAGAATTTGAATTAATTGGAGAACCTAATTGTCCAATGGGCGGAGTTAAAGTTGCAATGATTAAACATAACGAAGTTCCTATTGAATTAATGGAATTTGATAATTAAAGATATGGAAAAAATATATGCACTATTATTATTTGCAGGATTTTTGATATTAATCATAAGTCTATTTAAAAGAATAAATAGTAAGAATAAATGGAAAAAACCTATAAAACCATTTCCTGCAAGTTGGAAAAAAACACTTTACGAAAATGTAATATTTTATACTAACCTTGAAGCTGAAGAGAAAAAGAGATTTGAAAATAAGGTTCAGGAATTTCTAATTAATGTAAATATTTCAGGTGTTGAAACTGAAGTTAATGAATACGATCGTGTATTAGTTGCTGCCAGTGCAATTATTCCCATTTTCGCATTTCCTAATTGGCAATATTTTAATTTAAAGGAAGTGCTGTTATATCCCGGTTTATTTAATGAACAATTTGGTACTGATGGTGAAAAACGTTCTATTGCAGGAATGGTTGGAACAGGATACATGGAAGGTAAAATGATTCTTTCAAAAAAAGCCTTGCATCATGGTTTCAGAAACGAATCCGATAAAAAGAATACTGCAATACACGAATTTGTACATTTAATTGATAAAGCAGATGGAAATATTGATGGTATACCTTCACTCCTTTTAGAAAAGCAATATGCAATTCCATGGATTGATCTCATCCAAAAGAAAATTGAGGAAATTTACGAAGGAGAATCAGATATAAATCCTTATGGCGCAACCAATAAAACAGAATTTTTTGCTGTTATAAGTGAATATTTTTTCGAAAGGCCTAAACTTTTAAAACAAAAGCATCCAGAACTTTATAAGCTATTAGAAAGAATCTTTGACCAGAAAATGGCTAAAAAACTAAAAAAGACTTCAAATCATGAAATTAATAGAAATGATCCCTGTCCTTGTGGCAGTGGGATAAAGTATAAAAAATGCTGTGGTAGATTATAATTGAATTTGTTATGGATAATATAAAGATTATTGAAGCAACACCTGAGAATCTCCATAAATTTGGAATGTGTGGCTATAAAAACCCTAAAATTGAAGGTTTCCAGCGTAAAATAAAATGGACTCAAGAAAGAATGAAAGAAGGAATGATATATAAAGTCCTTGTTTCAGAAGAAAAAGGTACTGTTGGAGCAATCGAATATATTCCTGGAAATTACGCATGGCGACCTGTTAATGCAAAGAACTATATGTTTATTCATTGCTTATTTATTCTTCCTAAAAATATTAAAGGAAAAGGATTTGGACAAATGCTTCTTAATTCGTGTATTGAAGATGCTAAAACAAAAAATATGAATGGTGTTGCTATAGTAACGCGCAAAGGAACATGGATGGCAAATAACACTTTGTTCTTGAAAAATGGTTTTGAAATTGTTGATTCTGCTAAATCTGATTTTCAATTACTCTGTAAGTCTTTTAAAAATTCAGACGAAAAGCCATCTTTTAGTTCAAGTTTAACAAAAGAAACAGAATTCAATCAAGGATTAGTAATCGTTTCATCAGATCAATGTCCATATACAACTAAAGCAATAAACGAAATTTCGGAAACAGCAATAAAGGAATATAAAATTAAATCAAATATTATTGAACTGAAAAATTATAAAGAAGCACAAAAGAGCCCATGTGCATTTGGTACTTTTTGTATTTTGTATAATGGAAAAATTGTTGCGGAGAATCCAATAAGCAATACTCGATTTAAAAATATAATGAATATGGTAGTTTAAAGTTTTGAGTTTTATAAAAAAAGCTTTCCTGAAATTTGGAAAGCCCTTAATATAGTTATCAACTCGTGTTATTCTACTTTGGCTTAAAAAAGCAACTAAGTAAAGCTGGGGATGACAATGCTATATTTTTGAACAACTTTTTCTTTAAACTATCCAATTTTTACTTTTAAACAATACAGAAGTAATTAATTCAATTAATAAGCCATAAATCATTCCCATAATTACTGTTGCACCGAATATCCAAACAAGTTCTCCTTCGGATGCCATAAATCCACTAAAAGCTAATGGTAACGAGAATATAAAACCTAGTAATAATCCATGATATGTCCAATGAAATTTTAAACTGCTTATACCAATAGCAAATCCAATTAATGTACGACTAAATATAATTTGCAACATTATAGGAACAGGTATTTCAGCACCACCACTTACTGCAAATCCCAAACATACAAAGCCGAATAAAATTCCTGCAAGAGTTGCAATTATAATACGTTTAGTTTTTTTCATAACTGTCATTTTTTTAGGTTTATAAATACAAATTATGAAAAAAACCTAATGCGAGCAAATTTAGTTTATTGATTTAACCATTCTTTAAAATCTTTTACTCTTTCGGTACTAACAATAGTCTCTTTTTCGAAATGAGGAATTAATTCGAGTTTTATTCTTCGGCTAAACCATGTATTCATTTTTTTTATACTATCTAAATGAACTATAACCCCACGGTTAATTCTAAAAAACTCTTCTGGATCTAATACTGTTGTCAAATGTTCTAAAGTTGTATCAATTAAATAGCGTTCACCTTTTTTTTCAACAAGAAATGCATATTTACCTTCGGCAAAAAAATAAGCAACATTTTCAATTAAAACTGTTTTTATAGTATCTCCTTCAACAACCAAAAAACGTTTCTGATATTTCTTTTCACGCATATCACCAATCATATCCTTTAAAGCAGAATAATCTATGGCATTTTCTTTTTGATGTATTACTCTATACTTTTCGTAACTCTGCGCTAAATCAAACTTATTTATTGGTTTTAAAAGATAATCGACACTATTTACTTTAAAAGCTTGAATTGCATACTGATCGTAAGCAGTTGTGAATATAATCGGAGTTTTGATCTCTACTTCATCGAAAATACGAAAACACAAACCATCGGACAAATGAATATCAAGAAAAATAAGATCTGGTTTATTTTCCTTTAACCAGCTTACAGCATTTTTAACTGATTCAATCTTAGCAACTACCTGAATTGAATTATCAAGCTCTTTAAGCTGTCGTTCAAGCTTTTCGGCTGCGAAGCTTTCGTCTTCTATAATGACAACGTTCATTTTCTTCAATATTATAGTTTTCTTCTTTTTTCTCTGGTTTTAATAATGGTATATTCACAACGAACTCATTGTTAGCTTGATTAATTTCAGGCATTATTCCTGCTAAATGGAAATAGCGTTGTCGTAAATTATTTAAGCCCATTCCAGTTGACAATTCCTTACTTTCGCGCAATTGAGTATTATTCTTAACATGTACTTTAAAATCATGTATAAACACATAAACATTTAAAGGTTTCTCTTTATCAACTATATTATGTTTTATTGCATTTTCAACTAACATCTGCAAGGAAAAAGGAACTATAAAATTTTCCTTTTGCTCTTCTTTAATATCAATCTCAAAAACCAAACCTTCAGTAAACCTTATTTTCTGTAAAAACATATATGAGTTCAAGAACTCAAGTTCCTCACGTAATGTTACCACATTTTTATCCTGAATATTAAGCACATATCTATACACAGATGCAAACTGATTAATAAATTCTTCGGCTTTATCGGCATCGGTATGCACCAAAGATGATAATACATTTAAGCTATTAAATAAAAAATGTGGATTAGCTTGGTTACGCAATGATTCTAATTGCGATTCCACTTTCTCTTTTTGCAATGTTTCTGATAATACTAAACCATTTTTCCATTCATTAAAAAAATAGGAACCTTCCGTAATACTTAATATAATAAGAAGCAATATTATTCCGGTTGTAAATTCTTCGAAAAGATGTGCATTAAATGATAAATCACAATTACAAAATTTCACGTGCATTGGGTAAGTAAAGTAACCCAGAATAGCCATAGCTGAAAGTACTGTAGCCATTGTAATAAAAAACTCAGCAATTATTCTTTTAGCAACGCTTTTTTTCCATGAAAGCACTTTTTCTAACCAACTGATCTGCTTAAAAATTATTATAGAAAGAAAAACGGTTACACCTATTGAAATACCAAACCACAACACAAAATCACTCAAAATATTAAATTTTGCTTCCCCTCGTTCGAAAATAGCTTTAATATTAAAATAAAGTGGTGGCATCGAACCTGCAATTATTAGCCACTTTATTATCTTCCAATTTAATTTCATCTATATCACTTTTATAATTTCAAATTAACAAAAAATATTCAGAAACTAATAATTGAGTTTAATCAAAGATGCTAAGCGGCTAACTTCATAAAATTGTACGAAATTAGCTATTTTATTTTCAGTCTGTAAGCAAATCCCTGCCTGCGGCAAGCAGGCGCTAAGCACCTTTATTACTATTATTTCAGTTTTTAGATTACACTCATTACTTAAATTAGTTAACGGATATTTTTTTATCCCCATTAGAGAACAATAAGTACAAAACAGGAACTAATATTAATGTTAATAAAGTTGAGAATATTAATCCACCGATTATAGCCCAGCCCATTGGAGCCCACATTTTACCTCCCAAAACAGTTAGTGGTAATAATCCAGCTACTGTTGTAATAGTAGTTAAAAATATTGGATTAAATCGAGTTCTGGAAGCTTCAATAACCGCCTGCATTGTATTTAAACCTTCACGTTTTAATTGATTTGCATAATCTACCAGAATTATACTACTATTGATTACAATTCCCATTAAACTGGTTAAACCTACAAATGCCATGAAAGAGAAAGAATAGCCAAGCACCATTAAAGTTAAAAATGCACCTGTAATTGATAATGGAATAGCCGTAAAAATAATTAATGGCTGTTTAAAAGATTTAAATTGTAAAACCAAAACAGCAAATATTCCAAGTAATGCAATTAGTAAGGATTGACCCAATCCGCCAAAACTATCACTCCTACTCTCCTGTTCTCCACCAACCATATAGGTAGTTCCTTTTGGAAATTCATATTGCTCAAGTTGTGCTACAACTTGTTTTGTTGCTTTATCGATAGATTGTATATTTTCATCAACATCAGCTATGATAGAAACATAGCGTTCTAAATCGTAATGATCTATACGTTTTATATTTTTATCGAATTCAATATCAACAACCTGTGAAAGTTTTATTTGTGCACCTACGAAATTAGAAACATAGGTTTTATCAATCCAGTTTAAATCTTTGATATCTTGTTTTGGCGCTTTAATAACGATATCATATTTTTCGCCAAATTTATCTTGAAAGTTTCCGACATCTAATCCATTAACGACTGCACGAACTGCCACATCAATATCGGCAATACTCACACCCAATTTCCCTGCTTTTTCTCGATTAATATTTATTTTTAAATCCGTTTTATCAACTGAATAAGGATTGTTAATATTAATAATTCCGGCTACATCCATAAAAATCTCTTCAACATCAGAAGCTACAAATTTTAAATCATCTAAATTATCAGAGAATAATCTGATTTGAACAGGTGCATCAACCGGTGGTCCCTGAACAAACTCTTTTACTTCAATTTTTGCTCCAGGATAATTATCAAACTCTGATCTTAAATCAGCAATAATTTCATCCATATTTTTTAGAACTGATGATTCAAGAACAACAAAAACCTGAGCTATCTTAGAAGCAGGGTTTGGTTTAAGCATATTGTAATAAACTTGTGGATTTCCTTCGCCAATTGTAGAAGCGACTTTCTGTACTTTAGGATAAGTATTAACAACAGACTCAACATATTTTACAGCTTTTTCGGTATTATTTAAATTTGATCCTTCTAAACCTTTAACGGTAATCATTAGCTGACTTTTTTCAGCTTTTGGAAAGAAACTAACTCCAATTAATGGCAGTAATGATACTGATCCAAGAAATATTATTAATCCACTTGCTAAAATCAGTCTGGGTTTGTTTAGTGCTGATTTTAACCATTTTGTATAATAATTATCTATAAATCGTTTTAATAGAGAATCTTTGTTGCGTTCTTTTCTTTTCTTTAAGACTTTACTACTTATAAATGGAGTTAAACATAAGGCTACAAATAATGAAATTGTTAAAGCATAAATTACAATAAGAATCATGCTTCGAATAAAATCACCAACATCATTTCCCATCATTAACATTGGAGCAAACGCAAGAATGGTTGTAATTGTTGAACTAACTAATGCCCCACCAATTTCTGATGCTCCTTTAATAGCCGCATCTATTGGTTTTAATCCTAAGTTTATATAACGATAAATATTCTCGACCATAGCTATACTTGAATCAACAAGCATTCCAAGAGCTATAATTAAACCTGCGATTGACATTTGTTGAATACCATAACCTGAAACATCAATTAATCCGATTCCCACAAAAACAGAGACAGGAATGGCAATCATAATTATAAGTGATGGTCGTCCGCCAAGCGCAATAAAAACAATTATACCAACTAACAATATTCCTTGTATGAAATTCATAAAGAATCCGTTCACTCGTTCTTTAACGCCATCTGCTTGTTTTAATACTGTTTCTATTTTAATGTTATCGGGCAAAGTTTCTTTAAATTCATCAATCTTCTGATCAATATTATCAGACAAGTTATAAATGTTTATTCCGCTTTTTTGCTCAACAGATAACCATAATGCTTCTTTACCATTCAATCTTGCAAGCACTTCAGGTTTTTCATAATTAAAATCGACAGTTGCAACATCTTTTAAACGAAGAATTCCTTCAGGTCCTGCATTTATGACTGTATTACTTATATCATCTAAGCTTTTATACAAGCCACTCGTTAAAACATTAAATTTTTTATTTCCTAAATCGATACTTCCGCCAGGAATACTCATATTTTCGCTTTGAAGGATAGTAATGATTCTTCCTATTGATAAATTATAAGCTGCTAATCGCTGCATATCCAAAGTAATCTGCAGTTCTAAGTCTTGTTCAGCATTCAAATTAACAGCTCTTACGCCATATACCTTTTCTATTTTTTGTTTTAAATTCTCTGCTTCTCTTTTCACTTCTGCTGGCGTAGCTCCTTCCGACACAAATGCAAGTTGATATATACATACATCTAAAACAGATGGCTGTAAAGCTTCCAATCTGATAATTGTTTCTGGTAGTTCATTGCGTTTTTCATTTATCTTTTGAAGAACTTCCTGATGTTTTTTATCGTAATCTTCGCCATATTCAAATTCAACAAACGAAAAGAATATTCCATCAGATATTTCGGAAGTTATTTTTTCAATTCCTTCAATTTCGTTAAAAGATTCTTCTAAAGGATCGGCCACTAATGTTTCCATATCTTTTGGAGAAGCTCCCGGATTTATTACAAGAACTGTTGTAACATTATAATCCATATAAGGATCTTCGGATTTTGGCATGGTGAAATAGGATATTACACCAAATAATGTCACCAATAAGAATATTACTATGGTGAACTGATAGTTTTGTATTGCAATTTTTGGAATTTTCATTTTTCTATCTTTTTTTCATTGTCATCCTGTCCCGCTAATAATCGGGATGTCGAAGGATGATTTCTATTAACTTCCATCATACTTCGACAAGCTCAGTATGACTTTTTTCTTTAAATTAGGGCTCAATTAAAACCTAATTAAGCCCTAATTAATAACCAACGAGTCTCCACTCATTCTGAAAAGAATCTTTATTTAAGTTTTTCTGCCAACCAATCAGAATCAATTATTTTAACTTTATCTAAGTGTTTTAATTCCTTCTGCTTATCAACAATTATTTGCATATCTTCATATAAATCATTTGATGTAAAAAAGACTTTATCGCTTGACATAGAAATGATATTTGTCTCTTGTTTTATTGCTACTTTTCCATCTTTGCTAACTGAATAAAACACTACCATCTTGCCAATTCCTTCTTGAATAGCATTTATTGGCAAACTATAGCAATCTATATTTTGTGATGGATAAATTTCTCCTTTAGCAAAAAAACCATGTTTCAATTCTATATTCTGATCTTCAATTAAAAGCTCCACTTCATATAAGCCTGTATTATAACCTGGTGCATTATCAATATTAGCAACTGTACAATTCAATTCCTTATCAGGATAAGCATCAACAAATATTTTTGCATTATCGCCTAATTTCAGTTTTACTATTTCTTTATCAGATATTCCAACTAATAATCGCCATTTTTCTTCTGCTGATGCAAAATAAAATATAGGATTACCAGTTCCAACAATTTCATTTTCTTCAAAAAATTTCTTAAGAATAATTCCTTCAGATGGAGCCTTAATTGTTGAATGTTTTAAATTATATTCAGCAATATTTAAATTTGTGTTTGCAATATCTAATGCTGATTTTACATTTTGATACTGTTCTAATGTAGCTACCGTATCAGCATAAAGGTTATAAATTCTTTCATAATCTCTTTGCGCTTTTTCCAGACCAATTACCGCCTGATTAACTTGTTCCTGAATTTCTCTTAAATTAAGTTTTGCAAGTACCTGCCCTTTTTTAACATGATCACCATCATCAACATAAATTGATTCAATTATGCCTCCAGTTTTAAAGCTCAATCTACTTTCTTTGCTTGCACTAATATTGCCAGATACATGAATAGGTAAAGAAACTTTTCCCTTTTCAAGTTTAGCCACTTTTACAGGAATACCTTTATCTTCTTTAATACCAGTATTAGCTTCTGAATTACTGCATCCTTCTATAAGTATACCTGCAAATATTAACAGACAAGCCATTACTGTATATTTCAATATGTTATTTACTTTTTTCATTTTCGTTAATTTTAATTTATTCTTCTGCAAATTTTAATAGTTATTTATAAGTTACAAAGACATTTAGAGTGAATGCATCATATAATGGATTGAACAAAACATTAAATTGAGAGCTTTGTTTTCGTAGATTTTTCAAGCTTTGAAATACTTACTAAATAATCGAATTTAGTAATAATTAGTTGAGCTTCTGACTCTGTCATATTGTTTCGGGCATCAAGCAATTCTATTAATGAAGCTTCGCCCAATCGATAACGCTTTTCTAAAATTCTGTATACTTCAACTGATTCATTTTTTCTGGTTTGTGCTAAGTTTAAGTTTTTAAACTGCTGTTCCACTTCGTACACGTTTTGCTTGACTTCAAGTTGTATTTTATTACTAACTTCTTCTTTATAGTATTTCAATCGTTGTTTTTCAATCAAAGCCTGCTTCTTCTTAATCTTATTAGTGTTACCGCTAAATAAATCCCAGGTAAGTACAAACGATCCAGTTAAGAAATCAGAATCTTTATTAATATTCAGTTCTTCCCCTTGAATACCATAATCAACAGCAATTAAGAATTTTGGTAACATTGCTGCCTGATTTAGATCGGCAATATCATCCATTATATTAATCTGATTATCTAATAATTTTAATTCATCTCTACTTTCCATAGCATTTTGACTTAATTCCATAAACTCCGGTATTAAATAATCTCCTGCCTGAGAGCAAGTTATTATTTCTTCATCAAGATTACGATTCAAAAGAAAATTAAAATAACTTTTAGCCATCTCTCTATTTTTAACAGCTTCTGTTTCAAATAGCTCTACTTTACTAATTTCTGATTTTGCACGAAGCACGGCATCACGATTAATCATACTATTTTCTAAAAGCTTTTGACTTACTCTATGATTTTCATTTACTACCTTTTTGGTTTCCTGAATCAAATCAAAATACTGCAATGCCTTATTGTAATTATAATAAGCCTCTTTAATTTGAAAAGTAAGCTCGTTTATATATTGCTCTGTTTCCGTTTGTGTCATGAATAATTTCTTCTCTTCTATTCTCTTATTTATTGCAATAGAAGGATAATAGATTGGTTGTGTGATAGAAATTTTAGCTTCATATTCCTGTTCGCGTAAAAATCTTATTTGCTCATTTTCAACCATCGGAAATTGTGCTGTTCCTCCCTGAGAAACTAACATATCATTTAATGTACCATAGACAGGATTCATTAAGTCACCAATTGGGAAATCGATGGTTCTGCCGCCAGCAGCTAAAGTGTATCTCGATTGTGATGTAACAGTAGGTAAAAACATGCCTTTAGCTTCCTTTAATGCCTGTTGGGCACTTTCCAATGACATTTGATTTTGTTTAATAACCAGATTGCTTTCTAATCCTTCGTGCACATAATCTTCAAGAACATTGGTTTGTGCACTTAACTTATTTAGTAATACTATTATTAATACTGATACAAATAATATTTTTCTCATTTCTAATGATTTTTAATTTAAACACAGGTCAAAAGTATTGAGGAATATATAATTAGATCAAGCGAAACTAAATGAACGGGACAATTTACAGAATGAATAAACCCGATAAGGGAGTGATTGTTCGATATTGTATTTTAATTCCTATTATGAATTTTATGGATACATTTTTATTAATAATCAAAACATTTTTTTATCTTGTATGCTCTATTATATATATTTATTTATATAAAAATATGAAAGTAAAAAACAAAACAAATACTTACCTTAACTTTCATTTAATCAGTAAGAAACATATTAAATTAAATACCTTATGAGTTATTCAACCTTTAATACTAAACATGAAGGCGAAATTGCTATTGTTACAATTTCACGGCCTGAAGCTTTAAATGCTTTAAATAATACGTTCTTTAAAGAATTTAATGCTTATCTCGATACTATTGAAAATGATGAAAATACTAATATTCTCATCATTACAGGAGAAGGAAAAGCATTTATTGCAGGAGCTGATATTGCCGAAATGCAAAATATGACCAAGGAAGAAGGATATCAATTTTCAAAAACTGGTCAGAATACTTTTTCGCGACTCGAAAATCTTAATAAACCAGTTATCGCTGCAGTTAATGGATACGCTCTCGGAGGTGGATGTGAACTCGCCTTAGCATGCGATTTCAGGATTTCTAATAATTATGGAAAGTTCGGATTACCTGAGGTAAGTCTGGGCTTAATTCCGGGTTATGGCGGCACACAAAGATTATCAAGATTATCCGGATTAGGAAATACTCTTTATCTACAATTAACAGGACAAATGATTGATGCTGAAGAAGCATTGAGAATGGGAATTGTGCAAAAAGTGGTTGATGCAAGCGAACTGATGACCGAAGCTTTGAAAATTGCAGGAAAAATAACACAACATGGACCTAATGCAATTAAGACATTAAAAAAAGTGGTTCGTGGTGGCTATCAGGTTGATCTTAACAAGGCTTATGATCTTGAAAGTGATGAGTTTTCAAAGCTTTTTGAAAGCGATGGACCTGAAGGAATGAAAGCATTTCTTGAGAAACGAAAACCTAATTGGAAATAATACCGATAGTATTTCAACATGTGGTATTTATTCATCCAAATTGGACTTTAAATACTCCTTTGAAATTACATCAGCATTAATAATTCTAAATTAAAAAAGTACTAGTAGCTTTTTAAATAAGAATTGGAATAATAATCTTAAAATAACAAATATGAATTACGAAGAAAAACTACAAAATGTATCGGTTTTAGGTGCTGCAGGAAAAATGGGATCTGGCATATTATTGCTCACTGCAATCGAAATGGCCGATCTACAGCTAAAACCCGAAAACCAGTCGAAGAATTTTGCATTAAATGCAATTGATGTGTCACCAGCAGCACTAACAGGACTCTACGGATTTTTAAAAACACAGGTAAGAAAATTAGCTGAGAAAAAGATGGTTCAGTTGCGCTTAATGTATAAAGACAATAAAAACCTAATCGAAAACGGTGACATTATTGATCAGTATATTGATGATGTTTTAAAACTTGTACACACAAGTACAAGTATTGAATCGGCTTATGATTCTGGTTTAATTTTCGAAGCCATAATCGAAAATTCTGATTTAAAAGTTAAATTGATTAAGCAAATTCTTGCAAACAATACTAACGATCCATGGTTTTTTACAAATACTTCATCCGTGCCAATTAATGAGCTGGATACTGATGCAGAAATTAACGGTAAAATTTTGGGTTTCCATTTTTACAATCCTCCTGCTGTTCAAAAACTTGTTGAATTAATTGTTACTAAAAACACAAATAAAGAACTTATTGATTTTGCTCACGAATATGCAAAGAAATTAAGAAAAATAATTGTTCCTTCTAACGATAAAGCTGGTTTTATTGGTAACGGACATTTTATGCGGGACATTTTATTTGGTATTAAACAGGCAGAAAGTTTAATGAACGAAATGTCTTTTACCGAAGCTATTTATGCAGTTAATAAGGTTAGTCAGGATTTTATGATAAGACCAATGGGAATTTTCCAGTTGATGGATTATGTTGGACTTGATGTTTGTCAGAAAATTATGTTTGTAATGAAACCAAGATTAAATGAACCTGATTTACAAAGCGACCTTATTGATAAGCTGAATTCTTTAAATGTGAAAGGTGGTCAGAATTCTGATGTATCACAAAAAGCTGGAATTTTATTATATGAGAAAGGAAGAGTGGATGCTGTTTACGATCCTGAAAAGAAAGATTACGTTAAAATTGATGATTTTAGAGAAAAGGTAGATAAAATGCTTGGTTCTCTTCCAGCATCATTTAAACCATGGAAAGCAGTTATCGGAAATAAAGGTAAAGACAAAGTTCTGACAGAGTATTTTAATGAGTTAAAAGGTATGGATACGCTGGGATCAAAACTTACAAGAGATTATGTAATTAACTCAAAAAATATTGGATTGAAGTTAGTTTCTGATAATGTTACTGATAAAGAAGATCACGTAAACACTGTTATGCTAACAGGTTTTTTCCATGCATATGGACCAATCAATAATTATTTCAGCTAATATTTATAATATTTAAAACTACAATGATGAAAAGAAAAATATATATGACGGCCGGATATAATACTATATCATTAGGAACAGGAAGAAAAGAGTTCCATCCTAAAAAGCCACGACCAGGAATCGAACATTATATTAAAGAAGCCGGACAAGGTACTTTAAAGATGATTAATGGAGCTAAAAATGTTGACGAAGGTGTTATTGGTAACTTTATGGCAAGTCGTTTTGTAAAACAAGCTCACCTTGGTGCTTTCTTGCCAATGATTGATGAAGGACTAAGATATAAACCATCATTAAGAGTTGAAGGAGCCTGTGCATCCGGTGGATTATCATTAATTTCAGGAATAAAATCCGTGTTATCAGAATCAGCTGATGTTGTTTTAAGTATGGGAGTTGAGGTTCAGAATTCAGTTAAAGCAATATACGGAGCTGATATACTTGCAGGAGCTGGTTGGTTTCAGGACAGAAAGGACGGACATGCATACTTTTTCCCTGGTCAGTTTAGTAACCGTGCCGGTGCTTATTTTGAAAAATATGGACGTGATAAAGCCAGAAAAGGATTAGCAACATGGTTTAAAAATGCAATTGAAAATGCACGTTTATGTCCTACTGCACAAGAACACACAAATAATATAACAGATCTTATAAAAGCTGGGCTATCAGAACCAAATCCAAAAGGGTTTACTGATCATTTGAATGTATTTGATTGCTCAAAAGTTTCTGATGGAGCGTCAGCAATAGCTATAGTTTCTGAAGAAGGACTTGATAGAATTGGTGTTTCTAAGTCAGATGCAGTTGAAGTTGTTGGTTTTTCTTTAAAAGTAGATAACCTTACTGAACAACCAAAAGATCCAACGCAGCTTGGAACTATACAACAAGCTGCCAAAGGGGCCTTAGAAAATGCTGGAATTACAATAAATGATGTAGCAACTCTTGAAGTACATGATTGTTTTACAATTGCAGGAATACTTACTGTTGAAGCATTAGGTTTAGCTAAACCTGGAGAAGGTGCAGACTACGTTGCAAATGGTAACACATCACGACAAGGAAAATTCCCAATGAATACAACAGGTGGTTTAATTGGTTGGGGACATCCGACAGGAGCGACCGGTGTACATCAGGCTGTAACAATTTGGGAACAATTAACCGGTAAAGCAGGTGATGCTCAAATAGATATTCCTGCTGATAGACCTTATGGAATGACAATAAATATGGGTGGTGATGACAAAACAGTTGTAGCAATTGTTTATAAGAAACCAAGTTAACATCTTAAATTACGCAAACTAAAAACTACAATAATGAATTTCGAATATACTGAAGAGCAGTTAATGGTTCAGAAAACTGCTCGTGACTATGCTCAGCGTGAATTATTACAAGATGTAATTGAACGTGATACAAAAGCTGAATACCCAACTCAACATGTCAAAAATGTTGCAGAACTAGGATTCTTTGGAATCTTAATTTCTCCTGATTATGGTGGAGTTGGAATGGATAATATTTCTTATGTAATAGCGTTGGAGGAAATTTCAAAAATTGATTCATCTATTGCTGTTATAATGGCTGTTCATAATTCACTTGCATGTTACGGAATTGAAAAATACGGTAATGATGATCAAAAAGAGAAATATCTTCCTGATTTAGCCAGTGGAGAAAAAATTGGAGCTTTTCTTTTAAGTGAACCAGAAGCAGGTTCAGATGCATCTTATCAAAAAACTACAGCCGAAGACAAAGGTGATTATTACCTTTTAAACGGAGTTAAAAACTGGATTACAAGTGCAAATACAGCTGGAACATATCTTGTAATGGCTCAAACACACCCAGAAAAGGGTCATAAAGGAATTAATGCATTTATTGTTGATAGAAATGCAGAAGGTATTTCATTGGGACCACATGAAGATAAAATGGGAATGCGTAGTTCTGACACTCATTCAGTTATGTTTACTGATGTTAAAGTTCCTAAGGAGAACCGCATAGGCAAAGATGGTTTTGGATTTAAATTCGCTATGAAGCTTTTGGAAGGTGGAAGAATAGGAATTGCAGCTCAGGCTCTTGGAATTGCTGCTGGAGCATACGATCTTGCTTTAAAATATTCTAAAGAAAGAAAAGCTTTTGGAACTGAAATTGTAAATCATCAGGCAATTGCATTTAAGTTAGCCGATATGGCTACAGAAATTGAAACAGCGCGTTTACTTGTGCACAAAGCAGCATGGCTAAAAGATAATAATCAGCCATATGGAACCATAAGTGCAATGGCTAAACTCTATGCAGCAGATGTTGCTATGAAGGTAACAACAGAAGCTGTTCAAATTCATGGTGGTTATGGATATGTAAAAGAGTATCACGTAGAAAGATTAATGCGTGAAGCAAAATTGACTCAAATTTATGAAGGAACGTCTGAAATTCAAAAACTTGTAATATCAAGAGCAATCTCAAAAGATTAGATAAACTATTTTGAAAGTATAGTTCGTTTTTTTAATTTGATATAAAATTCAGAAAAATGGACTATACTTATTTTAAAAAGCTATTTAATAAGAGACAGTTCTAATCTCGTTTTATGGCATTTATCTGTTAACGAAAATTCGGTTCGAAAATTAAAAACTATTAAATCAGATTATCAACAAATAACAATTACATGGAAAGATAACAATAACATCTTTTTTAAAGTTGATAAAGTTATTAATAAACTAAATATAGATTTGTGCAATATTGAGGTTGTCAATTCTGAGATGGAATTTTTTCCAAAAAAAATATCCATTATGATTATTAAGAAATTAACATCTGAAATTTCATTTAAAGAATGGGGCTTTAACTTAACTGATTATTATCAAAAATCTAATAATGAATATATTCATGACATTATAGTATTAAATGGGAATCTAAATTATAGAAAAGCTATACTTCAAATACTTAATAATAAGCTAAATAATAAATTTTTAGAAGATATTTTAAATCAAATGAATGAATATGAGAACTCTCTTCACGGTTTAGAAAAAACGGAATATGGTATTTATTCTTCCGAAACCAAAGAGTTAATAAATCATTATTTAAACAAGAAATAATGGAAACATTGTTTTGTAAAACTCGGGATGAATGGAGAGAATGTTTAGAAAAGAATCATTTATCTGAAAAAGAAATTTGGTTAATTTATTATAAAAAGCATACCAAAAAACCTACGGTTACGTACAATGAAGCAGTTGAAGAAGCACTTTGTTTTGGTTGGATTGACAGTACTGTAAGGCGTATTGATGAAGAAACTTACATGCAAAAATATACGCCACGTAAGGCAAAAAGCTTGTGGTCTTTGGTCAATAAAAATCGTGTGATTAAATTAATCGAAAAAAAGAAAATGACCAAAGCCGGATTAGAGTTAGTTGAAATAGCAAAAAAGAATGGACAATGGGAAAAAGCTTATACCTCAAAGGATAAATTAGAAATCCCTGAAGATTTGTTATCTGCTTTAAAAACAAATACTATCGCATTTAAAAATTTCAATAACTTCTCGCCTTCTAATCAACAAAACTATATTGGCTGGGTATTATCCGCAAAAAGAAGGGAAACAATAGAAAAAAGAATAACTGCTGTAATAGACCGCTGTACAAAAAATTTAAAACCAGGAATGATATAACTATACTTCAATTATCACATTTTTGATACTAACTCTCTAATTTATTGCAATTTTTCAATTAAAGCATCATAACTATTGACATAACTGCATATTTATTTTACAGTATTTTCTAAAGATGCATAATATATAAATTTTACTTATCTTGTAGGTAAGAATTAAAATGTTAACTGTTCATCTATAATTAATTAAATGGTTCATTACAAATGCTAAAAAAGACAACAGGTGCTTTTGGTATTTTCTGTGTAGCAAGTGGAACTATGATTAGTTCCGGATTATTCATTTTACCTGCCATAGTGTACCTTAAAGCCGGACCTTCAATTATTATCGCTTACTTTTTTTCTGCATTATTAGTGATCCCAACATTACTTTCAAAATCGGAATTAGCTACTGCAATGCCAAAATCTGGGGGAACATATTTTTTTGTCCATAGAAGTCTGGGAGCATTTGTAGGAACATTTGCAGGTTTTGCATCTTGGTTTTCCTTAGGTTTAAAATCTGCTTTTGCACTTTTAGGTATCGGATTGTTAATTCAACCTATGTTTAACAATTCATCGCCTGAGATTATAAAACTTATTGCAGTGGGCGTGGTACTATTTTTTACGATTTTAAATATAATTGGAACAAAAGAAAGTACATTATTTCAAACTATAATGGTTGTCGGACTTATTTCTATTTTAGTTTTATATATATTCTCTGGATTTAGTCATGTTGATGTACATAGATATGTGCCGTTTATGCCTAATGGTTGGATATCTGTTTTCACCGTAATGGGAATGATTTTTATTTCTTTTGGAGGATTAACAAAGGTTGCATCATTAGCAGGTGAAGTTAAAAATCCTAAAAGAAATTTACCAGCAGGTATGTTTTCTGCATTTATTGTAACAACTGTATTATATGTATTCGCTGTTTTTATAACTGTTGGTTTATTAGATAATATAGAATTTAATCAAACATTAAATCCATTAGCATTTGCATCTTCTAAAATCATGGGAAACGCTGGATTTTGGATACTTTCAATCGCAGCAATAATTGCATTTGTAACCACAGGAAATGCTGGGTTATTAACATCTTCAAGAATTCCTATGGCAATGTCTGAAGATAATTTAATTCCATCAATGTTTGCCAGAATCAATGTGAAATTAAAAACGCCAATAATATCCATTTTAATTACTTCACTCTTCATGATTATTGCTATTGTATTTCTTGATCTTGAAAATTTAGTCAAAGTAGCATCAACCATGAAATTAATTTTATTCTCTCTTGTTAATCTTTCCGTAATTTTAATGAGAGAAAGTAAAATTGTATCCTACAAACCATCGTTTAAATCACCATTATATCCATATGTACAAATTTTCGCAATAGTTGTTTATTTAGTACTAATTATTGAAATGGGATTTTTACCCTTTCTAATAACATTAGCCTTTTTTATACTATCCTTATTATGGTACTTTTTAAACTCAAAAAGACGAAACAAAAAGCAATCTGCGCTATTAAAGATTGTTGAAAGAATTACATCCAGAGAAATAAAATCATCAGTATTAACAGATGAACTTCGTGATATTCTTTTGGAAAGAGATGGTATAATTGAAGATAAGTTTGATGGTATTATAAAAAACGCCATTTTTATAGATACAAAAGAAAAGCTGGATAAAACAGGATTGTTTAAGTTATTGGCGCAAGGACACTCGGATAAACTTAATATTCCTCCAGAACAACTTTATAAATTATATATAAAAGAAAAGGAAAATTTTGAATCTATTTATGATGGATTAGCAATATCTAATATAGTGTTTGAAGGAGAATCCAAATTTGATATTATTGTTGTACGTTCAGAACGTGGAATTGATATTGAAGAAGGCGCTGCACCTGCACACATTGTTTTTGCATTAGCAGGAACACAAGATGAAAGAAGTTTTTATCTAAAATCTTTAATGGCAATAGCACAGATTATTCAGAATAAAGGATTTATTAAAAACTGGAAGAAAGCACGTTCTATTAATGATTTAAAAAATCTTATTTTGCTTGCCGAAAGAGTTAGAAAAGGGAAAATCTAGCAATTAATTATTCTTCAAATCTCAGACTTAAGTTTTCTATACTGCTCATTGATCCAACTATAGTAACAATATCACCAATTCTTAAACGAGTATAACCATGAGAGATTAATATTTGACCTCCCCTTTTAACTGTTAAAATTATTACATCATCAGGTAATCGAATATCACGCAAAGCTATTCCATGCAGATGTTTATCTGTGACTTTCATATCTGCCATAACTTTATTATTTTCTTTACCTAATATCAATGAGGCTGAAATTGGCGATAAAACAAATTGTTCAATCAGTCGTGCAATTGCGGTTGAGGGATCTACAACAATTACTCCCATTTCATAAAACTTGCTGCCGTAAATTGAATCGAAAAGTCTAACTATAATGTTTTTAGTACCTACGTATCTTTTAATCAATTTACATATTTTATAATTCTCACCATCAGAAAGCATTAAAATAACTGTTTCAAATTTTTTAATATTAATCGAATTAAGGCATTTCATATTAAGGCCATCAAGAAAATGAATATTTACATAATTAAGATGTTCTATATTTTTTCTTTTTTCGACCGAAGCCATTTCAACATTATAATTAGCTTTTTGTAATTCTTTTACCAATCCGAGCGATTGATGCTCTAAACCAAATATTAGTGCACTTTTAGCAGGTTCTAATTGACTTTTAGCATACAATCTACTTTCTCCCGCAATCTTTACAGCCCATTTAAATAAAGGAGGTCCAATCATCTGATTTAAAACTATAACAGCTATAATAATTGTAGCGAACTGCATTCCCCAATCCGGGAAATCTGCAGCAACTTCATAAACTAGCGCAAACCCCACACCTGCTTGAGTAATAAAAGGCATCCAACCTATTTTTTTATAAATTGAAGGATTTCTTGCTATTGTATTTCCTGTAAATGTTCCAATTACTAAAGCTACTAAATAAACAATAAAAAGTAATATTGCGATTATCCAATTACTTATCAAAATATCAATATGTAAACTGGCACCTGCTAATGTAAAAAATGCAGCATAAACAATTGGTCCCTTTTCATGAATAATCTTTTGAAATTCCATTCTGTATTTTCCATAATTGCTAATCCAAAAACCTGCAATTATGCAAACGAGTAACGGTTCAATAATTATCTCAATTACATAATGTTCTATACTATGAACTAAAATAAAATGAGTAATAGAATATATTATCATTCCTATTGCCAATATTAAAATAGATTTAATAAACTCATTTAAATTAATCGAAAGTATAAACTGAATTAAACTGGCTACAAAGAAACCCAATACAAGTGTCACGGCAAGTTCGAATATCAATAAAAAAATAAATTTAACGTCAAAACTTGTTCCATGAATAAGAGTATTAGCTATTGATAAACATATTGTAAATAAAAAAATTACAAGAACATCAAGTATTACAGTAACGCTAATTGCTGTTTTAGTAAAAGGACCTTTAGCACGCATTTCATTTATTACTGCAATAACAGAAGAAGGTGAACGAGCAATAAAAATAGTACCAGAAAGAATGGCTACAGCGATTTTACTGTTTACATTCATGTTTTTCATAAACGGAATCAGTTCTTCAAGAAAGTATACTGCAAATGCTACAAGTAAAAATGTGATAATTATCTGGCCAAAAGTATTCCAGACAATGCTTTTTATACTGTTTCTAATTTCTTTTAAATACAATTCAGATCCCGCTGCAAACGCAATAAACGCCAAGGATAAATTATTTATAAAATTTAATTTAGGTATGGCGTCTTTAGGAACTAAATCTAAAACATAGGGGCCAATTAAAATACCTGATAGTAAGAAACCAGTAATAAGAGGGAATTTTATTTTTTGAAAGAATTTTGCCACCTGATTGCTTGCAATAACAACCCAAACAAACGCAATAAGTATAATTAGTATTTGACCGAATTCAATCATAAGCTATTCGCTAAACATTCTCAAAATAGCGAAAAATAGAATCAAATCAAATTATTATACTATTATTTAAGAAACAAAGCTTCTATTTTTTCACAAGAAATATACTTAAAGTTTTGAGTCTTTAAACTATCGTTACTAAAATTATATCCATCTTGTAAAACCATCATTCCTTTTGGAAACTTTTCATTTAAAGGGAAATCCACAATTTCCAGTCCATCTGTTTCAATAACTCCATCAATATCTCCATCGTCTATTACAAAACTAAATAGATATTTATCTGGTTCTCCTATTTCAAAAACGGGATACGAAAAATTTCCCTGACTTGATGCAACCAAATAGGTTTTATTATCGGTTTTGTATAAAGCAAGGCCTTCAATATCTGAAGATACCAAAGATCTGTCTGTAGGATTACTGCCATCAACCCAATCTGTTTCAAATTCAAATTCCGGTTCAGCTTTAATTTTAAGAATACCTTCTTCTTCAACTCCAATATATAAAATACCCTCAGAATCGTCTGCAACCATTCCTTCTGGTTTGCTGCTAACTTTAAAGTTGCGTACAAGCTTATATTTTAGTTCGTTATTTTCAGTATATATTTCCCATTGCTCAACATCAGCCCCTTCACCATTTACAATTATATAGTATTTGTTTGTTTTTGCACTTTTATACATACATAAACCATAAACTAAATCAACCGACGATTCTATATTCAAAATCGAATCTGAAAGTAAATTTGTATTCTTATCTATATAAAATAAAGATATTGTATTATAAGTGCAATTGCTGGCTGCAACTAGTACTACTTCCTGCTCATTAAATTGAAAATCATCTCTTAAATCGATATTATTAATACATCCTGATTGGACATATTGTAATTCTTTACCATCAAGATCATAAACATGAATACCACCCATTTTATTTGTACCAAGAACTAAACTCTTTTCTGGGTTTTCAGTATTCACCCATATTGCAGGGTCATCAGCAGCATCAACCTTGGGTTCGCTGTCAACTTCATCTGTTTCAATATCTGCTGTAATAACATTTAAAAAAACTTGTTGTTTTTCAATTGTGGTACCTAAATATACAGAAAAGCCACTTGAGTCAAGCGTTTCCCAGTATTTTTCTATTACCTGTTTATCATTTGAAGAATTTAAGCAACATGACGTAATCAATAGAGGAAGTATAAAAACAGGTACTAATCTAATAATTTTCATAATCAGGATTTTAAGGAAAAATAAAATTATAAAAAATATTTATACAATATGGCAATTATTAAAAAAAAGGGGATGAAATTAAACTTCACTCCCTTTTTTATGAAAATATTCTATAAAATTCTATTTTTTTAGAACTTTTTTCAATACTTCATCCTTATCTAACTTTTTAGTACAGAAGAACCAATCTTTGCAATCAATCTCGCTATCTTCCATTCTTTCTTGTGCTGTTCCACATGAACCGGCAGGAGAAACAATTACATCATCACCCGGACGCCAATCTGCAGGCGTAGCAATACCAAATTCATCGGCTGCTTGCATAGCAATTAGAGCTCTGTATAACTCATCGAAATTACGACCTAAGCTAAGTGGGTAATAAATAATTGCACGAATAATTCCTTTTGGATCAACAAAGAATACAGCACGAACCGCTTTTGTATTGCTTTCTCCCGGTTGGATCATTCCATATTTCTTTGCAACATCCATCTTTATATCTTCAATTAAAGGAAATTTAACTTCGATATCCTTCATACCTTTATACTCAATTTTTTCCTTTATAGTACGCAACCAGGCAATATGACTATACAAACCATCAATTGATAAACCAATAAGCTGGCAGTTTGCATCGTTAAATTGCTTTTCCATATTAGCAAAAGTCATAAACTCTGAAGTACAAACTGGTGTAAAATCTGCAGGGTGACTAAATAGTATAGACCATTTTCCTTTATAATCTGACGGGAAATTTATATCACCTTGAGTTGTAACTGCTTTAAATTCCGGTGCAGGTTCTCCAATGCGTGGCATTGAAATTACTTCTTGCTGTTCTAATTTTTCTTCCATTTTCTTTAATTTAGTGTTAATATTACTTTAAAAAATTTCCTATAATTTGTAATTTGATATTCTTTATTTTAAAATTTTCAATTTTTTTATTTCTTAAATAATCCTCTATCATTTGGTTTAAATCATCATCATAATAATCTTCAATCCTATCAGATTCCAAACAATATAAATGATGATGCTTATCTAAAACAGCATCGTAACGCATAATATCCTTATCTGTTTTTACCTTTTTTACAATTCCTTTTTCAACATAAGTTTCAAGTGTTTTATATACTGTTCCTACAGCTATATTTGGATGATTCTTTTTAATAAATTCAATTATTTTATCCGCCGTAGGATGATTAGCTAATTTAATTACAGCTTCTAAAACAGCTAAGCGCTGAGGTGTAATTTTTAAACTTTTTTCCTTTAAAAGTTTACTTGTTTTATCAAATTTCATTAATAAAGAATATTAGTTAAGAATCATTCTTATTTAAGAACATATAATTTACAAAATTGTTCAACAGAAGTCAAACAATTCATATAATAAATTTAATATGAGGTATTTACGGATATTAAGGTCTTTTAATATCTATAGTATAACTTAATAGAAATAGTTAATTTTTGAAGTTTAATATTTTACAAGTACATTGAATCCCTTTGGATTTTCAGTTTTTCATCAGAAATATAATCATCATATTCCATGAGCTTGTCAATAATTCCGTTTGGTGTTAATTCAATAATCCTGTTAGCAACAGTTTGTATTGACTCGTGATCATGCGAAGCCAAAAGAATATTTCCTTTGAAGTTTTTCAGAGTATTATTAAACGCCTGTATAGATTCTAAATCAAGATGATTTGTAGGTGTGTCAAGGATAAGAACATTTGCATTGCTAAGCATCATTCTTGAAATCATACAACGCATTTTTTCACCACCGGAAAGTACGTGCGCTTTTTTATAGATATCTTCACCGGAAAAAAGCATTTTACCAAGATAACCACGTAAAAACAATTCACTTGTGTCGTCAGAAAACTGACCAAGCCAATCAACAAGCGACATTTTGTTATTGAAAAAAGAGTTATTATCTAAAGGTAGATATGCATTCTTTATTGTTTGACCCCACTCGAATGAACCTGAATCAGCCTTAGTTTTTCCTTCTAATATTTCAAATAAACTTGTCATTGCACGATGATCTCGTGAAAGAAAAACTATTTTCTCTCCTTTTTGAACTGTAAATTCTAAATCCTTAAATAACAAGTCACCTTCAATACTTTTACTCAGTCCTTTTACTTCAAGAATTTTATTTCCGGGCTCTCTATCTAATTTAAATATAATACCTGGATATTTTCTTGTTGAAGGTTCTATTTCTTCAATGTTAAGCTTCTCAATCATCTTTTTACGACTTGTAGTTTGCTTAGATTTAGCAACATTGGCACTAAAACGTTGTATAAATTGAAGTAGTTCCTTTTTCTTTTCGTCTGCCCTTTTGTTTTGAGCTTGTTGCTGACGCAATGCCAGCTGACTTGATTCATACCAAAAGCTATAGTTACCTGCAAATTGTTTTACTTTCCCGAAATCTATATCAACAGTGTGTGTACAAACAGAATCTAAAAAGTGGCGGTCGTGAGAAACAACTAAAACGGTATTTTCAAAATTTGAAAGGTAGTTTTCGAGCCACATTACGGTTTCTAAATCCAAATCGTTAGTTGGCTCATCAAGTAGTAAGTTATCTGGTTTACCAAATAATGCCTGAGCAAGCAATACACGAACTTTTTCTTTACCACTCAATTCCTTCATTAATTTATAATGATGCTCTTCTTTAATTCCTAAACCACTTAACAATGAGGCAGCTTCATTTTCAGCATTCCAGCCATCCATTTCCGCAAATTTATTTTCCAGCTCAGCTGCTTTTAATCCATCTTCATCAGAAAAATCAGGTTTAGCATAAATAGCATCTTTTTCTTGCATTATATCCCAGAGTTTATCGTGCCCTTTCAATACAGTATTCAAAACTGTAAATTCATCAAACTCAAAGTGATCCTGTTTTAATACGGACAGTCTTTCTCCCGGGCCTAATGTAACTTTACCTCTGGTAGAATTCAGATCATTTGAGATTAAACGTAGCAATGTAGATTTACCGGCGCCATTAGCTCCTATTATGCCATAACAATTTCCAGGATTAAATTTTAAATTTACATCCTGAAATAAATACTTCTTGCCAAATTGAATTGCCAAATTTGATACTGTAATCATCTGATATTCTGATTTATTAAATTAATTTTGAAGACCGCAAAGGTAATTAATAAGTTGAGATAAAAAATAAATAGTTGCATAAAAAAGCCCACTTCTAATAAAGCGGGCTTTCATACCTGATTAAGAAAATTAATAATTATTCTGGTAGTAGTTCTTTAGTTTTAAGTTTGGATGGCATAAAAATTCCAATTACACCTTTTAAACCAACACTCATTACTATGTTATAAAAGAATACCAGAAAGGCAATTAAAAGCAATGATCCTGATAATGCAGCTAATATCATATATGTATTAAATTCACCATCAACATAAAGTGTTCTTCGTAACATTCCATTTAATCCGGCCATTCCCATAAATGCCCCCATGCCGATTCCTCCAATTAAATGAAACCAAAAATGAATATTGGCCAACTTTTGACTATATAATTTTGCTCCATTAGTAACAATAGGAAATAAAATATACACTGCTGCGTATAATGTCATGGTTAAACCGATCAGAATCGCTACATGAACGTGTGGGCCAATAATCCATTGTGTATTGTGCAATATCCTGTTTAATCCAACATCAGCCTGCATAATACCTGCCGGAACAGCTAAAGCAAATCCTAATAAACCACCTAATAAAAATTTTAAAGGGTTTGTCATTTTTAGTGGTCTGGCAGACCATAAAGTTGCCAGCACTATAAAGAATGCTAAGCCTTGGGTAATTAGCTCAAATGCTGTTACAAATTCTCCTGACACTATTTTTAATATAGCTGGTTGTGCTTGATCTGATAATAAGTGGTGCGACCAAACTGTCCATGATACTACAAGCTCAAGTAATAAAGCTGCTCTTGCAATATTTTGCATAAATAATTTTTTACCTGTAATCATTACTGCAAGCAAATACCATGTTCCGGCAACAAATATAAGTACCAGACCATCAGCAATTAAATCCAGTCCCCACCAAAACCAGTTTTTATATAATAATGCGTCAATGGCAGTTTCCTTTAAATCAAAACCTAAAATATGAGCTAACATAAAAACCAGAATAAGTACTCCGGTAAATAAAATAATACCTGTATTTAAAACCATATCAACAGTACCACGTGCTATTGCAGCAACAGGTAAAGGAACAAGATGTTCTTTTTTATTCTCCTTTTTAGCAAACATATTTCTTAAACCTGTATAACCTATTGCAGAACCAAGTAGCGCTGCTGATGGTTGTTTTTCCCAACCCTTTGGTGTATATACAATGGTTTTAAAAATATTAATAATAAAAAATAGGGTTCCTACCATTAAAATAGCAATACCTAAAATAAAGAATGTACCTCCCCAAACACTAAATTGACTAAAATCTGCCGGTAAAGGCCAATATAAAGTATATAAGGGTGCATAATGAGAAATAAATCCGGCTATCCAGAAAAGTAGTACTCCTGATGTTAACAATATCAATGACCAATTAGCCAGCTTCACACTGTATAATGGTTTTTTCATTAAGTATGGTGTAAGGAAAAGAAATGCACCAAACACAAGAGCATAGGTAGAACCAAATATCCCTACTAAAGGATGTGCCGTAAGAATCGCAAAATATTGATCTGTACTAATAAATGGTATTGGATCTACAGCATAGATTCGCATTATCATACCCTCAATTACCGCAAAGGCGTAAAATACAAGCCCTACAACAACAAAGCGCAATACAATTTTTTGAATTTGTGTTAAAGAGTCGGGCTTAAATAAACCTTCGGCTCCGTTCATAAATGTATTTTTAAATGACATATATTTTCAATTTAAGTTTAACAAAGATTTAATTATGAGCCTTCACAAGGTAAAACCTCAACCACGTCTTTCAATATCATAAATATTCCCCTTGGTCCGGAATATTCAGTTGAACGAATAGTATATATTCCAGGTTTATCAAACTGCCACAGAATATCATTTCGATGCCCGGGAACAACCTGCATTTGGAAAACCATACTGTTATCTTCTCGAAATATACCAAATCCATATGTTAAATCTTTTGAAGTAACATCGAATAAAACCAGATCATTACAATCAATTACCAGTTTTTCTGCTGGCAGAAAAAACTCATGATTTTCAACCGTAATATCAAATGTCTTATCCGGCACGTATTCGCTCCTGTTCAAATCTACAGGAGTCCAAGGAATAGTGTTGTAAGTAATAATGTGCAAAGAAACCCCAAGCGCGGTTAAAAAACCTACAAATGTGTAAAATAATGCCGGCTTAACTTTATTGTCTTTTCCTGTTTTTGTGATTTTATAAGCAAACCACGCCATTAACAGTAATATTACCAGGCAATAGATTGTGTAAGCAATTGTTTGTCCCCAAAGGACCGTACTTGAATCGACCATGTAACCTCCAATTTTTTGTTAATATTTGAGTATAATTTAATTTTTCGACAATTAAATTTAAAAAGAAGTTCAACGATTTACAAGGCTATAGTTTGCAACAAGCCTTTTATTAACAACAAATTAGCGGTGTGAAGTGACTCAATACACCATTGCTAAGGACTTTTAGGTAATTAAGTATTCTATAACCTTTTTGCTTATTTAGATTTCTTCTAATTTAATTTTGGTATTTTTGATAATCTTTTACTTTACTGTAGCATTAAATACATTGCTTAAAACATATTGTCAATCAAGCGGAATTGTAAATTTAAACTCACTTCCTTTCACAACTTCACTTTCTACCCAAATTTCTCCGCCATGTTTTTCAATGAATTCTTTACATAATATTAAGCCCAATCCAGTTCCGGTTTCTTTTTCAGTTCCAACTGTTGAAATATTTTCTTCAATTCGAAATAATTTTGCTTGTTTTTTAACCGAAATACCTATTCCTGTATCTTTCACACTTATTTCAGTATAATTAGAACGCTGTTTTGCTTTTATAGATATGCTTCCTTCGCGCTTAGTAAATTTTATAGCATTTGTCAGAAGATTTCTCATTATGGTTTTAAACATATTTTGATCTGCTAAAATTTCTATTTCTTTTGAAAGCTTATGTTTAATCTTTATTTCCTTTAGCGCCGCTGCTTTTTCTAATTTGGAAATTACCTCATTAATCACCTCTAATACACAAAACTTTTCTTTAAACACTTGAATTTTCCCAGTTTGAATATTAGCCCAATCAAGCAGGTTTTCAAGTAATTCTAAAGTTATAGTTGCAGAATTATTAATGGTATTTGCAAAATGCGTAATTTTTTCCTGATCATATTTTTTTGAATTTTTATGCAATAATTTACTAAATCCTATAACGTTTCCCAGTGGGCTTTTTAAATCGTGCCCAATAATTGAGAAAAATTTATCTTTTGTGGCGTTTAGTTCTTTTAAACGTTTTGTGTTTTCTTTTAAGACTTTCTCTACATTTTTTCTCTCAGTGATATCAGTATGGACAGAGATAATAACTCTTCCGTATTTCAAATGATCGAACAAAGACACGTTCGCATAACACCAGAAATGAGTTCCGTCTTTTTTGATATTCTCGACTTCTCCATGCCATTCTCCTTCATTCACAAGAATATCTACGATCTGGTCCTTTGTTTCTTTTGGCGTTTTTTTGGTCGGAGCATTGACCAGTGATACATCGTGTCCAATCATTTCACCAGGATTATAACCGAACATCTTCTCAAATTTCAAGTTGGTATATTTGATTATTCCATCATTAAGCCCTATGAGGTAAATACCCTCACTTATATTCTTCATGATCTCACTTTGAAGCTGTATCTTTTCTTCCATTTGTTTGCGCGCGGTGATTTCCCGAAATATGCCCTGAAGAATCGGCTTATTATTAATTTGGATCGTTTGAGCTAATATTTCAACTTCTACTTCACTCTCGTCAGAACGAAGAACGGTAATCTCAGCAAGATGTGTGGGCATTCCTTTTTGGCTTTCCTGATTATGCTCTCTGAATGTGCTTTTTGAATATTTTTTACTCTGAGGCGGGTGGAGTTCGGACTGATTCATACCAATAATTTCCTCACGGGATCTTAAAAGCAATTTTGATGCGGCAGAATTTGCATCAAGAATAACACCGGATTTTGGATCAGCTAAAAAGATCGCATCCGGAGCATTCTCAAAAATTTCTCTGAAACGTTCTTCGCTTTCTTTTAAGGCTATCTCCACATTTTTTCGTTTTGTAATAAGCCTGTTACTACCACGTATTCCCAGTAATTCGCCGTCTTTTCCAAAAACTTCCTGACAAACATGTCCAATCCATTGTATTTCCTTATTACGAGTAATAATTCTAAATTCTATCGGTTTTCGTTCTCCTTTTTCATCTATTTCATGTATATGGTCTAAGAAAAGTTTTTTATCGTCGGGATATATTATTTTTTCCAAAAGTTTTTTGTCTTTATAAAACTCCTCAGGTTTATAGCCCGTTTTTCGTTTGGAAGAGGGTGAAACATAAATAAAATTACCATTAATATCAATCCAGTATTCCCAGTCATAATTATAGTCAGCTATTATACGATATTTTTCTTCACTTTCTTTAAAGGCTTGTTCTATTTTTTTGCGCTTGGTAATATTTAAAAAACTTACTAATACTTTTTTTAAATTTTTTTCATAACCCGGAACAATTTTTAAATTCAAAGCAAGGGTTAAAATATTAGATTCATAATCTAAAATTGGTATTTCAGAATCAAACGAAGTTTGGTTGTTAAAAAGAGCTATCATTTCTTCCTGAAATACTTTCATTGAATCTTCGTTAAAATATCCCGGTAGTTTTTTAATTATATCATTTTTTGAGCTAACATTGAAAATCTTTAAAGAGTGTTTGTTTATACTAACAATTTCAACCAAACCAGCTAAGTAAACACTTTCATCAGGGTTAGATTCAAAGTAACTTCTAAGATCGGTAACTCCCTTTGTTTTTAGTTTATCGAAACGATTTTTAACTTTGGAGAAATCTTCTTCCCAGATAGCAATAGGTGAGTCATCATAAAAAATTCTGAATTTTTCTTCACTTTCCATTAACGCTTGTTCGGCTTTTTTGCGCTCTGTAATATCTTCACCAGAACTAAGGTGTCCTGTAATATTTCCGTTTTTATCTTTTATTGGTGTATTGTGCCAATAAATTAATATTTCATCGCCTTTTTTAGTTAGAATAGGATTTTCGTAATACTCAGCTGTTTCAATTTCTCCAGAAAGTATTTTTTTTGATACCGGAAGAATTTCATTTTTTATTCGTTCGGGAACAAAATTTTCAAACCAATTTTTACCAAGCATCTCCTTTTCTTCATATCCGAATATTTCACAGGCTTTTTTATTAACAAGTGTCACAATGCCATTTGTATCAAGAGTAACAAAAATTACTCCTGCCAGATCTAAAAGTATTTGGGATTTATCCCCTGCTTTAAGTTCTTTTAATTCCTTTTCTAATTCCCCGTATGTTGGTTTTGTTTTCATTTATATACCTTTCTCTTCTTTAACTACTGCATTCCGTATCTTTCTACTTATTGATTTTGAAATAAAATCATTACAACCTACTAATTTTGTTTTTAAGACAGTGGTATTGTAAAAATAAACTTACTTCCTACCCCAACTTCACTTTCTACCCAAATTTTACCACCATGCTTTTCAACAAACTCTTTACAAAGAATTAAACCAAGGCCTGTGCCACGCTCATTTTCTGTTCCTCCAGTTGAAATATTCTCACTTATACTAAATATTTTAGATAGATATTCATGTTTAATGCCAACTCCATTGTCTTTGACACAAACTTCCGTATATTTTTGCTTGTTTTTATTTGTATTTGCACATGTTTCGATTATAATTCTGCCTCCTTTGTGAGTATATTTAATAGCATTTGAGATTAGATTACGTAATATAGTTGACATCATATTTTTATCTACTTTGATAAAAACATTATTTGGAACTTTGTTTATAATGTTTATTGATTTTTCTTTAGCCAATTGTTCTAATAATTCAATACTTTCATTGCATAATAAATATAGGTTTTCACTTTCAGGGATGAAATCAATACTACCTTTTTGCGAACGCGACCAAAGAAGTAAATTTTCAAGTAATTTAAATGTATTCTTTAATCCTTTTTGAATAATATTAATTAAGTCCTTTTGTTTTGTTACATCATAATTATCAAAGTTTTTCATTAATAAATTGGAAAATCCAAGCATTGAATTAAATGGACTTTTGAGGTCATGTGCAATTATTGAGAAGAATTTATCTTTTGTAGCATTTAATTCTCTTAATCGGTTTTCATTTTCTTTTAAAGCTTGCTCAGCTTTTTTTCGTTCAGTAATATCTCTATCAATACCACGATAACCAAGTAATTTACCATTTGAATCGAAAAAAGGCAGGCCATTTGTTTCCAATACCACATGTTTGCCGTTTTTATGAATATTTATGTTTTCTACCTTATTGATTGCTTTATTATTCTTAATAATATCCTGGAATATTTTTGATACTCTGTTTTTTTCTGTTTCAGGCATGAAATCAAATGCTGTTTTTCCTATTATTTCTTTTTCAGTATAACCTAAGATTGAAACTATATTAGGGCCTGAATACGTATATTTCCCTGTCTCATCAACTTCCCATATCCAATCGCTTGCTGTTTCAACAATAACTCTGAATTTTTCTTCACTTTCTTTTAATGCTTGCTGTGCTTTAATTCTGTAATGCTTAGCTTTAACAAGCTTCCATGTTATGTATAACAAACTAATTGATAAAAAAACAAATAATAAAGCGGAAAATTTGCGAAGTGTATTACGGTTTGTATATAATTCTTTAGAAGGAACATAAGATACGATTTTCCAGAAATACTCCTTTGATTTCAATTGCGATTTACTTGGGAAAAATGCTTTTCCTGAACCCATGCTTGATTTTTGCCCTTCAATCAAAGGATAAATAGTTTTAAAAGTAAACATCCCTTGTTGAGTTCTAAATTGTGAAGACTCTTCACTTTTAATCTTATCCCAGGCATCATCATAAACATTTTTAAATACAAGATCCTTTCTTTCATACATAAAACCCCACTCATATTCTGATGAAGGCCCTTTAAGCCAATAACCATTTGAGTTTAGAAGCATCAATTCATTTTCACGCAACTGATCCTCATGTTTAACAATTTGATTGGTAATTGTTTGTCCAAAGTAATTTAACAATACAATTCCGCGCTTTTTACCTTGCTTATCAAATACGGGGGTTGCGAAACGCATCATTGGCTTAAGTGGTTTTTCTATTTCGCCATGCTCAATATTCAGGTCAAGAGGCGAAACAAAAACTTCGTCCTTATTTAGCTTAAATGCATCGTAAAAATAGTACCGTTTTTGTTTGTTTTGCAGTTTATCTTGTGAAACAACCACAGGATCCCCATTATTGAAATTAACCCTAATAATTTCCATTCCATTTTCATCAATTAAACGAATCTGATCATATAATTTAAAATATACCGCTACATTTAAAAAATCTTTAGATAAGGACTTTATTATTTCATCTTTTGTATCACTATCCCATAACTTTTCCATTTGACTATTCGAGGCAAGAATCATCAAATCGTTTGTTACATGTAAAATTTCTGTCTGTATATTTTCCAGCTTATTGTAAACAATTCTTTTTTCGTTGTTCTGAAACAATTTCATTTCTGATTTCTCATATACGGAAAGAATTACCACTATTACAGCAATTATTAATGCAAAAATTGGAAGAAAAACCAAAAGAGTGTCTTTAATAAGGCTTCGTTGATTTGATTTTTCCAACTGATCAATAGATTTATTTATAGGTTTTATATTATCGTTTCGTTTCATTCAAAATGAGATTTTATATATTTAACTTTATAGTAAACGGTATTAATTTATAATTGTGAGGCTTTAAACGTAACAAGTTTTGTGTCAGTTGAAAGAAACTCAAAGCTCTAAACCTGACTTAGACAAGTAAGCTTTAAAAGTATCTTAAGCAGGCATGCGCTGAGTTACTGAATTATCGCATCATAAATAACTTGCTGAATATCAGTACGAACATCCATCTGCAATAACTTATTATTATCCTGATCGGGATGCACTCTATTCGAAAGAAAAATGTATACGATTTGCTCTTCGGGATCGGCCCAAGCAATAGTTCCAGTGAAACCAGTATGTCCAAAACTGGAACCAGAAACACATTGACATGTTGGCCCTGATTTACTGTAATCCATTTGCGGTTTATCAAAACCCAAAGCACGACGATTATTATTCTCTATAAATGGGCTTGTAGTAAACAAGTCAATAGTTTCTTTATTAAAATATTTGAAACCTCCGTACTCACCTCCATTTAAATACATCTGCATTAATTTTGCAAGATCACCGGCTGTTGAGAACACACCTGCATGACCACAAACACCGCCAAGCATAGCCGCTCCGGGATCGTGAACATAACCATGTAATAATTGACGCCGGAAAATCTGATCATTTTCAGTTGGTACAATTTCTGATTTATCAAACTTTTCAAGAGGTAAAAAAGTTGTTCTATATGCACCTATTTCATCATAAAAAACAGAATCGACATAATCTTGAAATTTAACCCCAGTAGAATTTTCAATTATTTTATAGAAATAATAGTATCCCAAATCACTATATCGATATGCCTTTTGCTCAATTAAGTTTGATTTTCGAATTTTATCATATATAGTGTCTTTGTATGTATCTAAAACGTAAAAATCAGATGCTATTTTTGTCGAATAACCTTCTTTTGGATATGGACTATAGATATTATCCTTAAACTTAAAATTCTTAGCCATAAAGGCATGATTTCCGAGTTTGTATGGAAACTCTTCGGTAAATTTATTATTCAGTAAGTTCTGATCGGGATAAAGTGTTTCAAGTGTTGAGTAATAAAATGGAATCCAACCATTAAATTGAGCCTGATGTGTTAAAATATCTTTTATATTTAAATCGCCTTTATTTGTAGTATCTAATTCTGGTAAATAATCAGACAATTTACTATTTAAACGAAATAAGCTATCCTCGTATAGTTTCATAAGAGATGGCACTGTAGATGTTATCTTCGTAATGGAAGCTATATCATACAAATCATCCATTTTTACAGGATTTTGCTTTAAATATGTGTGAAAACCATATTCTTTTTCAAAAATTACTCTTCCGTTTCTTGAAATCAGAATCTGGCATCCGGGAGTTGCTCTTTGTTCTATTGAATTTAAGGCTATGGAATCTATTTTTTCAAATATATCAGAAGATAATCCTTCCTGCTCAGGGATACCATATGATAATCTTATTTTTTTTTTACTTTCCAATCCTGTACCTGAAGGATATTCATTATTAATCTCAACGGGCAATTTACCGTTAATTTGAATGCCTCCAAAAATAGCTTGCGCAATAGCCATTTGAACTTCATTTTCATCGGAATATCCAATAAGAATTGCATTAAAATTATTTAGCATTTGAAATTTTCTGATACTATACGGATTTGCAAACAAACTTAGAATTACTTTTGTATCATTTGACACACCTGCTATTTTGTCAAGATATTGAAGATTTACCTTATAGTTTTTCGATGGCCAATACGACGTATTATGAACGCTTACGAATACAGCATCATAATTCTTAAGAGTTTCAAATATTGACTCATTCGAGTTTTCGTTGTAAACGAAATGAT
>DAOUTQ010000117.1 GCA_030668615.1 Bacteroidales bacterium | reverse complement strand
GCAATTAGAACCAAATCTAAAAAATATGGAATAGTAGAATAAATAAATATTGATTTGTAGTTTCCGCTATAAAACACAATTGATGCTGCAATTAATGAAGATATTGCAGATCCCATTTGTGACCATGATCTTGTTTTTCCGTAATAATGAGTTCGTTGATTTTCCCATCCATTAATTTTTAGATAGCTAAAAATCATTGCTTTATGAGTTCCCGTTCTGAATGCATCCCCGGTAGCATAAAACAGAATTGCAATTATATAAATAAAATAGTTATTACTTAAAAAGAATATTAGGAACGAGATAATATAAAAAAGAAAAGAAAATACTAAAGACTTTCTTCGACCAAAAACATCTGCAATAACACCGGAAGGAATTTCCAGAATACTAATAAAAATTTCACGAATTGCATAAAGCGTACCTATTTGTAGAAATGTAATTCCTTTTTCAAGAAAAAATAAAATTAGAAATGGCTCAAAAAATCTAAGATTTTTTAAAAAGCCATAAAAGCAGAATTTGTAATACTGAATATCTTTTTCAAAAGAATTAGCCATATGCTTATATTAAAATGGCACAAGAATTTCTTGTGCCATTTTATATGTTGTTAAATCTTTTATTGGTGCTTTTTTAACGAACGAATTGCAATAAAAATTGAACCAATAATTAATATCAAAAAGCTAAGAGCAAATAATGCTTGCCTTGTTATAATTTTTATTATAGGATCATTTTTGTCAGTAATATCAGTAATTATTGATAATGCAAAATCAGGCAATCTTGTTAATGGATCTTGCTCAATATACATGAATTCTGCATTTAATTTTTGATCTTTAATATTAAAGTCTGTTTGTTGATCTTTTTTCCCTGTAAATGCATTAACTACCAGACTGTCAGGAATGTATCTGTTAATAGGTTGGTCAATCAAGGGGAACTGATAATCATCGTTTCCAAACCAATAGTTTACCGAAACTACATTTTCATTTTCAGATGTTATTTGTTTTAGTCTATTAATAAACATTTCCATAATTTTATCAGCAACTTCAGAGTAACTACCAATTTCAATAAGATATTTCCCATTTTCTGATGCTTGATAAGAATAAGACTTTAAGCGTTTTGTACTGGATTCGAATTGGAATCGTTCAGCAAAAAATGCTTTGGACTTTAAAATTCGGTCTAAATGATTTGTTTTTTCATCACCAAAAGCCGAAAAATCAAGTCCCCAGTCAGGTGTATAAGTTGTATTTACAACTCTGTTATCTTCAATAATATATAAATCATGAAAAATAGTGTCAAGTCGTAAGGATTTTAGCTGATCAATTAAATTTTCAGATCTAAGATCAACTTTTGCTCTTCTTGTTAAAGTTTCAAGAGCTTCTTTTTGCAAATCATAAAAAGATTTTTCGAAAGTTTGAAGTGCCGAAGTTTGAAAATCACTAATTCCAATAATCTCATTTCTGATTTTGTTACGTAATTCCGTATCACTGTTTATTTGAACATATATGGTGTCCTTAACTGTTATGATAGCCAAAACAATATTTAATAAAAGTACAACGAGGGTTACTTTTATAAATAACAGCCTAAAAATTGATTTTCGTTTTGAACTTTTGTCCATGTTTAAAATGTTTAAATTAAAATCGCAGGTTAAGTTAATAAAAAAGATGTTAGAAGTAAAAAAATGAACGATAAATTAATGCTGTAAATTTTTATTAATAATAAGAATCTTTAGCTATATTATTGATTGGATGTGGTTTAATATTTATTTTAATGTAATTTTTAAAATGCTTATTTTAGCATAGATTAAAAAAAAATAGAAAACAATGACAGATCTTACGAAACACAGTCTATATAAGCCAATGGAAGTTGATTCCATGTTATCAGCAATTTTTAGCATTTATTTGAAGAAATTTTTGACAATGTTTATATACAGTTTTGTGGCTGTATTTATTATTCAAATTATATTGTATTACTTGGGATTTATGGATCTTTATACTGTTTCTGATCCGGAAGAGTTGATGAGAAATCTCCCAGAAATATTTAAAAAAATGGGTATTGTATCGGTAAGTTCATTTATTATTTATGGTTTCTTAAATGCATTCCTTGTTAATTATTTAATTAAAAGTGACTTGAATCCAGATACGGTTGTAGGTGAAATATTTGCAGAGTCAGTACAGAAGTTTTCAGTTCATATGATTTTCTTTTTAATTCTTTCTGCAATAATTATTGTTGCAGGAGTATTTTTTGGTGTTTTCGCAATAATTATAGGGTCGATTGTAGCAATGGCGTACCTTGGAACAATAATGATGAGTGGAGGTGCAATTCTTGTTGCTGAAGAAAAAAATGCTATTGAAACAGTGGCCAGAGCATTTTCATTAACACACAAAGATTTTTGGTCCGCACTTGGAACGGTTGTATTATTTGTTTTAATTATGTTTTTGATTTCATTAGTCTTGACCGCAATAATTGCAATCCCTTTTGTAATTATGTTTTTTGGAAATTTAAACGAAACTGGAAACATCTTGGAAGCTTTTAATTTAAAAATGTATGATATTGGATTATGGTCGGTTGTATTAAATTCAATTGTGGCGGCTTTAACATATCCATTATATGCAACTTTATCGGTAGTGTTATATTTTAAATTAAAATATACCGAAGATCAAAGAGCTGTTAATATTCAGTAACAAATAGAAAACTTTTATTATTTTTTTAAACTCACGCAACCTTTTTTTATTTATACACATCTAAAAAGAGTCAGCAAGCATTAATTAATAAAAGTTTTGTTTCAATACCCTAACCTAAATAATGATGCTGTAATAAAGTGCAGTAATTTTCAAAGACAGGGCGGTGTTAATAGCACCGCTTTTTTTATTGAATTTATTGTAAATTTGAAATGAACTGAATTTAGACCTGATTTTCTCGTTTGTTATTTATTATGCAAGTAGTGAACACAATCAATGTTTTTATGTTATAATCAAATATTTAATCAAGATTATTAAAAACTTATGATGATAATAATATCTCCTGCAAAGACTATGGATTTTAGGTCTGAGGTTCAGACAAACAAGAATTCACAGCCTGAATTTTTGAACCGTTCAAAAATATTGATGAAGGAACTGGGGAAATTAAACCCAAAAGATATTGTAAGTTTAATGAAAGTTAACAATGAAATTGCATACTTGAATTTTGAAAGAAATTTATCGTGGAGAACACCTTTTACTTCAGATAATGCAAAACAGGCTTTATTAGCTTTTCGTGGTCAGGTTTATGTTGGTTTAGATGCAAAAACCCTAACAGAAGAAGATTTACAATTTGCACAAGATAACTTAAGAATATTGTCTGGATTATACGGAATATTAAAACCTCTGGACTTAATTCAAGCATATCGTTTAGAAATGGGTATAGCTTTAAAAAATCCTAAAGGCAAAAATTTGTATGAATTCTGGGGAACAAAAATAGGGGAATTGCTTAATCATGAATTGGCAAATAGCAAGAATAACGTTCTAATTAATTTAGCTTCCAATGAATATTTCAAAGCAATAAAACCCAAAACTATAAAAGGAGAAATTATTACACCGGTATTTAAAGAGGCAAAAGGGAATGGATATAAATTAATTACTGTTTATGCTAAAACTGCACGTGGCTTAATGAGTAGATTTATTATTCAAAATAGAATTGAAAACCCTGAAGATATAAAAGCTTTTGATACGGATGGCTATTTATTTAATCGTGATTTATCAACAGAAAATGAATGGGTTTTTACTAGATAAGAATTTTTTCAATACTTCGTTTTTATAATTTTAGTTAATTAATTTAAAGCCAGTTTTATATTCTTTATCCAGACTTTTGTTGGTGATGTTAAATTAGTAATAGAGGAACTACCTTGTACTGGGCCTCCGGAACCTCTTCCACGACCACCGCCGCCACCTTTTCCTGACATGCCGGTTGGTCTATTATTCATTCCGGCAGATCTATTGCCCGGTGATGGCATGTCAAGAACTCCTGTTTCAAAGCCAATACTTAATGTCTTGAGAGAAAGATTGGAATAATCGTTATATATAATATTTAAAGGAATTTTCAACTCATAATAAAGGGATTTAAACTCATCCTGAGCAACTGAAACTTCTACATCATATGGATTTTTGCTTATAAAATATGTTTCTTTAAATTCTTTAAAACCGATAAATTCTGCTTCAAGTAACTGGTCATTTTTCCAGTTAGGTTGGTCTTGCATTTTTCGGTTTATCTTTGGTAAAGTTCTTTTTACCGGACAAGTAATGCCCATATTTTCTTTTTTCTTGCCGGTGGTATCTATCCAAACAGTTAATCCGGCTAACATCAATTTTTTTTGTATATCTTGATCATTAATATTAATTCGGATATATAAATTTTCCTTATCGTTTGATATTCCATACGAAAAGGTATTTTTATTTTTAGAATCAAGTGTTGTTGTCCAATCAGACGAAGAACCATCAATCTTTAAAGCTTTCTTTTGATAGGTTGCTTCATAAGTACTACAACTAAAAGAGATCAGTGTTGTAAAAATTATAATAGCCTTTATTTTCATTTTACAGTATTTTAAAAATTATTAATGTTCTAATCTTAGAAACATAAAATTCGAAAATATTACATCTGATTAATTTTTTTATTGTTTTCGAATTATCATAAAAACAATAATTATATATTATTAATATCTTTTATAACTTTGCCCGAAATATATTGAAGGAAATTATGGAGGGAGATTTTAACAGAAATATTATTTCTTCTCAAAATGTTACAGAGTTTGTAACAGTTGTTGGGGAATATTGTGTTTTTGTAGAGAATGCAAAAAGGTTTAGTAAAAGAAGTTTTTTAGATAAAGCAAGAAGGTTATTGCCGTTAATTTATCTAAAAGCATCTTTAATACCAAAGTTTGATTCTGTATTTGAGGCTGAAAATGAAAAGTTTGTAACAGAAGAGGAATGGGATATTATAAAAGATTCTGTTAAGCAAAAGCTGGGTTTTCACGATGAATACAGAGAAGTTTATGATCCATTAACTCATGAGCAGTTAGAACAAAGTACTGCTACAATATCAGATAATCTTGCCGATGTGTATCAGGATCTTAAAAATTTCGCATCACTTTTTAGCGCAGGTACAGAAGATATTATGAATGATGCTTTGTGGGAATGCCAATTAAATTTTGAAGAATTTTGGGGGCAGAAACTCTTAAATGCCTTAAAAGCTATTCATACTTTATATTTTGGTGAAGAGAATCTGGACGAAGAGGAAGATAAAGAAAATCAAGAAGATAGCAATGATCATCTTGATACAACAAATTGGATCTTATCAAAGAGACAAGTAGATTTCAGAAAAGGAGAGTAGGGAATGTTTGCAGAAAATTTAACTAACGAGGAAGTTAATGATTTGCCTTTGTATCAATTTAATGGTGGAATATTTGTAATCGATACATTCGATAAATTTGATGATTATTTTCCATTATTGAACGGACAAAAAATTCTGGGTTTTGATACAGAAACAAGGCCATCATTTAAGAAAGGTAAGGTTAATCCGGTTTCATTGTTACAAATAACGAGTTCAAACCAGGCATTTTTATTTAGAATTAATAAGATTGGTTTGCCAGATGAAATAAAGAAAATCCTTTCAAATCCTGATATTATTAAAGTTGGACTTGCTATAAAAGATGATATTAAAATATTGCGTGAAATTGGTGATTTTGAACCTGCAGGCTTCATTGATTTGCAGGATTATGTTGAAGATTTTGCAATTATGGCAAAAAGCCTGAAGAAAATAACAGGAATTGTTCTCGAAAAAAGAATATCAAAGTCACAGCAGGTTACAAACTGGGAAAAAGAGGAACTTTCTGAAGCACAACAAGTATATGCTGCTACAGATGCATGGGTTTGTCTTCAGATTTACAGAAAATTAAACAAGTATATTTAATTAATAAACAATGAATTATCCAAAAGTTATTTTAAAATCAGGAAAAGATCAATCTGTGAGACGTTATCATCCATGGATTTTCTCTGGTGCAATAAAAAAGATTATTGGTCACGTTAATGAGGGAGATTTGGTATTTGTAACTGATAATAAAGATGAATTTTTAGCGATTGGTCATTATCAAATCGGTTCAATAATGGTAAGGATAATTTCATTTAAAGAAAAAGAAATTGACGATACTTTTTGGAAGGAAAAGATAGAAAAAGCATACCAACTTAGAAAAATGACAGGACTTGCCACTAGTGAAACTAATAATGTTTACAGGCTTGTTCATGCAGAAGGTGATGGATTGCCCGGATTAATAATTGATTTTTATAATGGTACAGCAGTTTTACAAATGCATTCGATAGGAATGTATTTAAACAGAGAGCATATTGTTAATGCATTGAAAGAAATTCTTGGCGATAAATTAACTGCAGTTTACGATAAAAGCGAAACTACAATTCCTTTTAAATCTGAAATAGAAGCAAAAAATGGATACATATATGGAGAGTCAAGTAATAAGGTTGTTCTTGAATACGGAAACAAGTTTAAAATAAATTGGGAAGATGGTCAAAAAACAGGCTTTTTTATTGATCAAAGAGAGAATAGAAAATTATTGTCCAAATATTCTAAGGGAAGATCTGTTTTAAACGTATTTGGTTATACAGGTGGTTTTTCGGTATATGCGATGAAAGGAGATGCAAAATTGGTGCATTCTGTTGATAGCTCGAAAAAAGCAATTGAATTAACAAATGAAAATATTGATCTTAATTTTGAAGATGCAAGTAGACATGAGGCCTTCGCGGTTGATGCTTTTGAATATTTAAATAATATTGATAATAAGTACGATCTTATTATTCTCGATCCCCCGGCTTTTGCTAAACATCAAAATGTATTACATAATGCTTTGCAGGGATACAAAAGGTTAAACATAAAAGCAATAGAGCAAATTAAACCGGGCGGAATTTTATTCACATTTTCGTGTTCGCAGGTTGTGAGTAAAGAAAATTTTAGAAAGACAATTTTTACAGCTGCAGCTAATACCGGAAGAAACGTGAGGATTTTACATCAGCTAAATCAACCGGTTGATCATCCTGTTAGTATTTATCATCCTGAAAGTGAGTATTTAAAAGGTTTGGTAGTTTATGTTGAATAGATTAGAATTATTTTTAATTTTATAATCGCAAACTTTTATACAATGAAAAAAACTATTCTTCTTAGCACTTTTGTTTTAGCATTTACATTTATTCTAAGAGCACAATACATATATCCATTATCTGAATATTCATCGGTAATGAAAGGTCTTGAACTTTCAAATTTTGATATTCAGGATACAATCCTGTATTTGCCATTAGGTGAAAGTGGCCTGCATCTATTTGATATTTCAGATATTAGCAATTTTCAAGAAGTGTCTGTTTATCAGGAATACGAAAAAAGATCAGGAAAAAAAGTATTCGGAACAGCATATTGTGTTAATGTAATTGAGAATAAGGCTTATCTTTCTTATGGAGTGCTGGGATTAAAGATACTTGATGTAATTGACCCAACAATGCCATATGTTTTGGGAAATTATTATCGATATGAGGATGTTTATTGCTCAGAAATATATGAAAATTATGCGATGCTTGGTTATAAAAGCATGGGCTTAGAAATTGTTGATATTAGTAACCTCGACAATATTAAAATGGTTTCCAGAAATAATATAAAAGATTTTCCTGTAAAGAACATTCAAATTGTACCGCCTTATATTATTATCACCGGAGGAGCGAGAGGATTAAAGATATTTAAATTTAAAGAACCTTTTACTGAGTTTAAATCAGCGGAGTTTCCTAAATCACATTTAACCGATAACGAAGCTAATATATTATTAATTAGAGGTTCAGTTGGATATATTGCAAATGATTTTAGAGGTTTATCTGTATTAAACATGGGCTTGCCGCTGTACCCTCTTGAGGTAAACAGTATTAAAACAAACGGCAAAGCCGTAAATTTAGTAATAGATAGAAATTATTTATATATAGCTTGCGGTAAGTATATTGAGGTTTATGATATTAAAGAGCCTGAAAAGCCAATTAAAATTTTTGAACATCTTGATAAAGACAAAGAATTCACAAGTTTAAAGGTTCACGATTCAAAGTTATTCGCTTTATATGCTGATGGAAGTAAAAATTACGGTTTTGTTGTTTTTCAAATTGAATAATAAGAACGAATTAATTTTCCATATTCCAGGTAAACAAATCCTGAGTATCTTTAATTATTTTGTTATTGTCTAATAACCATTGAATTACTTTCAGTGCTTTCTCTTTATTTTTATCTGCATTAGAAACCAGATCTTCCATTGAAATTAAATTGAACTGAAGTTGTTTTTTTATTTTGTCAAGAATCAAATCAAATTCATATTTACTTAAATCAAGTTCGTTCCTTCGCGTACACACATCACATTGACCGCATCTATCAGGATTCTTTTCTCCAAAATAGCTTAACAAAATCTGGCTTCGACATTTATTATCAGACGATGCATAATGAAGCATCGCATTTATCCTTTCAATGTATTTGGTTTTTCTAAATTCGTAATTTTCTTTTGAGATATGGAGTGATTTATCGTCCAGTCTTTCTTCTGTGTAGACAATAAACGGATTCTTCTTTTGTGGAATGTAATTTAATATTCCTATAGATTTTAAATGATTCAAATATTTATATACAACCTCAATGTTAACATTTGCTTTTTTTGCAAGAGAACGTTCGTCAATATTTACATAATCGGAGAATAACCCAGTATATGATCTGAGCACAAGCTTTATAAAACCATCGAATTTGGCATTAGCAATCTGAAATTTATATAAATCATCTCTACCAGTTACAAAATGAAGTTTCGACATACTGTTTAATTCATCTGTAAGTTCAATATATCCTTCTCTTTGAAGAAATCTTAAACTACTATGAATAGTCATTACGTTGAAGTTGAAATTCTTAGCAAAATCTGAAATTATAAAGTCATAAGAAATATTCTTCCCGCCTCCAAATGGAATTTGAAAATAATTTCCCAGAGCTTGATAAATTGCTTTAATATCTTTTATTTCAGGAAAGCTTCGCTCAATTCTTTGTTCTGCCTTAAGTTTATCCGAATTATTATATAATAAAACAGCAACAGCTTTTTTTTCATCACGACCACCGCGACCGGCTTCTTGGAAATAAGCTTCTATGTTATCAGGTAAATCCAAATGAATAACAAATCGCACATCAGATTTGTCAATTCCCATTCCAAATGCATTGGTTGAAACCATGACCCTTATTTTCCCAACTTTCCATTCATTTTGTTTTGTACTTCGAGATTCATGATTTAATCCGGCATGGTAATAATCTGCAGAAATGTTATTTTTTAAAAGAAACTCAGCTGTTTCTCTTGTACTTTTTCTATTTCTTACATAGATAATTCCACTACCGTTAACTTTATTTATTGTTTCAATCAGATATTTATTTTTATCCTCTATTTCGCGAACCAGATAAACTATATTTTTTCGTTCAAAACTTTTCTGAAATACATTCTTTTCTTGAAAATTAAGTTTTTCCTGAATGTCATCAACCACTTTGGGTATAGCTGTGGCAGTTAAAGCCAGAAATGGAATATCAGGCACCATTTCTCGTAATTCAGAAATCTTTAGATATGATGGTCTGAAATCATAACCCCATTCAGAAATACAATGTGCTTCGTCAATGGCAATAAGGTTAACATTCATGTGTTTAACACGTGTTTTAAAAATTTCTGTACTTATACGTTCAGGAGATATATAAAGAAATTTAACACTACCATAAATGCAATTTCCTAGGGCAATATCTATTTCATTTTTTGTCATGCCTGAATAAATCGAAATTGCTTTTATATTTCTTTTATGTAGATTTTCAACCTGATCTTTCATTAAAGCAATTAAAGGAGTAATAACAATGCAAATACCATCTTTAGACATTGCTGGTACCTGAAAAGTTATAGACTTGCCTCCTCCCGTTGGCAGAAGTGCAAGAGTATCTTTACCTTCCATTACAGAACGGATAATATCTTCCTGTAAGGGTCTGAACTTTGAATAACCCCAATATTTAATTAATATTTGTTCGTATTTGTTCATTTAGCTGTTTAAGATACAAGTTTAAAATGACCGAAATAATGATTAAAAATCAAATGTATCGATATTATCACATTTTAGCCTGAAATTACACTATTTTTTTGTAATTTGGCACAATTTTAAAAATACAAAAAAACACAATTAAGATGTCATTTTTACAGGATAAAGTTGCAATGGAAGGACTTACATTTGATGATGTATTATTAGTTCCTCAGTATTCAGAAGTTTTACCACGAAATGTTGATGTTTCAACTCACTTTTCTAGGAATATTAAATTAAATATTCCTATTGTTTCAGCTGCTATGGACACTGTAACAGAAACTAATTTGGCTATTGCAATTGCAAGATTAGGTGGTATAGGTGTTATTCATAAAAATATGTCAATTGAAGAGCAGGCGAAACAGGTGAAAACTGTTAAACGTTCTGAAAACGGAATGATTTACGATCCAATAACAATTAAGAAAGAAAATACTGTTGCTGATGCATTGAATTTAATGAAGGAATACAAAATTGGAGGAATTCCCGTTGTAGATTCTGATAAATTGTTAATAGGAATTGTTACAAACCGAGATCTACGTTTTGTAAAGCAAATGGATAAGAAGATAAATGATGTAATGACAAAAGAAAATATCATTACAACACATAAATATACAGATCTTGAGAAAGCTACAGAGATATTGCAAATTCATAAAATAGAGAAATTACCTGTAGTTGACGATAATAATAAATTGATTGGTTTACTTACGTATAAAGATATTACTAAGGTTAAAGACAATCCATTAGCATGTAAAGATTCGAAAGGAAGACTTAGGGTTGCTGCTGGTGTAGGTGTTACAAATGATACTCTCGACAGGGTAGATGCTTTAGTAAAAGCTGGTGTTGATGCAATAGTTATTGATACTGCTCACGGTCATTCAAAGGGTGTTATAGATATGCTAAAATCTGTAAAAAAGAAATTTGAAGGAATTGATGTAGTTGTAGGAAATATTGGTACAGGAGAAG
>DAOUTQ010000055.1 GCA_030668615.1 Bacteroidales bacterium | reverse complement strand
TTTGTAAGAGACAAAGATGCTGTTATGTCGTGTGCATTAATTGCAGAAACTGCTGCCTTTGCAAAAGAAAAAGGCAAAACGCTTTATCAGGAACTAATCGACATTTATGTTGAATTCGGATTTTATAAAGAGAAACTTATATCTGTTGTAAAAAAAGGGAAAGAAGGCTCTGAGGAGATAAATAAGATGATGGATAATTTTAGAGATAATCCGCCAGAAACAATAAACAACTCAAATGTGATGTTGATTCATGATTTTCTGAAACAAAAGACTTTTGATCAAATAAGTCATCTACGTTATGATATAAATCTTCCAGTATCAAATGTGCTTCAATTTATTCTTAATGATGGCTCTAAAATATCGATAAGACCTTCGGGTACTGAACCCAAAATTAAATTCTACTTTGGAGTTCATGAGAAATTACAATCGAAAGAAGAATTTGACAAAGTGAACAAATTATTGGACGAAAAGATTGATTCTATAATTACATCAATGGGAATAAAATCGTAAATTGGTTTCGAAGAAAACAGAAGAGGGAAAAACATGAAATCGTACAGAAAAGAAATTTGGCTCAATACCTCGAGAAGAAGAGAGTTTATAAATATTACACCTAAGGTTGAAGAGGAAATAGCAAAAAGTGGAATTAAAGAGGGTTTAATTTTAGTAAATGCAATGCATATTACCGCAAGTGTGTTTATTAATGATGATGAATCGGGTTTGCATGAAGATTTTGAAAAGTGGTTGGAAGGACTTGCCCCGGAAAAGCCTTATTCACAATACAAACACAATTATGCAGAAGACAATGCCGATGCACATTTAAAACGCACCATCATGGGTCGCGAAGTTGTTGTTTCAATTACTGATGGCAAAATGGATTTTGGACCTTGGGAACAAATTTTCTATGGAGAATTTGATGGTAAAAGGAAAAAAAGATTTCTGATTAAGATAATTGGAGAATAAACTGGTAAGTTAAAAGTTTAAAGTTCCTGGTTTAAAATTATTGATAAATAAACTTTTTGTAATAAAACATGTTGTTTATATAAAAGAAACACATGGCTCACGCCCATCATCATAACGAACCCAATAAAAAGAATCTACTCATAAGCGTTCTCCTGAATGCAGGAATAACTGCAGCAGAATTTATAGGAGGAATTCTTTCCAACAGCCTTGCTTTAATTTCAGATGCTGTTCATAATCTTAGTGATACAATGGCTATAATAATTAGTTATGTAGCACTTAAAACGAGTAAAAAGGAATCAAACTTAAAAAATACTTTTGGTTATAAACGAATTGAAATTTTAGCAGCTTTATTTAATGCTGTAGTCCTTATTGTAATTTCGGTTTATCTTTTTTACGAAGCATATGAACGCTTTTTAAATCCTGAACCAATTAAAGGTAAATTAATGTTTATTGTTGCTGCTATTGGATTGGCAGGAAATCTTATCTCAGTTATTTTACTTCATAAAGATTCTATGCACAATCTTAATATTAAAGCAGCATATGTACATTTAATTGGCGATACATTATCATCGGTTGGGGTTATTATCGGCTCTGTTATTATTTATTTCTGGAACGCTTACTGGATAGATCCATTCTTAACTGTAATTATTGGTATTGTAATTATTAAAGCTACATGGGGAATTCTTAAAGAAACGATTGAAATTTTAATGCAAACCAGTCCATCAGGATTAAAACTTGATGAGATAAAGACAGAACTGGAAAAGCATCCTGAGATTAAAAACATTCATCATATTCATTCGTGGAGATTATCCGATAGTATTATACATTTTCAGTGTCATGCAGATGTTAGCAATAATCTTCCAATTAAAGAAATTGACAAAATACGAATTGACTTAGAAAACACATTACATAATATGTTTGGAATAGATCATATTACTATTCAGATGGAATTGGATACCTGCTCAGAGAAATCAGCAATACATAAAACTACTTAATTTTCAGGAGGAAAGAATTTTTTATCGAAGTTTACCAAATATAACTTCTCTACCGATCGAGTAAATGCTGTGTACAACCATCTCAAATACTCTTTATCCATCATATCCTCATTAATATAGCCATGATCAAGATATACATTTTGCCATTGTCCTCCCTGAGCTTTATGGCAAGTTATTGCATATGAGAATTTTACTTGAAGTGCATTAAAAAATTCATCATTTCGAACACCCTCGTATTGCTTTTTCCTTGTCTTTTCGTTTTTATAATCTTCCAACACGTTATAAAACAACTGCTTATTATCTTCGCTTGTTAAAGAAGCAGAATTAATATCCAATGTATCAAGAATTATTTTACACTCAATTTCCAAATCGTCGTAATCGATAAAACGTAACACAACATCGGCAAACCGAAAACCATAACGCTCGGTATACTTCTTTATTTTTACTATTTCAGCAATATCTCCGTTTGCAATAAAGTCAATTTTATCATTATCATCAATCCAGTAATAATTGTTCTTTACTACCATTAAATAATCGCCGGCTTCTATCTCCTCTTCTCTCCACAGTATCTGACTTCTAATCCCTTTATTAAATTGATTTGCTCTTTTATTGGAACGAGTAATAATCATTGTTCCTTCATATCCTGATTTGTTATAAGAATCAGCTATTGATTCTATTAAATCGCTTCCTGATATTTTTTCTATATCGCTAACATTATTCAAATTTAGCTTTGGAAAATCATTACTATTATTTGCAATTAAATTTCTGATTTCGGTTGCATTGGCTAAAACTCCAGAATCTTCATTATGCCTAACAACCTCTTTTAAATCATAAGATATAACAGGATATCCGTAATGTGCAAGTTGCTTTGTATCCAATGCAGGGCTTATTGCAATTCCAACAGGAGGTAATTGAGCAGTATCACCAACAAGTATTAATTTACATTTCTTATTATTATATACATATTGAATTAAATCATCGAGCAATCTTCCCGAACCAAAAACGGATATTTCATTGCTTTTATTTGATATCATGGAAGCCTCATCGACAATAAAAAATGTATCTGAATGCAGATTTGCATCCAAAACAAAAACACCAAAACCATCTTTAGAAGATTTTTGTCGATAAATTTTTTTGTGAATAGTATATGCGTTTTTCTTTGAATAAGATGATAATACTTTTGCTGCCCTACCTGTTGGTGCAAGAAGAACCGACTTAATACGAAGTTTTTTAAAAGCATTAACCAGAGCACTCATAACGGTAGTTTTTCCGGTACCTGCATAACCTTTTACCAAAAATATTTTATCAGTATTTTCATCCAAAATAAACTCCGACAATCCAGTAATTAAATCATCCTGACCCTTAGTAGGTTTATGATTTAACTTTTCCAGAATTATACTTTTAATATGATCCTTTAACATTTTAGGTAAAATAATATAGAATATAAATTTAAAATTTAATTTTTTCTTATAAATTTGCAAGCAAACATATAAAATTAAACTAAGCAAAATGAAAAAAATAATTCAAATCGCATTAGCAATAACAATTGTTGTTTTAGCATACTTAATTTGGGATAGCATTCAGACTCCTATTCGTTTTAACAAAGAAAAAGATACCCGTTATGCTGCTACAATTCAAAAATTAAAAGATATCAGAACTGCACAAACTGCTTATAAAGATGAGTACGGAAGATTTACTGGTAGCTTTGATACGCTGATATATTTTATCAAAAATGATTCAATGAAGCTTATAAGAGCAGAAAGAAGTATTCCTGATGAATTATTAGCAATGGGTTGGACAGAAGAAATTGCAGTAAAAGAAGGTCTGATTATTCGAGATACAGTTCGAATTGCAATAAAAGATACTTTATTCGCTGAAGATTTTAACGCTGACATGTTATGGAAAGTGCCTTATACTGAAGATGCATCATTTGAATTGGCTACTGCTATTCTAAATGTTTCTAATTTAGATGTTAATGTGTTTGAAGCAAAGGTTCATAATAACATACTTCTTCACGGTATGGATCGTCAGTTAGTTATTAATTGGAACGATCGAATGAAGAATCAAAATAATTTCCCTGGAGTAAAAGTTGGCGATGTTCTTGTGACAAATAATAATGCCGGAAACTGGGAATAAGAAAGTATACTTATGCAAGAATTTGCTTTTGTTGATGAAACATTAGATCTAAATTTAACTTTATCATATAAATTGTCCATTCAGGTTAGCCTGAATGGACTTTCTTTTTGTATACTTGATCCGGTAAGAAATAAGTTTATTGCATTATCGCATAAAAACTTTGAGAAGGATTTACTGTTAAATGATTTGCAAAATATAGTTGAGAACTATATAGATAATAACGAATTACTTAATAAAGAATACAAAAACACCAGAATAATTTGGCAATCGTTTAAAAGCACATTAATTCCTGAGAAATATTTTGATGATAAAAATCTAAAAAAACATTTTGAGTTAAACCATAAGATGGACGATCTGGATGAAATTCATTTTAAGAAACTAAAATATTCTGAATCTTATAGTGTTTACGCAATACCAAATCAGTTGGCAGGCATTTTAAGCCGGGAATTTAAAAGTGCTTCATTTTATAATCAACAAATACCTTTTATAAATACTGTTTTGTTTAAACATCATTCAGAATCAAAAAAAGTATTTGTAAACATTAATATTGATTTTATTGATGTTGCAATATCTCAAAAAGGCAAACTGCAGTTTTACAATGCTTTTAATTACATAACAGACCATGATATTCTGTACTTTATAATGAATGTTTACGAACAACAAGGTTTAAGCACAGAATATACGGAATTAATTGTTAGTGGAATAAAAGATAAAAAATCGACGTTTTATACAAAGCTTATAGATTTTATAGCACATATTAAATTCGAGAAATTACCGGATGAATTCACTTACAGCTATACCTTTAGTAAAATTCCGGAACACACATTTACCAACTTATTTAATCTGCAACTATGCGAATAGTTAGCGGTACACTCAAGGGAAGACGTATAAAACCTCCTAAGAATTTTAGAGCACGCCCTACTACGGATTTTGCAAAAGAAAATCTGTTTAATATTCTGAATAATAATTTTGATTTTACTGAATTATCGGTTTTAGATCTATTTTCGGGAACCGGAAGTATTTCGTACGAATTTGCATCGCGGGAATGTGCCAAAGTGGTTTCTATAGAAAGCAATTTCAGGCATCATGCTTTTATCAAGAGTACGTTACAGGAATTAGGCTTAACTCAAGTAAAAGCGTACAAATCTGATGCTCTTAGATACGTAAAATCGTGTAAGGAAAAATTTGATATAGTATTTGCCGATCCTCCATATGATTTAAAAGAAATTGAAGCAATCCCTGATTTTATTTTTAAGCATAATGTATTAAATGAAAAAGCCTGGTTAATTGTTGAACATGGCGATAAAACGAACTTTAGTAAACATAAATGCTTTAAAGAAATAAGAAATTACGGAGGTGTAAACTTCAGTATTTTTGTGAATTACGAAAACAGATAAAAAAAATCTAAAAATTTCCTTGAAAATCTTTGGTGAATAAAAAATATAAGCTATTTTTGCAACTCAATTAAGCAAACGGTTTGGTAGTTCAGTTGGTTAGAATGCCTGCCTGTCACGCAGGAGGTCGCGAGTTCGAGTCTCGTCCAGACCGCTTAAAAAGTTAAAAGCCCTTGATTCTTCAAGGGTTTTTTTATTGTTGTATATTTTGTGTCTTGCAAATACGAAAAAACGGCTCACTTTAAACACCAAATACACACCTAAGACACAGTACAGAACAATCTTGACTGAATCTTTAATCTGGCTGAATTAGTGGCATAACAGATTGAATTAAGGGGAAGTCTAAATGTTTTTTTAGTCATTGTGCAATTCATTTTAAACTATAAAAAGCCATGGTATCTTAATTTTATCTTTCTTTATGGCGCAATTATTTTAAGCTATAAAATGACCCAGCGCCTTTGCTGCCTGAACTTTCAAATATACCTCTTTCTACACGTTCTGTTAAATTTCCGGATGCTGCTTTATTTAGTATAAGTATACCATTGTTTACTAATGTAAATAATGACTGATTATTTAACAAGGGTAATAATTACTCTCGTTAATTTTTAAAGGAGGAAAAAAATTAGATAAAAAACAAAAAATTTGAACTTCTCACATTATGATTCCATAAATAAAGGCATACTTAACTCAATGGTAATTCCTTTATCATTTGCATTATTATATGATCTGTAATTACCGTTTGCTTTTAGCATTATTTGAGCAATATATGATAATCCCAGTCCGGGTCCTTCAACTTCTCCAGTAAGTTTTTCTTCTGCCTGGTAGTAAGGAGTCCATATTTTTATGTGTTCTTCTGCAGATAACTGAATTCCATCATCACTTAATGAAATAACAATATTATCTTTTACCTGAGCTATGTTAACTTCAATATTTGGGTTGTTAACAGGATGGAATTTCTTTGAGTTATCAAATAGTTTATATAGAATTAATTCGATGATATCCGAAGAAAGATCCAACATAACATCTTCATCAATAGTGAAAGGTTTTATTTCACATTTTTCTATTTGCATTTCTTTAACTACAGTTTCAATTACTGTTGTGAGCTGATTTATTTTAGTATACCCAATCAATTTTTTATTATTTAAATTTGATATAAGATCCAGTATATTAGTTATGTTTCCGAAATATCGTTGAGCTCCATGTAGCGACACATTTAGAATTTTTTTCTGATTTTCATTTAAGTCTGGTAGGGTTTGCTCTAATAACTGAAGTCCACCCAGAATGAAATTAAAGGGCGTTCTGAGTTTGTGTGAAATAACATTGTGAAAGATCCAAACATCTCTGTTATTAACCATTTCATTTGTTGCATCGCTTAGCTTAATTATATAATCTTCAGAGCTTAATATTTTCTTAAGAATTGAAATCTTTATCCAAAATTCTGAGTAATTAGCAAGATTATAGCTAACAGCCATAATCGGAAACTCAGGATTTAGTTCAGGCCAGCCGGAAAATAACTCATCATTTATTAAACTATATTGTTCTTGCAGTTTATCAGAAAAAATAAAAGATGAATAATTACTAAGGTCTGGAGGTATAGATAATAGTGTTTTTGCTTTTGAGTTTAAATACAATATATTTCCGGTTTTATTAATAATTAAAAACCCGTCATCTGAATGTTGAATTACTTCTTCAAGTTTTTCTCTTTCTTCTTTTAGTTTTCTAAAACGATTCAATTTTAAAATTGTTTTCACCCGTTGTCTCAGTATTGCTCTGTCAAATGGTTTTGAAACAAAATCGTCAGCACCTGCATCTATACCTTTTATCAATGAGTCTTTATCGTCAAGAGCAGTAATCATTAATATTGGAATTTCGGCAATTTTAGGATTGTTTCTAATTCGGTTACATACCTCGTATCCATCCATCCCAGGCATCATAATATCCAATAAAATAAGATCAGGTATATGTTCCTGAGTAATGTCAAGTGTTTCCTGTCCATTACTTGCAAACAATAAATCATAACCTTCCTTCTGTAGTAATCCTTCTAATGTATCACGACCAAAAGGTTCATCATCTACAATTAATACGGTATTTTTTGTTTTTGAGTTCATAATTTAATATTTCTATTATTAAAGAAATAGCTATTGGTATATACTTTATCTCCAAAAAATACACTGCAATCGCTCGGCTCCTGACGAGTGATGAATATTATAATACCTTGTTTTATTATGCATTTTTGTTACTTTATTTCACTGATAAAAAATAATCGTCACTCGCTTCAAGCAAGCTATTGCGCAAAGCTTAAGCTTTTTTTTCCAAAAACTCATTTATATTATTAACCAAATTCTTTAAACTAACAGGTTTTTTCAGATATTCATCAGCCCCGGCATTAAAACATTTTTCACGGTCGCCGGGCATGACTAATGCTGTTAATGCAATTATTGGAACTTCTGAAATTTCAGAATTACTACTTACCCTTATTTTCTTTATAACTTCTATTCCGTCCATTTCGGGCATCTGTATGTCCATTAAAATTAATTCGGGTTTTATTTCATATGCCATCTCTACTGCCTGTTTCCCGTTACGAGCAACAACTACCCTAAATTGTTTTGCTTCGAGGTAATCTTTAATTGTCGTTATATTTTGTTCATTATCTTCGGCCAAAAGAATAAGTTGCTGACCTTCATTCTTTTTCTGCTCATCTTCTTTCGCTATTAAAACATCAGACTCAATCATAACAGTTTTAGTATCTTTGAATCCTGATTTTCCTTCATCTCGATAACTGTCAGAATCTTTGTTACCATACTCCATAAGCGGTATTGTAACAATAAAACGGCTGCCTTTTCCTTCCTGACTCCCAATCGTTATTGAACCATTGTGCATATTTACTAATTTATTTACCAGTGCCAGGCCAAGTCCGGTTCCTTCGTATTGCCGTGAAAGTGTGCTGTCTATTTGAACAAATGGAAGGAATAATTTGTCAAGGTTTTCATGTGATATTCCAATACCTGTATCCCAAACCAAAAAACTAATAGTTTGGTTTTTTTCATTTACATCAACTTCAAAACCAATTTGGCCTCCTTTAGAAGTAAATTTCACAGCATTGCTTAGTAAATTAACCAGGATTTGTCTTATGCGCTTTTCATCTGCCCTAAATGTTTCAATTGTACCTGAAATACTTGTCGACACCTTAATTTTTTTCTTAAAAGCACTTTGCTTAATAAATCTTAGACTTGATTGCATTAATTTTTCAATAGATATTTGCTGATATTCTAAAACAATTTTTCCTGCTTCTATTTTTGCCAAATCAAGTATTTCATTTATTAATGAAAGTAAGTGTTTACCACTTTCATCAATATGGTGTAATTTTTCTGATTGTACCTGATTAATATTTCCATAAATTTCTTCTTGTAATGCTTCAGTAAGACCAAGTACTGCATTTAACGGGGTTCTAAGTTCATGACTCATATTAGCCAAAAATTCATCTTTCATTCTGGATGCTTTTGCTAATTCGGCATTAGCATAACTCAACTCTGCTGTTCTTTCTGTTACTAATTCTTCTAACTTATTCCTGTGTTTTTTAAGTTCTTTCTCGATTTTTTTTCTTTCGGTAATATCCCTGATTATCCCTTGCGTGGCTTTTCCTCTTTTGTAATCAATATATGAAACAGACACCTCAACTTCTAATTCTTTACCATTTTTTGTAAGTGCTGTGAATTCATATTTAGATTTCAGTTTTTCTCCTCTAGTAATTCGTTTTTGACGATCCTCAACTAACGACCTGCTTTTAGGAGTCACTAATTGTAAAAAGTCAAAGTCAGGTTTATTCACTTCTTTCAGGCTATATCCAAACATTTGAATAAACGTATTATTAATTATTTTAAATTTGCGATTGTACAACAAATAAATAGCATCATTGGAATTTTCGATTAAAGAGCGGTACCTGGTCTCATTTCTCCGGAGCGTCTCCTTCGCCAGCCTTCTTTCCTGTTCTACTAACAAACGTTCAGAGATGTCACGAATAATCCCTGTAAAATATTTTTGATTATTTATCTCCCAACTTGATAAAGACAGCTCAATAGGAAATTCTGTTCCATCTTTCCTAAGAGCTAATAGTTCAGTTGTTTTTCCAATTAACTTCTCTTTGCCTCCATTTTTTAACCGTTTTAAAGCTGATCGATGACTAGTTCCATATTTGGAGGGTATTATTACTGAAAGATCTTTATTTATTATTTCAGACATAGAGTACCCTAAGATTTTTTCTGCCGCATTATTCCATGCTAAAATAATTCCGTCAGAATTAATGGAGATTATGGCATCAGCAGCTGATTGTGTAATAGACCTGTTTAATTCTTCGCTCTCTCGTAGCGCTTCTTCCATTTTCTTACGTTCGGTTATATCGCGTACAATTGCCTGAATATGGATGCCTGTAGAAAGGTCAATCAGGTTCAGGCTGACTTCGGCATCAAACAGAGTGCCGTTAAGTTTTTTGTGCTGCCATTCGAAAACCTGTGGATTTCCATCCAAAGCTGCTTTAATTTTTTCAATTGCTTTTTCAAGGGATTTTCTTCCATCAGGCTGAATGAGAGGAGAAAACTCAACAGGAGAGTGGCCTACAATTTCGCTCCTTCTGCATCCAAACATTTCGAGAGTTTTTTGGTTACAATCGGTCAATATCTCGCCTTTCATCAGAAAAATAGCATCACTTGCAAATTCAAACAGGGAACGGTATCGGGTTTCAGATTCTTTCAGCGCCTCCACCGCCTGCTTACTCTCAGTGATGTCTGTTACAATCCCCTCGATGGCAATTGGTTGTCCTTTATCATCACAGATTAGCACATTCCGCTGGTACAACCATCTTGGGTTACCCGATTTGTGGATAATCTGGTACTCGTAAGACGGTGACATATTGCCAATCAAGAGCTTGCCCCATTCTTCCTCAAAATACTTTCGCCAATCGGGGTGAATTATTTCCTGTATCAACTTTGGCGAATCATAAAACTCGGTAGGTGTATATCCAAACAAATCAACAGACGATGGACTCACGTACTCGTAACGACCGTCGGGCAAGGACATACGATATATCATGTCTCTGGCATTCTCTGTCAGGAAACGATAGCGTTCCTCGCTTTCCCTTAGCTTATCTTCAGCGAGCTTACGCTCGGTGATGTCTGAAAAGGAACCTGTCATTCCTATCGGATTTCCATCAGCATCTTTCATCAAGACGGAATTAGATTCAACAACGAATTCAGTCCCGTCTAACCTCTTTCCAATTAAATCTCCCAAAGTAGCAACAAAACCCTCTTTCAATAATGTCTCTATCATCTCCACAGCTTTTTTCCGGGTCGAATTAGTCCAGTATTCAATGGCATTCGTACCAATCATTTTCTCGGTGCTTTCATAACCCCACATCTTTTCCGCAGCAACGTTTGCATAAGTAATTACCCCCTTCAAGTCTGCCATAAATATTGCGCTCATCGACGTTTCAGTAGCCAAAGAAGATGTCCTTAGTGCCTCCTCCGCCTGCTTGCGTTCTGTAATATCTTGAATTTGAGTAAAGAAAAAACTCGGTTGTCCCTCTTTATTTTTCAATAATGTAGAATTAACCTGAGCATGAATAAAATGACCCTCCTTATGAACATATCGCTTTTCGAAATCTACATATCTCTGTTGGCCGCTTAGCATCACCTTGATAGCGTGTAAACCTATCTCATAATCATCGGGATGTGATACATCCTGGAAGTTCTTCTTAAGCAATTCCGATTCGGTGTATCCAAGCATTTTACATAAAGTTATATTGACCCTGCTAAAACATCCGTCAAGTCTAACCAAACTCATACCTACAGCGGCACGGTCAATAGCATTATTCAAAAGCTCATCTGATTCCTTTAGCTTTTCTTCAATTTGAATGCGCTCAGTTATTTGCTGTTGGAGGTTCTTATTTATTATTTCAAGTTCTGCAAGCTTTTCTTCAAGCTTTGTTGCAACAACAAATGAATGTTTTCTTAAATACTCTTCTTCTTTTTCAATCAGTTCTACCGATTCCTGTTCTTTGTCGGTTTTAATTTCTTGTATTAAAGACTCTATTTTCTTGATTAGCAAATCAGGCTTAAGGGGTTTTTCAATATAAGCCGTTGCCCCTAATGAAAGAGCAAGTTTTTTATCTATATGGCTATTATAAACAACAGAGAAAAAAACAAATGGTATCTTATTAAGTTCATCGTCCTTTTTAATCTCTCTCAAAAACTGAAAACCATCCATCTTAGGCATTTGCACATCAGAGATTATTAAGTCGGGCTTATAAAGCCAAGTCATTTCAAGTCCTTCCACGCCATTCTCTGCTTCCTTCACATTGTAACCCATTCTTTCATATTTTTTCCGAAGTAAACTTCTGTCTTCAATTCGATCATCAACAATTAGAATTTTTATATTTTTTTTCATCTGTTGTTATTTTAAAGTTCACTGTTACAATATAATTGTCACTTACTGCAAACCTGCCTGACGGCAGTCAGGGTAGTCAGGCGAACGGCTACTTTATTTTTTATTCACCAATAAGTTATTTATAGTTTTTACCAGATTCTTTAACCCAACAGGTTTTTTCATATATTCATCAGCCCCGGCACTAAGGCATTTTTCTTTATCGTTGGGCATTGCCAGAGCTGTTAATGCAATAATTGGGGCACTGGAAATGTTGTTCGCTCTTATTTCTTTTATGGCTTCTATTCCGTTCATTTTGGGCATTTGTATATCCATTAAAATTAATTCAGGATTTATTTCGTGTGTCATCTTTACTGCATCTTTACCATTACGGGCTACAACTACCCTGAATTGTTTTACTTCCAGGTAATCTTTTATAGTCATAATATTCTGCTCATTATCTTCGGCAAGAAGAATAAGCTTTTGATCTTCTTTTTTTATTGTATTATTATTTTCCGCTATTAAAATATCAGATTCATCTTCATCCCGATTACTCCCAATAATATTGGGAACGGGATCTTTATAGCCATACTCCTTAATTGGTATTGTAACAATGAAACGACTACCTTTTTCTTCCTGACTTTCAACTGTTATTGAACCATTGTGCAGGTTTGTTAAATTATTTACAAGTGCCAGGCCAAGTCCGGTTCCTTCGTATTGTCGTGAAAGTTTACTGTCTATTTGAACAAAGGGTTGAAATAACTTATCGAAGTATTTCGATGGTATTCCAATACCTGTGTCCCAAACTAAAAAACTAATGGTTTGGTTTTCTTCATCTACGCAAACTTCTAAACCAACTTGTCCTTTATCCGTAGTAAATTTCACAGCATTACTTAATAAATTCACCAGAATTTGTTTCATACGTTTTTCATCTGCTCGGAATGTTTCAATTGTACCTGAATTATTTGACGACACCTTAATTCTTTTCTTCAAAGCAGTTTGTTTTATAAATCTTAAACTTGATTGCATTAATTCATTAATAGATATTCTATTGTATTCCAAAACAATTTTTCCTGCTTCTATTTTTGCCAGATCAAGTATTTCATTTATTAAATCAAGTAAATGCCTGCCACTTTCTTCAATGTTGTGTATTTTTTCAGTTTGTTTCGGATTAAGGTTTCCATAAATTTCTTCTTGTAATGCTTCAGAAAGGCCAAGTATTGCGTTTAGCGGGGTTCTAAGTTCATGACTCATATTAGCTAGAAATTCATCTTTCATACCAGCTGCTTTTTCTAATTCCACATTAGCATAACTTAACTCTGCCGTTCTTTTTTTTACTAATTCTTCTAAATTATCCCGATGTTTTTGAAGTTCTTCCTCAACCTTCTTACGATCAATTGAAAGACTTATCTGGTCTGCAACAAATTCAAGCATTTTCATATCTGATTTATTATAGGCGTTTTCATCAGTATAACTTTGAACAGCAATAACGCCTGTAACTTCTCCTTCAATTTTAAGTGGCACTCCAAGCCATATTTTTGATAAACTCCCAATATGTTCTATCAGACCTTCTTTAATAAGTTTTTTCTTTACATCGATATTTGCCAGTAGTGGTTTTTTTGTTTTAATCACATACTTTGTTAATGTCTTTCCTGCCGGAATGGAAGTAAACTTATCTTTTTCATCAGTAAAAAATGGTAATGTGAGCGTATCAGTTTTATTATCGTAAAGGGCAATATAGAAATTTGTTGTATCGATAATTGTTCCCAGTTCAATTTGTATCAGGCTAATTAGTTTTTTAAGATTATCTGATGTAATAACTGCATTGGAAATATTGTATAATACTTTTTGGATTTGTTCCGCCTGCTTGCGTTCGGTGATATCGGTTAATGCACCTACGATTGAAATTGTTTTACCGTCCTTAACCACAGGCGCTTCACGAGTTTCTACCCAAACTTTTTTTCCGCTTTTGTGCACTAATTCGAGTTCATAAGGTGGTTGTGGTTTACCTGTTTCTATTGCATTAACAGTATGTTTAAATCCAATCTCATTTATAGGATTTTCTGAAATAAGTTCTGTCCATTTGATCAGGGCTTCTTCTTGGGTATATCCAAGAATACCGACAACTTGTGGACTAAGGTACGTGAGTACATGATCAGCAGTATGAGAATAAAACAGGTTCGTACTGTTCTCAAAAATATTACGAAGTCTTTCTTCACTCGCTCTCAAGTCTGTTGTACTTTCTTTAACCTTTTTATCTAATAGTTCCTTTTCAGTACGCAATTTATCCTCGGCTTCTTTTATGCGTAGCATTACCTTCACTTGCGCAGTGAGCTCAATAGGATTAATTGGTTTGGATAAAAATGCATCTGCACCTATATTGAGACCTTTAACACGGCTTTCAGTATCAGTTTTTATTGCCGTTATCATTACTACAGGAATATGTTTTGTCAATTCATCTTCCTTGAGCCTTTTACAAGTTTCGTAACCATCCATATTAGGCATAATAATATCCAGTAGTATGGTATCAGGTTGTTCTTTTATGGCAATTTCTATCCCCTCTTTTCCCGATAAAGCAGTCAGAACTTCACAGTCCATCATTTGGCTTTTTATTACTGCCGTAATGGTTGTAAGGTTATCTTGCTTATCGTCTATTGCGAGAATCTTTTTCATAGCTTTGGTTTCAGATTTCAAGTTTTAAGTTTCAAGTTTTAAGTTTCAAGAGTTAGGTTTCACGTCGTTTTCTTTACCTTAGACTTTTAACCTCAAACTTTTAACTTTTAGCTATTAACTATTTATTTAGTAATTTATTAATTTTTTCATTCAATTCAACGGGTTCAATAGGTTTCGCAACAAAATCGTCACATCCGGCCTTCAAAAAATTTTCTTCATCACCTTTCATTACCCTGGCAGTAACTGCTATTACCGGGATGTTTTTAGTTTCACTATCTGTTTTAAGTATTTTAACAATTTCTTCGCCGTCCATTTTCGGGAGCGACATATCAAGAAGTATCATATCAGGGATTTGTGATTGCACTGATTTTAATCCCTGCTCACCATCAAAAGCTTCGGTAATATTGTATTTATTTTGCAATATGGCTTTAATCGTTGTCATATTATCCGGGTTATCTTCTACTATTAATACATTTGGCAAATCAGTATCTTTTTTCTTTATTGATTTTTTAAAACTTCCTTTGTTTTTTTGAACCTTAAACCTGGAACCTGAAACCTGAGACTTGGGTTGGTTTCCAAGCATAAGTCTAACTTTTAATAGTAAATCATTAATATCCACATTCCCTTTGCGAATTAATTGCTGGATATTATTAGTACTTAATTTAGATAAGTCTTCACGTGTAAGGTCTTTTGCAGTAAGAATTAAAACAGGGATGTTTTTAGTTGATTCGGTACTTCTTATTTTTTTCAGCACTTCAAAACCATCAACTTCTGGCATCATTAAATCCAATATAATTCCATCAGGAATAGTATGCTTTATATAAACAAGAGCTTCTTGTCCGCCGTTTGCCACATCCACTACGTAATCTTCTCTTTCAAGAATTGATTTCATCTGAATTATAGCATCTTTATTATCTTCAACCAAAAGAATACGGTTTTCCGGAGTGTTTTTTGCAGAAACACTAACTTTTTGGGATTTTTCCAGTTCTTTAATTATCCGTTTTATTTCTTTAAATAAATCCTGCGGAGTAGTATCGCTTTTTGCTATTACGGACGAAACTTCACCGCTAAGTTTTATTTTATCTTCTTCTGTAATATCTTTTGCTGTAACAATAATTACAGGTAAATTTTTAGTTTCCGGGTTTTTTCTGATTTTTTCCAAAACCTGAAATCCGTCCATACCAGGCATAAGCAGGTCTAAAACAAGAATATCAGGGACTTTTTCTTCCAGAAGTTTAATACTTTCTTCACCACCGTGTGCCAAAATGGTATTTATATTCTCTGCTTCGATAATTTCGGCCATCTGTTTAAGTTCAAAATCATTATCATCAACTATCATTACAGAATCGGGAGTTTTATTTAGTTTTTTGATTTCTGATATTAACAAATTTTTATTTACCGGTTTATTAATATATCCTACGGCACCAAGTGCAAATCCGGTATCTTTATCATCAGAAACCGTAACTACAATTACCGGTATATTTTGTGTTTTAGTATTTGTTTTTAATTTTTGTAATACTTCCCATCCATCCATTTCGGGCATAATAACATCCAATGTAATAGCAAAAGGCTGATGTTTTTCAGCCAGCTCAAGTGCTTCTTCTCCAGATGTTGCTGTAATTGTTTTGTATCCGGCTTCATTAAAATATTCAGAAATATCTTTAACTATTTCAGGATCATCATCAACTATTAGAATCGTATTATTTGTAGTTATAGGATTGATTGTTTCATGACTAACCGCATTTTCAGATGTGGTTTCCTCGTGCCATTTAACAGGAACCATAATTGTAAAAAGTGAACCTTCTCCTAATTTACTCTTAACTTTAATATCACCACCAAGAATCTTAATCAGTTTATTGGCAATGGCAAGTCCCAGGCCTGTTCCTTCGTACTGTCGCGAAGAAGAACCATCGGCCTGTCTGAATTCATCAAAAATATGAGGGAGCATTTTTTCTGAAACACCAATTCCTGTATCCTTAACATCAATATAAATTTTCCCATTTTCTTGCTTGGCAGAAATATTTACAGATCCTTTTTCAGTGAATTTAACGGCATTGCTAATAATGTTTAATAAAACCTGATGTATCTTTAATTCATCTGTTTCAACTTTTGGCAAATTATCACCAAGGTTTAGATTAATTGAAATCCCTTTATTCTCTGTCAGGGTTTGAACATTTTCTTTGATAATTGTAAGAAGAGAATTAATTGAAACAGCTTGTGGTAATATATCCATTTTACCGGCTTCAATTTTCGACAAGTCAAGAATATCGTTTATTAGTGATAAAAGTTGTTTACCATTACGTTCAATTATCTCAAGGTAATTATTTTCATCATCGCTCAGTTTTTCATTTGCCTGCATAATTAATACCTGCGAAAGTGCATTGATTGAATTGAGTGGTGTTCGCAGCTCATGACTCATATTGGAAAGAAACTCGCTTTTAAGTCGGTTTGCCTCTTCCACTTGATTTCTTTGAGCCTCCAGTTCAATATTCTGTTCTTGCAGTTCTTCTGAACCAGTTTGTAATTGATCGGTCTGCCTCTGTAACTCTACTGCCTGCTCTTGTAATTCTTCCGACTGGGCTTCGAGTTGCTGATTAGTTCTGGATAAACTCTCAGCCAGAACCCGGGTTCTCTCAGTTGACAATAGACTCGAATATGAAGAATTAATAGCCTGCCATGATTGTTTTAAGACCTCATAAGATTCGTTACTGAATTTATAAATATTTACCAACGAAATAAGAGCTACAACTGTTTCTTCAATCAATACAGGGATAGTAATAATTTCTTTTGGGACAATATCACCGGCAATAGTTTTAAATTTAAAGATTGTATCTTCAGGAATATCACGAAGATAGTAAATGCTCTTTTTAGATATCGCATTTCCAAACTCCCCTTCGGGGTTCTCAGCATTAAAAGGGTTTAACAATTTTTCATTGGCACCAACAGATACAAAATGTTCGTATTCCGATGTCGCTTCATTCAGAACATAAAATGTACCCATGTTAGCATCGGATATTTTCATCAATTGTTTGAGCAACGTTCTGCCAAATCTCTTCATGGATGTTTTACCGATCATTGTTTCGGAAATATCCATAACACCTTTTTGGGTAGTAATCACGGATTTAAGCGTGTCTGCAGTTTTATTAATAGAATCTGCCAGAGAACCCAATTCATCCTGAGAACGGACAACATTTCTGATCGAATAATCTCCAGCCTTAATCTTTTGCGCTACACTATCCATTTCAACAATTGGTTTTGAAATAGATTTACTGATACTAATGGCAATTACACCAATTACGATTGAGGTAATAATAAAAAGAATGATAAAATCCCATATCATTTTGCGAATTGGGGAGTTTAATTCAACCAAATCCTGTTTACACACAAAGCCCCATCCTGTTTCAGGAATGTATGTATAAGCTGCCAAAACTTTTTTTCCGTTGTATGCAACAGCTTCAGTAATTCCGGTTTCACCCTGAGATGCTCTTATTACAGGAATTGAATTTACCTGAAGATTGAGTGGAGCGTTTTCATACCAACGAAGTTTGTTCAATACTACTCCATCTTCATTCACAATCATAGTCTCTCCGGTTTTACCCAATCCAACCCTGTCAAGTAACATTCTATATAGTGAATTATGCAAATTAATTCGGGCTACAAGAATACCAACTATATGTTCACCGGCATGTTTCTCACAGAATATCGGAATTGAATAAGCCATTGAATATTCTGACAAAGTGCTTGAATAATATACATCTTTAAATGAAAATTCCCTTGACTGCATAGGCTTAGTAAAGTATTCATCTCTTGATTTATCCTCGCCTTCCATATCCTCTTTGGTTGAAACCAATATTTTACCGTTTTTGGGATTAATAATAAACAGTTCATCATAAGCCGGATAATTTTTTAAATAATGTTTTAAATTCCGTCTGCTGCTTTCCAGGATTTTATTATCATTTTGATTTAAAATTGTATTATTGTAAATATTTTCCAATTCACCTAATTTATTTTCTGCCGAAATAGTTTTCATATCACCAACTCTCTCCGATAACCAGTCGGTTAATCGCTCGGCTTTCAGATCACGTATTGCCGTAAGTTTATCAAATGTTCTGGACTCAATAACACTAACCTGTTGAAAATAAGTTATTATCAACGCGATTATTAAGGGGCTTAGTGTTAATAAAAGAAACCAGTATGTTAAACGGGTTTGGATGCTTTTGAAGATAAATAATTTCATAATTATTTTTTCCTTTTTTATTATTTGCTTATAATATAATTGTATTCGTTCAATCTAAACTTTTTTGGGTGATTTAGAATTTCAGTAACAATTTTACTATCAAAATTCTTTACTACCTCGTCCCAATGTTTATTTTCTTTTCCCGTGTTTAAGGTTTTAATAAATTCGTATTCATTCTGTAGTGACCTTCTTAAATTAACATCTTTAGAATTTAATACAATAGAATACTTTGAATAATATCCGAGAATATCATGCAATGCCAGGTTTGCCATTTCTTCAGCGTTTAAAACACTTTTTTCTTCAGTCAATTTATCCATTGCCATTATATTCCATTCACAAGCCAAGAGTAGATTTTCTCTGTCACTTTTCATCCATGAAATTGATCGGATAACTGCAGCAAGAATATGATTAACAATTTCCGGATTTTCTTGAGTGTAAGCTTTTGAAAAATATAAATATCCGGTTGTTATTTGTTGATAAGTTATGAAAAATTCAGGATATTGTTTTAAGGCTGAAGCTACATTTGGTTCCCAAGCAGAAAACAAATCAATTTCATTATTGTGAAGCGCCTTTGCCATCGATGAAACATCCATAGGAATTAACCGAACCTGGTTCTCTGCAATTCCTGCAGATTGTAAAAGTTCCAAAATAAAATAATGTGAAATAGATCCGTAGGGATATGCAATACGCTTGCCTTTAAAATCATCTGTCAACATTGGTCTGGCCGAAACAATAGAAGCCTTACCTTTTTGTACAATTATAGGAATAGCAACATCAAAAACCGATGATATCGATAAAGCCGGCATATCACCTCCAACTCCTCCATCCAGCATTTTTTGTTGCAGAAAAAAATTTATATCAGCACCTTTCAAAAATGAATAATATTCTATTTTCTTCCCTGAGGCTGAAAGAGCTTTATTGAGAATATTATCGCGTTTTATAACTTCAAAAATAATCCCGCTTGGCATTAAAGGTTGAATACCTATATTAATTATAGAATCGCCCTGATCGAATTCATAATTTGAATAAATTGGATGATTGAATAATTCGGTTACTGATTCAACTGAACTTATTCCGATTTCTTTCTTTTTTAAAATAGAAAGACTAATTAATCCAATTAAAAGTATTAGTACAGATATCAGAAAAAACCAAGGCGCCTTATTATTGTATATTAATTTCATATCCTAAAGTTATTTCAGTTTTTTAGTTTTAGCTTAGCCCTGAAACCCTGCTCTCTTTCCAAGGCATTATTTTTATTCTGTAAATCTCTTTTTGTTTTTCCCTACAACAAAGAATCCAGTTCCGGTTATAATAAATAAAATAGCGGTATGTAAAGCCATTGCAGTACTATAACCTTCAAGCGTATAATATAAAAACGGTATAGATAA
>DAOUTQ010000020.1 GCA_030668615.1 Bacteroidales bacterium | reverse complement strand
GACTTATATCGTTCACCTGCTTCTGAATATACTAAAAAGTTAATTAGTTCAATTCCTGATATAAACTTTAATTAAAAGAATTCATCACCAAAATTATCTTTCTCAGTTTGTTCTTCAGAATGTTTATCACAATCTGTATCAATGTCAAAGTTTAACGGCTTTTCAAATTTAGCTTCATTTGAAAAATTAAGAGTTGAATCATTGTAAACTTTTTTCATATAAAGTGCAAAAATAGGCAAAGCCATATTGGTTCCACTACCTCGACCAAGCCCTTTAAAGTGAATGCTTCGGTCTTCACCTCCTACCCATACTCCAGAAACAAGATTGGGAGTAACTCCCATAAACCATCCATCCGATTGATTCTGAGTTGTACCTGTTTTCCCTCCAATTTCATTATACATTTCATACCTCCACCTAATTCTTCCCCCAGAACCTTCTTTAACAACGTTTTGTAACAATGAAGTCATTAAATATGCAGTTTGCTCGCTAATAGCTTCGTTCTTTTCTGAAGTAAAACTTGCCAGAATATTACCGTTTTTATCTTCAATGCGTGTAACAAAAAGTGGTTCTGCATGAACACCTTTATTTGAAAATGTTGAATAAGCGCTTGTCATTTCACTTAATTTAATATCGGATGTGCCAAGGAATATAGACGGAACAGCAGCAATTTTGCTTTGTACTCCCATTTTTTTCATAATATCAATTACAGATCGTGGGTTAAATTGTTTTATAAGCCAAGCCGAAATGTAATTTACCGAATGTGCAAGTCCCCATTTTAATGTAACCATTTGGCCATCTTTACTCGAAGGTCCAGAGTTTTTTGGAGTCCATGTTGTATCATTTAAAATAAAAGTGCTTGGTACATTTGGAACCTCATGACATGGAGAATATCCTTCTTGCATTGCAAGAGTATACAAAAAAGGCTTTATTGTTGAACCCACTTGTCTTTTTCCTTGTGTTACATAATCATATTTAAAATGCCTAAAGTTAGGCCCTCCAACATAAGCTTTAACATATCCATTGTGTGGATCTAATGAAATAAAACCGGCACGAAGAAAGTTTTTATAATAAATTAATGAATCTAAAGGAGTCATAGTTGTATCAATTTCCCCTTTCCATGAAAAAACAGTCATATTTACAGGTGTGTTGAAAATAGCTCTGATTGAATCTGATTCGGCTCCAATTCTTCTTAATTTTCTGTAACGCTCAGTTCTCCTAATAGCAAGATCAATAATGTCTTTTAGTTCCGCCTCCGATAATTCTTCATAATAAGGAGCATTCGGATTATTTTCCTGTTCAACGTTAAAATCATCCTGCAATTCGTATTTTAGGTGTTCTGTAAGAGCTTCTTCTGCATATTTTTGCATTCGGGAATCTAAAGTAGTATATATAATTAAAACATCGCGATACAAAACATAATTAGATCAATCTGGTTTTTTATTCTTTTTACACCATCCATAAACAGGGTTTGTTAACCATTTTATTGAATCTTGTCGAAAATCTCTTGTCGAATAATAATTTCTTTTGTTTGGTTTTGATTTGTTTAAAGTCAGGCGTAAATATTCTCTGAAATAAGTTGCTAATCCAACATTATGATCCTGAATCTTATAGGTTAACTCAATAGGCAATACACTTAATGAATCAAATTCCTCATTAGTAATGTAGTTGTATTTATTCATCTGGCTTAAAACAACATTTCTTCTTAAACGAGATCTTTCAGGGTTTCTTACGGGGCTATAATAGGTGGGTGCCTTTAATAAACCAATCAATAATGCGGACTCTTCAACTTTCAATGAATCAGAAGTCTTATTGAAATATGTTTTTGCTGCTGATTTTATTCCATAAGTAATTCCACCAAAAGGAACTGTGTTTAAATACATAAGAATTATTTCGTCTTTTGTATAGTTTCTTTCAAGTTTAACAGCCGTTACCCATTCTTTGAATTTTACTATGCCTAAATGTGTTTTTCTTCCTATCGAAGACTTATATGTAGTTGTATCTCTTGGAAAAAGATTTTTTGCAAGTTGTTGCGTAATTGTACTTCCCCCTCCGGCCGATCTGTTATTTAATAATACAGAATATACGATTACTCTTCCAAGTCCCCTTGCATCTATACCTGAATGTTTATGAAAACGAACGTCCTCGGTTGCAATTAACGCATTAATTAAATTTTCAGGAAGCTCATCATAACTTGCGTATGAACGATTATCCCAGAAAACATTTCCTATTAAAACACCATCATCCGAATAAATTTCGGAAGCCAAATTGTTTTCAGGATTCTCCAATTCCTTAAAAGAGGGCATTTCTCCCAGCTTTTCAAGAGATATTAAAGAGAAAATTAATATAATTGTTATTATGGGTATTGAAACCAATATCCAGAACAATCGTATGTAAAATTTTGTTGTAAACTTTATTTTGTTCATATTGCCAGTTTTCTACTGGTTGTAAAATTAATAAATAATATTTAATTCAAAATATTGAACTTGAAATACTATTTATATTAATTTTGTGTCGTTTTAAAAATACTTCAAAATTAGATAATTCATGATTGAGAACTTAGTTATAGTTGAGTCGCCGGCAAAAGCCAAGACAATTGAAAAGTTTTTAGGGAAAGATTTCCAAGTGAAATCAAGCTTCGGACATATCCGTGATCTTGCAAAAAAGAACCTTGGAATAGAGATTGAAAAGAATTATGAGCCTCAATACATTATTCCTGATGATAAAAAAAATGTTGTAAAAGAATTAAAAAAAGCTGCTAAAGAATCAAAAATAGTGTGGTTGGCTTCTGATGAAGACCGTGAAGGAGAGGCTATTGCGTGGCACTTAATGGAAGTTTTAGAGCTTGATATTAAAAAAACAAAAAGAATTGTTTTTCACGAGATTACAAAAGAAGCAATTCAGAATGCAATAAAAAATCCACGATTAATTGATGAAAATCTGGTTAATGCTCAACAAGCAAGGAGAATATTAGACAGATTAGTTGGTTTTGAATTATCTCCAGTATTATGGAAAAAAGTAAAGCCTTCATTATCGGCTGGAAGAGTACAGTCTGTAGCTGTTAAGCTTCTCGTTGACAGAGAAAGGGAGATAATGAACTTTAAGAGTGAATCTTTCTTTAAAATTACTGGACTTTTCAAAACTGCCAACAACGAAGAATTAAAAGCGGATTTAAAAGAAAAAGTAAAAATATCAGAAAGAACAATAGAATTACTTGAAAAATGTAAAGATGCAAATTTCGAGATAAGCAATGTTTTTAAAAAGCCTGGAAAGAAATCCCCATCAGCCCCTTTTACAACATCAACCTTGCAACAAGAGGCGAGCAGGAAACTTGGATTTTCAGTTGGGCAAACAATGGCAATAGCTCAAAAGTTATACGAATCTGGTAAGATTACATATATGAGAACAGACTCTGTAAACTTATCTGGAACAGCTATTGAATCTGCTAAGAATGTAATTGTAAATGAATTTGGTGAAAAATATTTTCATTCAAGAGCTTTTAAAACAAAATCAAAAGGCGCTCAGGAGGCTCACGAAGCTATCAGACCAACTTCTATTGAAAATCAAAATGTTTCTGGAACAGATAGAGAAAAAAGATTATATGATTTAATCTGGAAAAGAACTGTTGCATCACAAATGAGCGACGCTAAGTTAGAGAGAACAACAATTGATATTAGTGTTTCAAATGATGAGCACAAATTTGTTGCAGTTGGTGAGGTTCTTAAATTCGAGGGTTTTCTAAAAGTATATTTCGAATCAACTGATGATGAAACTGATGAAGAAATTAAAGGTCTTTTACCTGCTGTTAACAAAGGTGAAAAACTTGAATATGATTCAATACAAGCAATTGAGCGATTTACACATCATCCTCCACGATATACTGAGGCAAGTCTTGTTAAAAAGCTTGAGGAATTAGGTATAGGGCGTCCATCTACATATGCTCCAACTATTTCAACTATTCAAAACAGGGGGTATGTAGTTAAAGAAGAACGACCTGGAATAGAAAGAAAATACCTCTCTTATATTTTAGCTAATAATCAAATAAAAGACAGTGTTAAAAAAGAAATTACAGGAGCAGAAAAAAATAAATTATTTCCTAATGATATAGGAATAGTTGTGAATGATTTTCTTTCTGATCATTTTAATGAAATTGTAAACTATAATTTTACTGCATCAGTTGAAGAGGATTTTGATGAAATAGCTAATGGAGATTTGATCTGGACTAAGATGATCGATAAGTTTTATAAGCCATTTCACAAAACAGTTGAAACAACCCTGGAAACTTCAGCAAGAAGCGTAGGCGAGAGAGTGCTTGGAGATGATCCTGAAACAGGCAAACCAATTACCGCAAAAATTGGTCCTTATGGAGCAATGGTTCAAATAGGCTCAAAAGATGATGAAGAAAAACCAAAATTTGCATCATTACAAAGAGGCCAACGCCTTGAGACAATAACTTTAGAAGAAGCGCTTGAACTTTTTAAACTTCCCAGAGATTTGGGTGAATACGAAGACAAAAAAGTTGTAGTTTCTATTGGTCGATTTGGTCCATATGTAAGACATGATTCAAAATTTGTTTCTTTAAAAAAGGAAGACAATCCATATAAAATTGAACTTGACAGAGCCATCGAGCTAATTGAAGAAAAGAAAGAAAAAGATCGTTTAAAAACAATAAAGATATTTGAGGAAGAACCGGAGCTTCAGATTTTAAATGGACGCTGGGGTCCCTACATTGCTTATAAAAAGAAAAATTTCAGAATACCAAAAGGTGTTAATGCAGAAGAGCTAACGCTTGAAAATTGTCTGGAAATAATAAAAGCAGACAGTAAAGCAGGGAGTGGTGCAAAAACAAAAAAAAATACTTCAAAAAAGGCGACCTCAAAAAAAACAACTAAAAAAACAGCAGTAAAAAAAGGAAAAGCTAAAAAATAGAATTTCTATTTAATTAAAATACGTGGAAGAATATGAATCTAAATGATTATTTTGATCCGATTGATATAAAAATTGATTTCAAAAACTATATAAATGTTAAGGATCAATTATTCTCTTCCGTTGCAATAAATACTGATGACAATAGGATAAATAATATTGAAAGTTATAATCTTGCAATAATTGGTGTCACTGACAACCAATCCGAGAATATTTCTGACTCTATTAAAGGCTTAGAAAAAATTCGGAAATACCTTTACAGCCTTTCAGGATTTAGTAAAAAAGTGAAGATTTATGATCTTGGAAATCTGAAAAAAGGAAAAACTGCAAATGATAATATTATTGCATTAAGGGATGTTATTGTTGAATTAATAACCTCAAATATTATTCCTTTAATAATAGGAGGTTCTGAAGATATTATTTATCCAAACTATTTAGCATATAGTAAGCTCGACAAAAAAGTCAATTTTGTATCAGTTGATAGTAAAATTGGGCTTGCTGAAGATCGAAATAAAGATTATAAATCAGCACTATGGAAAATTATTGTAGAGGAAAATGAATCCTTATTTTCTTTTACAAACCTTGGTTATCAGTCGCACTTTGTTAATTCAGGAATTTCAAAATATCTTTCAAATCAATTACACTTCGTATATAGATTAGGAAATATTAGATCTAAAATTAAAGATACAGAACCCATATTCAGAGACGCAGATATAATTGGTATTAATATTTCTGCAGTTCGTCAATCAGAAGCTTTCGGGCAGATTAATCCTTCGCCAAACGGACTTTATGGAGAAGAAATTTGTCAGATGTCTAAATATGCCGGAATGAGTTCAAAGTTATCTTCTTTCGGAGTTTATGATTATTGTTATAGATCTGATATTAATAACCAATCAGCTCACCTTATTGCTCAAATATTGTGGTATTTTATTGAGGGTTATATAAATAGAGTTGTAGAGTATCCTTTAGAAAATGAGAGGGATTATAAAAAATATATAGTAAATCCATATTCTTTCGAACAGAAATTAGTGTTTTATAAAAGCGAAAAAACTGAACGCTGGTGGGCAGAAGTGCCATCTTTTAATTCAGACATCAACAAACAGATTCTAATATCATGTACTAATGATGATTATATCCTTGCCAGTAATGGGGATGTTCCGGAAAGATGGTTAAAGTTTTTTCAAAAAATCAATTAGCTAATGCACATTTCATTGAATAATTCATAGAAAATTAACCTCAGTAGTAACTTTATTTTTTATCAACAGTATAAATGAAGTATCTAATCGACTATTGTTAGCATTTAAATTCTTATAAAATTTGTATAGGAATATTATTTTTGTTTATTTTACTTTTGGTAATCTTTATTATAATTGAGGAATACGCTATTTGATTAATATGAAAAAACAAGTTTTCTTTCTTTTAGTATTATTAATGGTATCTGCTATATCAAAAGCGCAACAAGATCCTCAATATAGCCAAACTATGTTTACTCAGTTGCTTATTAATCCTGGTTATGCTGGTAGTGAAGATAAAATATGTGCCTATGCGATTAATAGAACGCAATGGTCAGGTTTTGAAGGAGCTCCCAAAGTAACGACTTTTAATGTAGATGCTGCAATTAAAAATAGAATTGGATTAGGCCTATCGTTAGAAAATGACGAACTTGGTTTTGACAAAAACTTTAAGATCAATATTTCAATTGCATATAAACAAACCATAGGAAAGGGGAAATTAGGAATTGGACTAAAATGGGGCGTTGCAAATTCAGCAATTGATGCTTCGTGGATAACTCCAGAAACACCTTTTGGTGAAGATCCTGCAATTCCGGATGAAAAAAGCGAAGCGATGTCTTTCCTTGATTTTGGTTTCGGACTATTTTATAAAACGCAGGACTTATATCTCGGAATTTCATCTACCCATTTAAACGAGCCGCAGTTTGAATATGATCAGGGAGGTTCACCAGTATTGAAAAGACACTATTATATTACAGCAGGATATAATTTGCCATTCGCAAATCCCTTACTTGAATTTCAGCCTTCAGTCTTTGTTCAGTCCGATGGCACGAACTCACAGTTAGCTATTAATGCATTAATAGCATACAATAAAAAGATATGGGGAGGCGTTTCTTTAAGAACGGATAATGCAATTACTGGTATTTTTGGTGTTGAGCTGTTTAAATGGGTGAAAGTAAGTTATTCATATGACTTCGTTGTTTCCGATTTAGTAGGATATGATGAAGGATCACACGAAATAATGATGGGCTTTTGTTTAGATGTTAAAAAAGACAAAACACCAGAAAAGTATAAGAGTATAAGATTTTTATAGGAATTAATAATAAAAAATTGAAGAATTATTGTTATTTTGCAAAATAAATATTTGAAATATTATGAAAAAATTACTTGTAGTTATACTGTTGGCAATTTCTTTTGGTTGTAGTAGGTCCAATACCGGAGAATTAACTGGTGTCCAGGGAAGACAAGGATGGTTTGAATCTACACCATACGGAATGGTAATGGTCCCCATGGGAAGCTTCAATATGGGGCCAAGTGATCAGGATGTTGCCTGGGCTATGACAGCATATGCTAGAACAGTATCTGTGGATGCTTTTTGGATGGACGCTACAGAAATAACCAATAATGAATATAGACAGTTTGTATTTTATGTTAGGGATTCCATCATGCGTAGAAAACTTGGGGAACAAATAGAGGACTTTTTAATCGCAGAAGATCAGTTTGGTAATCCAATTGAACCACCAATTTTAGATTGGGAAATTGAAATTGATTTTATGGATGAAGAACAATCCGAAATACTTAATGAAATGTATTATGCTGAACATGAGCGCTTTTATCGTCGAAAAGAAATTGATACAAGAAAGTTAATGTTTGAATATTACAGAGTAGATATGCAACAAGCTTCATTAAAATCAAATAGATATAATTTTGACACGAAAGAATATACTGGTTCTGCAGTTAATGCTCAAGGAGAAAGAATGGATGTAGAAGACAGATCTGCTTTTGTATTAAGAGATGTAATTAACGTTTATCCTGATACGCTTTGCTGGATCAGTGATTTTACTTATTCATTTAATGAACCATATACAAATATGTATTTTTGGCATCCTTCATATGATAATTACCCTGTAGTTGGTGTTACTTGGAAACAGGCAAGAGCATTTACAGTTTGGAGAACACAATATTTAAATAGTTTTCTTCGTAGCTCAGGAGATGGAATGGTTCAGGATTTCCGGTTGCCTTCTGAAACAGAATGGGAATATGCAGCCAGAGGCGATCTAGACCTTTCAATGTATCCTTGGGGTGGTATGTATACCAGAAACAAAGAAGGATGTTTTCTTGCAAACTTTAAGCCCTTAAGAGGAAATTATGTAGATGATGGTGGAATGATACCTGTTACTGTTGGTAGTTATCAGCCAAACGAATATGGTTTGTTTGATATGTCAGGAAATGTTTCAGAATGGACTGCAAATGCATTTGATGAATCTGCATACAGCTTTATGCATGATATGAACCCTGATTATAGATATGAAGCATTACCTGATGATCCTCCTTCAATGAAACGTAAAGTTCTTAGAGGAGGTTCATGGAAAGATATAGGATATTTCTTGCAGAATGGAACAAGGACATACGAGTTTCAGGATTCAGCAAAATCTTATATTGGGTTTAGATGTGTTAGATCTTATTTAGGAGATTAATAGGATTAAAGTAAAACTTTAAAGTTTTGTATTATGATTAATATCACAGAAATAGTTCAGAGTTCCGGGTGGAAAAATTTTATGGCCAAATTATATGGTTGGGGAGCAGCCATTGTTATATTAGGAGCGCTATTTAAAATTAATCACTGGCCAATGGCAACATTAATGTTGATAATAGGTATGGGTACTGAAGTAATAATTTTCTTCTTTTCATCTTTTGAGCCAATGCATGAAGAAGTTGATTGGACATTAGTTTATCCAGAATTGGCAGGAATTAGTGACGATGAGGACTTTACTCCTCATGCACATACCGAAAAGAGTTCTTCAGGTGGAGGGTTTGGCAAACTGGATCAAATGCTTGAAAATGCTGAAATTACTCCTGATGTTTTTGCAAAACTTGGAAAAGGATTAAAGAATTTAAACCAAACTACAGAGAATTTGATGAACGTCGCTGATGCAGCTCAAGCAACAAATCAATTTGTTGATAATATTCAGGCAGCTTCAGAATCAGTATCTTCGATGACAGAAACTTATGGACAATCAGCTCAGCATTTAAGCAATTCTGTTGAAGGTTTAGTTGATTCATATAAAAAATCATCTGAAATGTTGGATGAGTCCGGTCAAAATGTTGCTGAACAATTTGCAAAAGCCAGCGATAGCTTTTTAAATAACTACAAAGGGCTTGAAGAAAAAATACAAGTTAATATTGAAACAATTTCAAATGGAAGCCAGTCATATAATGATAAACTGGAAACATTAAATAAAAATTTATCGGCATTAAATTCTGTGTATGAATTGCAGATGCAAAGTACTGATGATCATTTGAAAACATCTAAGACTTTATTTGGAGAGTTAGATGTAATTATGAATAATTTAAAAGGCTCAGTTGATGAGACTAATATTTATAGGGAAGAAATAGCAAAACTTAATAATAATCTAGCAGCTCTTAATAATGTTTATGGAAATATGTTATCTGCTATGAATATTACAAACAAATAATTTGTAATAGAAAATAATAAGTTATGGGTCACGGAAAAGAAACTCCCAGGCAAAAAATGATTGGTATGATGTATTTGGTGTTAACAGCAATGTTAGCATTAAATGTGTCTGCTGAAGTACTTGATGCTTTTGACGCTGTTGATAAGGGATTAAGAACAACTACTAAAATTTATGCTGAAAAAAATCTTGGACTTTATGGTGAGTTTCAACAGCAATTTGTTCAAAATCCTACAAAGGTAGGGCCTTGGAAAAAGGATGCAGATGAGGTTAAAAGAAGAACTGACGAACTTTTAGAGTATATCCATGGATTAAAAAAAGAAATAATTACTATCAATGGACAAGGTGGTATTGATGATGGTGTTATAGGTGAGGATGGAGAAATTTATGGTGAGAATATAGAAGGAAAAGATAAATATGACGGTGCAACTAATTTCCTAATTGGCGAAAATGATGGTAAAGCGTACGAGTTGAGAGAAAAATTAAAAGAACATCGTGAATATTTAGTTGGATTGATTGAAAATCCAGAAAAACATCTTGCAGTTACTCATGCAATCGAAACAAATTTAAATACAGATGACCCCGGAAAATCTGGGGATGGTGAAAAGAAAAGCTGGGAAGTTAAGAATTTTTACCACATGCCTATAGCTGCGGTAATGCCACTTTTAACAAAGATGCAACTTGACATAAGGAATTCGGAAGCAGAAATTGTTCAGTACTTATTTAGTCAAATTTCTGCAGGAAGTATTCCATTTAATAGTTTAGAGGCAACTGTTATTCCTAATACTAGTTACGTATTACAGGGGAATCCATACAAAGCTGATGTATTTGTTGCAGCAATGGATACTACCCAACCTCCTATTGTATTTATTGGAAGATATGACTCAACATTTAATGAAGAAACTCAAGATTGGGAATATGAAATGATTGGTCGGTATGATTCTTTGGACGTTGTTGAGGGTAAAGGTAAGTTTGAAAGATTAAGTTCAAGTCTTGGTACTCAAACTTGGGGAGGAATTATAAAATTGCAAAAACCTGATGGAAGTTATATAACCAAAACTTTTAAACAAAGTTATCAAATTGCTAAACCAAATTTAGTTGTTTCGCCTACTAAAATGAATGTATTTTATGTAGGTGTTGATAATCCTGTAAGTATATCTATAGCTGGAGTTCCTGGTGACAAAATATCCCCAAGTATTACAAATGGAAAAATAAGAAAACAAAGAGATGGGGAATTTATTGTAAACCCAAAACGACCTGGCAATAGTTTAATTTCTGTTAGAGCTGAAATAGACGGAGTATCAAAAAATATGGGTGTATCGCCTTTTAGAGTGAAAGCTTTACCTGATCCAACAATACAGGTAGCTGGTAAAAAAGGTGGTAAGATTCAGAGAAATGTTTTTTCTGCTCAGGCCGGTGTTTTTGCAGTAATGGAAGATTTTGATTTCGATTTAGAATTTAAAATAACTGAGTTTACAGTTTCTACTACTGATCGAGGAGGATATTTTATTGGACATTCTACAAAAGGAAATTTATTTACTAAAGCACAAAAAGATTTAATGAAAGATTTAAGGAGGGGCCAAAGGGTAAATGTTGAGGATGTTAAGGCAATAGGTCCGGATGGTAGTGTTAGAAACTTGGCTCCTATCGTATTTGAAATAATTTAAAATTTAAAAATAACTGTTATGAAAAGATTATTTGTTGTTTTTGTTGTAGTCGGGCTTTTTAGTACAATTTTTAATAAACAACAATCTTTTGCCCAAAATGTAGTTGATGGAGTATATGTTAAAGAAAATATACCAGGCAAAAGACCAGTGCCATATCCTGACATAAGAGAAGCAGATATCTTATGGACAAAAAAAATATGGCAAATTATTGATTGTAGAGAAAAGATGAATCACCCATTTTACTATCCTTTCGTAGATATGGATGACAGAAAAAGTTTAATAAGCTTGCTTATTTACGGTATAAATAATGAAGGGTTAACAGCATATAAAGATCATGAGTTTAAAGAAATATATACTCGTGATGAGGTTTATTCTTTGTACGATGCCTTGCCTGACACGCAATATGTACCTGATCCAAACACAGGGGAGTTGGTACAAACAGTTATTGAGGGAGAAATAATATATGAGCAAGTAAACCAATATGAAATTAAAGAGCAATGGTATTTTGATAAGCAGCATTCAACTATGAAAATACGTACTCTTGCTATATGTCCTATAAGAAGATACTTGGATCCTGAAACAGGTCAGTCAAGGAAGTTGCGTACATTCTGGATATATTTCCCTGAAGTTAGACCATTATTAGCCGGACAAGAAGTGTTTAATAGACATAACGATGCACAACGAATTAGTTTTGACGATATATTCTTTCAACGTAGATTTAACAGTTATATAGTAAGAGAAACAAACGTTTATGAAAACAGAGAGGTTGGAGCTTATATGTCGGGATTGAGCACTTTACTTGAAGCTGAAAAAATTAAGCAGGAACTATTTGAAATGGAACACGATTTGTGGGAATATTAAAAAAGATATAAATTAAAAAGGCGCTTTAAGCGCCTTTTTTTATAAGTATTTATCTCCTAATTTTAGCTTAACATCATTAACATACTGTTTGATTTCTTGCTCATCTTCCTTTTTACAAATAAGTAAAATTCCCTCAGATTCAACAACAATATAGTCTTTTAAACCCTGCAGAACAACAAGTTTATTCTCTGGCATATTAACGATACAGTTATCAGTATCATAAGAAAAAACATTTTCCCCTATAATTGAATTATTATTCTCATCTTTTGAAATGTTATCATGTAAGGAACCCCAAGTTCCAAGATCTGCCCATCCAAAATTACTGCCATAAACATACACATTATCAGCTTTTTCCATTATACCATAATCAATAGAAATGTTTCTACAATCATTGTATGTATTCCTTATAAATGATGCTTCATTTTCTGTATTATAAGTATCAATTCCATCTTTAAATAATGAATCTATCTCTGGTAAGTGTGCTTCAAAAGCATTCATTATTGTTTTTAATGACCATATAAAAATTCCGGCATTCCAAAAGAACTCCCCGCTTTCAAAAAATACCTTTGCTAATTCTTTATTTGGCTTTTCTGTAAAAGTTTTTACTTTAAAGATTTTTTTATTTTCATTATGGTTTTTATTTCCATTTACCTGTATGTACCCGTAACCTGTTTCTGGTCTGCCAGGCTTAATACCTAATGTTAGCATTGCATCTTTATTGGAAACAAATTCAAGCCCTTCATGGATAACTTTTATGAACTCATTTTCTTTAAGAATCAAGTGATCAGAAGGAGCAGTTACAATATTCGCTTTCGGATTTTTTTTAAAAATCTTATAATTAGCGTATGCAATACAAGGAGCTGTGTTTCTTCTGGCAGGTTCAAGCAATATTTGTTCGTCAGATAATTCTGGTAATTGCTCTTTGATTATTTGTTTGTAATTTGTACTTGTTACAATATATATATTTTCAGCTGTGCAAATTTTTATAAAACGATCAAAGGTCATTTGTAGCAGAGTTCTTCCTGTTCCAAGAATATCCAAAAACTGCTTAGGTTTATTTATCTTGCTTAATGGCCAAAATCTACTTCCAACTCCTCCTGCCATAATAACACAATAATTATTTTCCATAATTTTTTAAATTTTTTATAAGTATTTGCTAAGTTACAAAATGATAAAAGAATTAAAAGGGTTATCATAAAAAAGTGTCTATTAATATAAGTGTTTTTATATAGGTTTTAATAATTGCTATATTTGTAATTCAAATTATTAATATATGAGTTTATTTAATCAAGTTGGGAAATATTTTTTACTTCTTTTTAGGGTTTTTTCTAAACCTGAAAAAATGAAAATATATTACAGAGAAACAATTAAAGAGTTTGAGAAGTTAGGTCTAAACTCAATTGGAATTATTGCTATAATTTCAGTATTTATGGGTGCTGTAATAACAATTCAAACTGCCTATAATACGGAAAATCCTATGCTGCCAACGTATTTAATTGGACTTGCTGCCAGGGATTCAATATTGCTAGAGTTTTCTTCAACAATTGTAGCACTAATATTAGCAGGAAAAATAGGATCAAATATAGCATCTGAAATTGGTACAATGAGGGTAACTGAACAAATAGACGCTTTAGAAATTATGGGTGTGAATTCAGCAAGTTATTTGATTCTTCCAAAAATAATTGCAACAGTTCTTTTTTCTCCTTTTTTGTGTTTAATGAGTATGATTGTTGGGATTTTTGGCGGCTGGGTGGCTGGTGTTTCAACCGGAGTGACAACAACTCAAGATTATATTTATGGTATTCAGTATGCATTTATTCCATATTATATTGTGTATGCATTAATTAAAATGGCAATTTTTGCTTTCTTAATAACATCTATTTCTGCATATCATGGTTATTATTCTTATGGTGGTTCACTTGAAGTAGGGAAATCAAGCACTAAAGCGGTTGTTCGCAGCAGTATTTTTATTTTACTTTTCAATGTAATTTTAACACAATTATTACTTTCATGATCGAAGTAAAAAAAGTATCTAAATCTTTTAATGATATCCAGGTATTAAAAGACATTAATGTTTTGTTCGAAAAAGGAAAAACAAACCTAATAATTGGACAGAGCGGATCTGGTAAAACAGTATTACTAAAATCAATTATTGGTTTATATGATGCTGATTATGGTGATATTATTTTTGATGGAATAGTCTTTAATAAACTGGAGTTTAATGAAAAGAAAGAAATGAGAAAGCAAATTGGAATGCTATTTCAGGGAGGGGCTCTTTTTGATTCATCAACCGTAGAAGAAAATGTTATGTATCCTTTAGATATGTTTACCAAAATGTCTTCAAGTGAAAAACGTGATCGTGCAAATGAATGTTTAAAACGAGTGAATATTATTAACGCAAATAAGTTATATCCTTCTGAAATTAGTGGCGGTATGCAGAAAAGAGTAGCAATTGCAAGAGCTATCGCCCTTAACCCAAAATATTTATTTTGTGATGAACCAAATTCAGGATTGGACCCTCAAACAGCGATTTTAATTGACGATCTAATTAAAGAATTAACAATAGAATATAATATGACAACTATTGTTAATACACACGACATGAATTCGGTAATGGAAATAGGTGATAAGGTTATGTTTATTTATAAAGGAGAGAAATGGTGGGAAGGAACAAAGGATGAAATATTTGATACAGAGAATGCAGAATTGAATAATTTCATATTTGCATCTAAGCTATCACAAAAAATAAGAGATTTAAAAAACAAGTAATATTAACCTAATTCATAAATTCTTTCAAGTCGCTTTAAATCCTTTATTTCAATATTTTTTCCTTCAATTTGAAGAAGTTTATCTTTTCTAAACTCAGATAATACTCTAATTACATTTTCGGTACTCATATCAATTAATTCAGCAACTTCTTTGCGGCTAATCGGAAGATTAAATGTTGTAGAATCATATATATGTTTAGCAAAAAATAGTAGAATGTATGCAATTCTTCCACGTAACTGACGTGTATTTATATCAATTCTGGTTTTTATTACAGAGTCAGAAACGGTACTTATCTTTTCGAAAAAATCCAAAGCAAATATACCGTTGGTTTTAATAAGATCTTTAATAATATCGAGTTTAACAAAACAAACAATAGAATCTTCAATTGCAGTTATTGAATAAATATGCTTTTTATTTGAAAAAATACTTAATAGTCCAATAAAATCTTTTGGTTTAGCTATGCTTATTATATGTTCTTTGTTATTTGATTCGGTTTTAAAAAGTTTAACCAGACCATTCTGAAGATACATAAACGACAAAATTTCATCGCCCTCAAAACAAATATTCTCCCCTTTTCTAAAAAGTTGTTCTTTTTTTTGCTCATTTATACGTGTTAATTCTTCGTCAGATAAATTCTTAAAAGCCCAGGACTTGTATATACATTCTTTGCAATTATTGATTTTATGCGATAAATCCATGTTTTAGGCTTTTATTTAGGTGATATATATCATATATGATATATATCATGATATATAAAGATATAAATATATTTATATCTGTTATTTTTGTAACAGTGAATAACAAATATTTATATAAAAATAATATAAAAATTATCTAAAATGAAAAAGATTCTGATTTTAGGAGCAGGAACAGGCGGAACAATAATGGCCAATAAACTTAGAAAATCTCTGGATAGGGAAGATTGGGATATTACAATAGTTGATAAACACAAAACTCATTATTACCAACCGGGATTTCTTTTTATACCATTTGGCATTTATAATAAGCATGATGTAATAAAGCCTAAGGCAAATTTTATTCCTGCAGGAGTAAATATTATTTATAGTGATGTAGATAAAATTGTTGGAGAAGAAAACAAAGTGTTACTTGAAGGAGGAAAAATTTTAAACTATGATTTCTTAATTGTAGCAACAGGAACCAGAGTCGATCCAACAGAAACTCCTGGCTTAAAAGATGAATTATGGTATAAGGAAATATTTGACTTTTATACCGTAGATGGTGCTGTAGCTTTAAGAGACTTTTTTGAAACTTGGAAAGGTGGTCGTTTGGTTATGAGTATTGCCGAATTACCATTTAAATGTCCGGTAGCACCACTTGAATTTGTATTTTTAGCCGACGAGTATTTTACTAAAGCAGGAATCCGTGATAAAGTTGATATAACTTATGTTACTCCTTTACCAGGTGCATTTACTAAGCCAATTGCTACTAAAATGTTGGGGAACCTTTTAAAAGAGAAAAATATAACGGTTATTCCCGACTTTTACTTAGAAAGTGTTGATAATAAAGAGAAGAAGATTAAATCGTACGATGGACAAGAAATCCCTTTCGATGTATTAACAATTGTCCCTGTAAATAAAGGTGATGATATGATTGAAAGAAGTGGAATGGGTGATGATTTAAATTTTATCCCAACTGATAAGCATACATTAAGATCAGAAAAATATGAGAATGTTTTTGTTTTAGGAGATGCTTCAAATATACCAACTTCAAAAGCGGGTTCTGTAGTTCATTTTGCTGCTGAGGTATTATTTGATAATATGATGTGTGCAATAAAAGGAAGAGAATTAAGAGCGAAATTCGATGGACATGCAAATTGTTATATCGAAACAGGATTTGGTAAGGGTTCTCTTATTGACTTTAATTACGAAACCGAGCCTCTTCCAGGAACTTATCCATTGCCAGGAGTTGGTCCATTTGGATTATTGCAAAATACAAAAATGAACCATTATGGTAAAGTAATTTTCCGTTGGATTTACTGGCATATGCTATTGAAAGGAAAAGAACTTCCGATCGAGAATGAAATGTCAATGGCAGGAAAGAAAAAATCATAACTCAAAATCGTTTAGAAATGGAAGTTAAATCAGATAATGTTCAGGAACAAATAAATCAGATCAATCAAAAGCTTGACCTTTTACTTGAGTATGTTACCGAACAAAAGTTGAAAAGCGAAACGATTGAGGATTTAGTGTCTGACGTTTCAATAATTAGTAAAGACGCATTTTCAAGCGTTGTCGAAGAATTAGACACACAAGGTGTAGAGTTAAATTTAGACGATATTAAGTTACTTGCTTTTAAGCTTATCAGAAATGTGAATAATTTCTCACAAGTAATGGATATGTTTGAGAGTATTACCGATTTATTAAAGGATGTTGGTCCGATGATAAATGAGGTAGGTATTGATTTCACTCATAAACTGCACGAATTTGAGCAAAAAGGATATTTTGAGTTTTTCAAAGAACTTGCAAATATTATGGATAACATTATTTCAAGTTATCCACCTAAAGAGGTAAGAGCTCTTGCAGATAATGTGGTAATAATATTAGATACTGTTAAAAACTTAACTCAACCTGACATGCTGCACGCAATAAATAATGCTGTTAGCATATTTAAAAATCTTGATACAAATGAGATTCAGCCATATTCATTGTGGAAAGTTTTCCGCGAAATGAATACGCCTGAAATGAAACGTGGATTAGGTTTTATAATGACATTCTTAAAGAATTTATCGAAAGAACCGATTAGTAAATAAAATAATTAATAAAAAATTATAATTATGGCACAAAAAACAATAGCTGGTGTAAACCTTGAAGTAACTGATGAAGGATATATTGTAGATTCTTCACAATGGACAGAAGAAATTGCAAAAGAAATTGCAAAAGAAGAAGGAATTGAACTTAATGATAAACATTTTGAAGTAATTAAGTTTATTCGTGATAATGTTGATGCAGGATTAACAATTCGTAAGATAGGAAAATCCGGAATAGTTGATATAAAAGGATTTTATGATCTATTCCCAGGTGGACCTTTAAAAGTTTCAACTAAAATTGCTGGAATAAAAAAACCTGCAAGTTGTATTTAATTTAAAAAGATAATACTATGGCAGAAAAAAAAGACACACAAGTAAAAAAGGTAGCTATAATTTGCGCTAAGGCGGCAATTGAAGATGTATATGCTACTTTAGTAATGGCAAATGGAGCTGTTATGGAAGGTATGGAAGCAAAGGTTTTCTTCACTTTCTTCGGTTTAGATGCTATTACAAAAAAACAAATGATGAAATTGCATACTTCAACTGTTGGAAACCCTGGAATGAGAATGCCAGGAGGATTACCTTTTCCAACATTGTTAGGAGCATTGCCCGGAGTGGAGGCTGGTGTTTCCGCAATGATGAAAAACACAATGGAAAAACTGGATATTCCACCAGTAGATGAGTTTTTAGATATGATAACAGCTGGCGGTGGTGAAATTTATGCATGCAAATTAGCAATGGATATGTTTAAACTAGAAAAAGAAGATTTAAGTGACCATGTAATTGATGTTATTACCATAGGTGATTTTTATGCTATGGCTGGTGGCGAAGGGTCTCAGGTTATTTTTACTTAAACCAAACCTTTATATATATTAAAACCGCCTCAAGGGGCGGTTTTTTTATTCAACATTTATTGTATTCTCCAATTCTTTTATAAAAGTTGCTTTATCTTCAAAGTCTGATTCAAGTAATTTTGCATACAAATCTTGTGCTTTTTCGTTGTATCCTTGTTTCTTATAAATTACGATTAAATAATAGTAAGAAAGCCCATAGATTTGGGATTGGATAGTGATATTTACATCTAAAACATTTTCAAAATAAGAAATTGCTTTATCCAGTTCATTGTTCTGATAGAACTCGAATCCTTTTTCAAATGCCCTTATTTTTTCATTATGAATATTATCCAATATAATACCATTGAATGAAAAACATGCATTACTGCAATTTTCAATAAGATCAATAAACTTAATTTCATTAGATATTTTTTCGAAATAGAGTTTGAACTCAAGCACTTCTCCAGCATATGCAAATTCATGTTTTTCTGGACAAACAGGAATGTTTTCCGAGTTTATTAACTCATATACTTCTATTCCATTTGAGTTTTTTAAATAGATATTATTATCTGCACAAAACCATCCGCCAGAACTAAGTTTATTGGTAACTTTTAAAGATACAATAGTAGAGCTATCGTTAATTTCAATTCGTATAATTTCGAGGTCTGGATGGCTTTGTTTACCAGCAATAGGGTTTTCGTATACCTGAGCTTTAAGCATTAGGTTTATACTTAATAGTAAAGTTAATGTCGCTAAATATTTTTTCATTATTTTAAGGTTAAATTATTAATTGCATAGCAATGTTATTATGGTAAAAAGCATGAAAGCAAATATCAAGAGCTGCACAGCAGCGACAGTATATTTGTACTACTAATAAAACTGAAATAAATATTGCTCATCAAATTTTACTTCATATTTTGTAAGTAATTCTAAATATTCATTCTTAAATGATCTTTTTCTATGATGATTTTCCTGTTCTATTATATATTTAATTACTGTATCTTTTTGTGATCGGGAATGTGAGAATGCACCATATCCGGATTGCCATTCAAATTTCCCTGGTATTAAATTATTTTCATTAATCCATTTAGATGAATTGGCTTTGATAATTTGTAACACTTTAGAGATTGAAATGTTTGGTTTGAGTTCGAAAAATACATGAATATGATCAGAGAAACCATTTACGGCTAAGGGAAATAATTCTAACCCTTTTATTATTCCGCTAATGTATTCAAAAATACGATAGCGAATTTCTTTGTTTAAGATATTTTCTCTGCCTTTTACTGCAAATACTGCGTGAATATTTATTTGTGAATAAGTATTAGCCATGTTGTTTACTTTTGTCCTTACAGGACTTATTTTAAGTTGATAATTTGTAATTACCATACTTTTGTCCTTTCAGGACTAAGAAATATTATGAAATTACATAAAACTTAGAGATTAGTACTGAAGAAATAAATTTAATTAAAACTAAAAATGCCCTTCAAGATACTCGAAGGGCATGTAAATATCAAATTATTTTTAATTATTCAGATTTATTACCGCCTAATTTAAAGTCAAGACCTAAAGCAATAAATAAGTTGTTTTTGTCATAAGTTTCAGTGGTTGTAATACCATTAACGTCATAAATGTTTCTGGCTTCTGCATATATAGTATATCCAACACCTAAATTAAGATTAATCATAGGTGAAATATTATAAGCTCCACCTAAACCAACAGTGTTAGAATGGTTGCTATAGCTTAAATCTGTTTGATAATCTTCAGTAACACCTGTTTGAGTCATTAAGTAACCAATACTAAGTAACATTTTTTCTGAAACATTGTATTGCAATCCTAATGCAAATTCAGTAGCATTTCTGTCTATAACATCGCTGTTCTCAACATATATTCCGTTAAGTTTTCTACCATAATTAGCATTCTTATCAAAATAATAGTGAAATCCACTGGCAACTAAAAATTTATCAGTTATTTTATAATCGAAACCAACTGAAAACATTGCTGGCATATCATTTCTGAATTTATCACCATCGTTATATAGATAAATAGGAGCTCCAGTAGTTTCATCAAAACCTGTTAAGAATCCTTTTCCGTCCTCTACACTATTTTCGAGTTCTAATGTGGTGTGAAATTCGTATTTTAAACCAATGTTTAACTTATCATTAGGGCTAATATTTACACCAATAATTGGAGTAAAACCTGTTCCTGTCTGAACGATATCAGCATCCTGATCAGCAACTATTAATGCAGTTGCTTCCAGTACAGCTTTGTTTGTTTCTAGTTCAGCTATATTACCTTGCAATAAAGGAGTTGCTCCTGTAATAGCATCACTTGTTTGTTGAATTGTAATTGCAGAAGCATCTGTAATACCAATAACACCTAAACCTGCTACTATACCAGCTCTTTGTTCTTCACTAATCAGAAAAGCATCAACTGCCTGTTGAAGAGTAAGTGCTCCACCACCACCAGATATAATTGGTGCTACACTGGTAGGAATTGCAATTACACCATTAAGGTTTGTAACTGTTCCGTCAATTGTCGGAATTGCTTTACTATTAATAAAATCAGTAGCAGGCATCATAACACCTTCATTTTCTACTGTAATGTCTTTTAAATATCCGGTATAAGTATTTTTAGCATAAACGAATATAGCTCCTAAAAATACGGAGAACATGTCGTTAATTTCATAAGAAACACCTGCCTGGAATCCCCAGAAAACAGAACTTCCATCTAAATAAGCATTTAATCCGTATCCTGTAACATCAAGATCAACGCCTGCAGCTGTACCAACAGCAGATAGTCCGGCAAGACCAGGAACAAGATTAGAAACGGGCATTTCAAACGAAGGTAATCCGGTATCAAAAGTAGCACTACCACCACCACCAACAGGATTAATTCCTACAGAAACAGCAATCTTACCTTTTTTGTAAGCAGCATAAATTCCAGGGAATAAAGGAGCACGAACTTCTCCCAAATATTCAGTAGTAGTTCCGTTTAAAAACTGATAATCTGAAACAACTGTTTTATTTTGTGAGATGTACTGATTGTTCAATGAAAGATAAAATCCATCGTCAAGCTTAGTTAAACCTGCAGGATTAAAAAATACCGCATCAATATCGGTAGATGCATCGCGTGCAAACATTCGAATATAGGCAGCACTTTGATTTTGATTAGTTACTATACCACCTGAGTAAGAGAAAAAGGGAAGGCTTAATAAGCCAACAAAAAGTAAAGTTAGTCTTTTAATAATGTTTTAATTTTGATTACATGACTAAGATAATTTTTCTGTTAAAAAAAAAGAAGAAAAGTTCGACCAAAATTTAAATTTATTTAGAGCAAAAGCCCTAATAGTCAATTAATAGGTTAGTATATAAGTATTTATAAGTTTATATAATTTGTGTAAACGCACCCGTTTTTTAGACCGAGCTGTTTTAGAAGTCGAAAAAAGCTGCTGTATTAGCGTATTAGAGTGTTTCCTATTAGTTTAATAATTAAAATACAGACTTAAGCATTGGTTTATCTTTCGCATTTGCTTTTGTTCTTTGTCTGCATCCAAATGCAATATTCATCCCAAATCTAAAATTGAAGGATGATGTTTTATGTCCCCATAGTGCTGCAGAAGCATTATCTGAAATAATGTAAAGCTGCAAGGGAGCTCCTCCTAAGATTAATCCAAATCCAATATTGTTATATGTTCCGTTCATAATTGAATAACTCAGACTTGCCGATAAACCGTTGATTGGTCTTACATTAGCTGAAAAAGTAAAAGCTTGATTTAAATTGCTGTTGTAAAAATATGTTCGTGACAAAAAACCAACGTCAAATTTTTTGGAAACAGCATAAGATCCTCCGACATATATTTTTGCACCCAAACCTGTAGTATAGGATTCTGAAGTATTTGATACCGTAAAACTATTTGTAAGAGAATCTAACATAACATCGAATGGGCTGTCTAATGTGTCAGATCCACCAATTTCACTACTTACATCAACACCTGTAAAAGAATAGCTACCCTTAAGATCAATATTGGTAACTTCTTCTTTTTGCCATTTAATATAACCCAGATCAATAATGCTTAATGAAAGAGAAAGTTTGTCAATGGGCTTGTAATAAATTCCTAAATCAATTCCTAAACCAGTATTATTATGAGCAAGAGCCAAATCAATTAATGAATCTGTTTGAGCGTTTTCAATGTAATGAGGTAATTCAAAACCTTCAAAGTCACCATCAGCATTTGTTGTTGCAACTAAAGGTGATGAAGTATTTATTGTAGCATCAGCATTCAGGTATATAGAATCTCTGCTGGTATACATTGTAAAACTATTTTCTTTATAATCTGAGGTTATATTCAAATGTCCGAATAATACTTTAGCTCTTATTCCAACTGATAAACTTTGATTAATTTCTTTCGCTATACCTAATCCGTATTCACGGTAAAAGGTAGAGTTAATTCCTAAATATGTTAAATCAGCATTTGATTTAATAAACTGACTATTCCCTTCTAACATTAAAGACATTAAATCTTTTGGGTAATTAATAGATGTTGATAATCTTTCAGATAAGTTGAATGAAAAATACCAGGTATTTAATCTAAAACCAAAAGAAAGAAGATCAGTTCTGAAATCCTCATAAAAGAAATTATTATTGCCAAGTTTGTTAAGAAAATCGGTAGTATTAAATTCTGCATCAGGATGCAAAAAAGTTATTAATGAATCTTGAGTTGGATGCTGCATTATTATATCAGTTAATGCCAAACGGTTGTTTCCAACATCAAGTTGTAAAGATGAAACAACGGGTAATCCTAAAAAGAAATTACATGCTGGCTGCATTGCAGGATTCATCATTGTTGCCTGAGGAACACGATTCATATAATATAAGGTCTGACTGTCCTGAGCAATTGTATTTCCAAAAAACAGTGCAGAAACAATAACAGAGAAAAAAATCTTTTTAATTTGATTTAGGGTCATGAGATAAAGATTTAATCATTAATATTAGCCTTCACATCCACACTAGCACTTAATTTAAAATCAACCGTATAATTTGAATAAAATTTTACCGGAATTAGATTTCCTCCATCATCGTCAGGAGTTTTTAGTCCTGCTCTTAGTAAACCATACTTTACATTTTCTAGTTTCCCAATAATATCTGCACTTGTAAATTCTATTAAGGATGTTTTAATTGTAGGATCTTTCACTGTTTCATCAGCATTTAATGTTGCTGATGGAATAACAGGTTGATAAGTTGCTTCAAACAAAGAATCGACAGTATTGTACAGAGAATCCATGAATATTATCTGAAAATCAATATCGATTGGCAAGCCATTTGTAACTTCCAGCATAACTGTTATTTTTTCAATAATATCAGCATCTTTGAAAAGATCAAAATCAATTGTATCTGTTAAAGCAAAACTATCGGCTTTAAAATATAACGGTAAAACAAACTCAAAACCTACATTAATTTCACTTTCTTCTGTAACAAAGTTATATGATGTATTACCATCAGGATTAGATATTGCAGACATATTGTACTTAATGGACGATGGCATAATGGCAAGAAATTCCGAAAGACTGGAATTGTCGCTGTCTATTTTAATGGTTGTATCTTTAATTATATCTGAATTAAAGTAATCACTTAATCTTGGGTAAGCATAATTAAAAGTAAGTGAATCTTCCGCGCCAAAAGCAAGACCTAAGGAATCACCGGCGTTATTATAGCCTATAAAATCTTTTAATGTGATTGCTGCAGGAACACCATAAGAATTTTGAATATTCAGGTTTATTATTGGTTCTTCAAATTCAATATATCCCTCCATTGGGCTGTCAAAAAAACCAAGACCTAAATTCCCTGTCTCACTTAAAAGTTCGTAATCGCCAATGTATCCAAAAATAGTTTCAAACTCAAGAGCGGATATTTTAGCTACAATATTTATACTATCTGTTAGAACAGGATCAGGATTTCCTGCAGTTTTATTTATTTCAACATAGAAATCAACAGGTAAGAACAAAGAGTCTGAACCAACAGAATCATTTAAATGAATTGTATATCCATCAATAGGCTCACTTATATTTGCCGAAAAATTTCCACTTGGATCATCCATAATTACCGTTCTTACTAAAGGAATTCCGTTAAGAGTAATGTTTGGAAATGTCATTAAAATCTCTCCTGTATGTTGAAAATCAGAACTTATTTCAAAAATAAGATTCCCTGTTTTAACAATCATACTATCCAACTCTTCATTATTGGCAAAAGTAAAAGGGAAATTCTGAGTAGAATCAACAGAAACAGTCGTCCACCCTGGAAGAAAACTAAAATCGGCGTTAATAAAAAACTGAAAAAAGTTTTGTTCCGGAATTTCAAGTATATCGTTTGCAACAAAAGAAATTAATGAATCGGCATATGTTAAGTATAATAATCCATCGGCGTCTTCTGATAAAAAACCAGAATTATCAAATTCACTTACAATATCATCAAAAGAAAGCGAACCATAAGCCAGAGGCATTAACAGACCTGAATTTATTTCCAGATCTGTACTTAGTTTATCGAATTGAAATTCATCGCGCATACATTGTCCGAAAATAAGAATTGTAAAAACCACAATTGAGGCTTTGATGATTCCGGAAAGTTTTAATTTGCTCATAATTATGAAATTTAAAAACGTAAACTAATTTACGGAATAATTATATAAAAAGTTATATTGTGTGCCAACAATTAAATTGAACTTGTTCATCACATTTTCAAGATAACCTATTGTAAACTGTGTATTTCCTTTTAAAGGAAACCCATTATACAAGCTTCCGTCGCTATTAAACAAATATATTTGGTTAGTTGTTTTCGAAACAACACCAATTTTTCTATCGTCATACGAAAAATAGTAATAAACTGGCGAAGATTCAATGTTTTTATCGAATTTGTAATCAAATAGTTCTGATCCATCTTTTTTATACACTTCGAGTTTATTTTTATTTATGAAAATGTAATCTTTAAACCCATCTGCATTAATATCCTGAAAATCGAAAAAATGATTAGATAAAAAATTTCCAATTTGTTTAGTTTCAACAGTTCCATCCAGATTAATTTTTTTTACCAAGCCTGAAGTATCTGTTGTTACAAATCCAGCATTTATATTTTTCCCTGATTCGGAATAGAATGTATTATTGGCAGATTTAGCAAATTGTGTTTTAATATTAATCCGATTATTTCCGCGGCGATTCAGAATATATACTCTGAACTTATCGGCAAAAACAAGATAGTCATTTGATTTTATTCTAAAATGTTGCACTGGTTTAGTAACATGTGTATCTGTCTGTTTAAACTCCCATCCATTTATAAGACTCCCTTCAATATTATATAGGTATACATTTTTATTTTTACAGGGAATAGCCATTCGGTAATCATGATTTTTTTCATAATCAAAAAGAGCAATTCCAGCTGTTGAAGGAGAACGCAACTTAACAGGATAACGCTCAATATAGTTTCCGTTTCTATCAAGTATATGAATTTTATTTTCTGTACTAAAAAGTATTTGAAGTTTACCGTTTTTATAAAAATCAACCTGATAAACCTCGCTGTTTATTTTTTCGTTAAGTTGAAGTTTCCATAAAATACGACCTACTTTATTAATTAAATATATTTTATTATTTAAATCCTGAACAAATATTTCGTTTTCATTTGTATAATGATTTGTAACTAAAACAGGTTTAAAATTTGTGATTGTATCTAAATGACTTTCCCAAACAGTAACTGCATCTTCTTTTATTTCAGGAATGTATTGCAGATATAGGTTGTTGTAAATCATATTATTGTTTTGCTGAAACTGTACCGCAAAAGCCTGAAACTTCTTAATGCTTTTTACATGTGTATTTAAGCCCTTTTTAAGATTTGGATTTAAAAATTCTGAAATATATTCGGGTGAACGAAACAGGTTAGTATAAAAGTAAAAATTTGATTTTGATGATAGATAATCGGAAAATTGTTCGAATTTAATATCGTTTTCAAGAGTTTTTTGCAAAATGTTCGAATGAATAAATTTAGAAAGAGAGTTTTTGCTATTACCGACTACCATGAAATTATCAATAAATGTCAGATATTGATTTTTAAAATCAGGAAATATTTTTCCAAAAAATGTACTATATAAATTATTAACAGGTAATAAGTAAACTTTATAAATTGTTTCTTGGTCAATGCGAAGGTTGCTTATATAATCAGATTTTCTTTTTTTATTAATGTCTGCATATTTTGCTATAATATCTTCAATGGTTTCTTCCGAAATGCTTTTACTTTTAGTTCTTAAAACCACAAAAGTATTTTCGTTTGCTTTTCCTGCTGGATCATCGGTTACAACAACACCAATTTCTTCATCAAGCAGAGTTTTTATAAATGATTCAAGATTTATTCCGTATTTGTTTTTATATTGATCCATGAATAACTGATATTGATTGATTTTTCCTTGCTTTTCAATATAAGATTTGTAAGATTTTAAATATTGCTCCATGTTGCTTATTCCAAAAGAAACAAATAAGGAAGTATTAGAAGGAAGAATGTTATTCATCTTATGATCCACTGCCTCTTGATCCAGAAAAATATTTAAGTAATTATTAAGTGAATCATTACTAAAAGTAAAGCCATTTAGTAAAACTGCGTCATTTTTTAAATTAACATCCAATTCAGTCCAGTTGCCTAATTTTTCCATATTTGAAATAATCGAGCTCTGTTTTTTACTTAAGGCATTCGAAATTACTTTATTGAAATTAGAAAGATTTAAATAGATGTTGGCATCAACATTTTTCCCCGATGTTTTTTGAACTTTTAGAAATGCATGATCGTTTAGAATCGATTCTTTTGCTTCCGATTGCCTAATAGCATTTTCTATAATAATTGAAGAAGAACTATACATTAATATTCCTTTACAGAAAGAAAAATGAAGTTCTTTATTTTCTGTAATAATCTGATATATTTTAGAATTATTATATTCTCTTGTTTTAAAATTAGTATCTGAGCTCAACAAGTTTGAAATTGTTTCCAATAAAAGTTTTTTATCGCGGAAATTTTGTAATCGTAGTAAGAACAAAAAGCTTAAATCGGTTTTGCCCAATTTATGTGCCGAAATAACCAGTTGATTATTGTTTGTTAAATCTTTTATAATTTGATTTTTGTTAGATAGATTAATAAGAAAATCGAGATCGGAATCAAGTTCTTTAATCGAAGGTAGCTGAATAAGTTCTTCACGGATTTTATTTTCTTCTTTAATTTCAGATATTTTATCTAAAAAATCATGGCTTTCAATTATTAAACTTGCATCTAAAGGAATAGCTTTGTAAATATCAAATTCTGGTAATTGTTGTTTTTTAATGTATTTGTATCCCAGATAAATAGAAAGAGGAAAGATGATAGCAGCAAATCCGATTAAAATTTTTTTCAACATAAGATTAGTAGAGGTTTTTCAGTTCTTACCAAAAATATCAAATAAAACTCTATAAGTAAAATATATACAGGTAAACATACTTAAAAATTGATTAAACCTACAATATCAAATATGATCTAACAGTAAATTTGTAAAAAAGATAATGTCTTCAATCAATAATATAAAATATAAAACGATTTACTTAATTTTTATTGGGTTACTAATATCTATTAGTTCTTTTAGTCAGACTCTTTTAATTAAAGATGCAGAAACTAAGGATCCGGTTGCTGAGCTTGCAGTTTTTAATAAGCAAAAAGATAAATCGGCAATATCAAGCTCCAAAGGGGAAGTTGTTTTAGATGAATTTTCCGATAATGAACTAATTTATTTTCAGCACCCTACATATGAAGAAACCTCTTTAACAAAAGCGGACCTTCAAAAACATAACTGGATTATATATCTTAATAAAAGAGTTATTGAAATAGAAGAGTTTGTAATTTCTGCTTTTAGATGGGAGCAAGATGCTTCGGAGATTCCGAATAAAATAACACGAATATCTCAAAAGGAAATTAGGTTTGATAATCCTCAAACTACAGCTGATTTATTGGAAAATTCAAACGAAGTGTTTGTTCAGAAGAGTCAGTTAGGTGGCGGAAGTCCAATGATTCGTGGTTTTTCTACAAATACAGTATTGTTGGTAATTGATGGTGTTCGAATGAATAATGCCATTTACAGGGAAGGAAATTTGCAAAATATAATTTCTTTGGATGCAAATGCAGTTGAAAGCAGTGAAGTTATTTTTGGTCCGGGTTCTGTAACATACGGAAGCGATGCTTTAGGTGGCGTAATGGACTTTCATACCTTGAAAGTAAAACTTTCCACAAGTGAAAAAATGCAGTCCTCAGGCAATTTCTTTACACGATTTTCATCAACAAATAATGAAAGAACAGGACATATTGATTTTAATATAGGACTTGCAAAATGGGGTTTTCTTACAAGTGTAAGTTTTAGCGATTATAGTGATTTAAGAATGGGAAGTCAAAATAATGATGAATACAAACGATTGGAATATGTAACCCAAATTAATGGTGTTGATACAATTGTTAAAAATAGTAGCCCAAATGTTCAGGTTGAGTCAGGATATAATCAAATAAATCTGATGCAGAAGATTCGATTCCGGCCATCAAAAAACCTAAATATGGTTTATGCTTTTCATTTATCAGAATTGTCGGATGTTCCGCGTTACGACAGACTTATTCAGTATAGTGATGATACTCTGAAATATGGTGATTGGTATTATGGCCCACAAAAATGGATGATGCATTCTTTAAATGTAAATTATTCAAAATCGAATTTGCTTTTTGATAATTCGAGATTAACTTTTGCATATCAGGATTATGAAGAAAGTCGTCATGATCGAAGATATAGAAGCGAAGAGCTTACAGAATCAACTGAAAAAGTAGATGCATATTCACTGAATATAGATTTTGATAAAAGCCTAAAACGTGAAAATCAATTGTTTTACGGATTTGAAGCAGTATATAACTCAGTTAATTCTACTGCGCATGTAAAGAATATAATAACAGGAAGTAAGGAAGCTGAGCAAAGTCGTTATCCTGATGGAAAAAATAATTATATCACATTAGCGGCATACTTAAGTTACAAAGAAAACCTAAGCGAAAAGTTAACAATAATTGCAGGAGCTCGTGCTAACTACGTAAGTTTATTTTCAACTTTAAAAGACACTTCTTTTTTTGATTTTCCCTTTAATGAAATATCAGTAAATAATAGTGCTGTTAATGGTTCTGTTGGATTTGTGTATAAACCAAACAAAAAGTGGCAAATTAATCTGAATCTTTCATCAGGCTTTCATGCGCCAAATATTGATGATATGGCAAAGATTTTTGATCCGGAACCGGGAACTATTATTGTTCCAAATGAAAATCTTAAACCGGAATATGCTTATAATATTGATCTTGGTATACAGAAAAATTTATTCAAGATGTTAACTTTAAATTTAAGCGGTTTTTATACCTATTTGACAAATGCGTTTGTTCGCAGAGAGTTTACTTTTAATGGTCAGGATTCAATTCTGTACAAAAATGAAATGAGCGAAGTAATGGCAATTGTAAATTCTGATAAAGCTTATATTTATGGATTTAATGCATCTGTAGACATTAATTTCTCGAAAAATATAGACCTCAAATCAATAATTAATTATACTCATGGCGAAGATCAGGATGGAATTGCTTTACGCCATGTTGCACCATTATTCGGAAGTACGAGATTAACATACACAAATAAGCTAATTACTGCATCGGTATATGCTAATTACAATGGCGAGATAAGTTACGAAGGTTTGGCTCCAAGCGAACAAGGTAAACCGTATATGTATGCAACAGATAAAAATGGGAATCCGTATTCACCATCTTGG
>DAOUTQ010000180.1 GCA_030668615.1 Bacteroidales bacterium | reverse complement strand
ACATTTTTTTGCAATTTAGAATTAATAAGTAATAAGGTATTGCATTACCTATTACACGGTGTGTTTAGAGATTGTACTTATTTAGATTAGTAGCAAATATCAAGGTTTGAAGCATTCACACATTTGCTTTTAGGTCTTCTCATGTTGTATATTTGTTTAAGAATTGAATTTAAACATACAACTATGACAGCAATTGAATTTAATCATCAACTTATAAGTTTAGAGACTAAACTTTCAAGGTTTGCGATGAGTTTAACCTCAAATAGAGAAGCAGCTCAAGACCTGTTACAAGAAACATACTTAAAAGCATTATCGCATCGTGATAAATTTGTAGGATATACAAATTTAAAGGCATGGGCTTTTACAATAATGAAGAATACATTTATTAATAATTATCGCAAACAGCAAAAGCAAAATACACATAACGATACAACAAGCAACTTGTTCTTTTTAAATTTATCAAAAGAAATATCTCCGGCCAGACCAGATAATGAAATGACCACAAAAGAGATATTGAAACAAATTGAGAACTTACCTGACGAATTTAAAAATCCTTTTAATATGTTCTTGTCCGGCTATAAATACAAAGAAATAGCCGATGAATTAGAATTAAAAATTGGAACTGTAAAAAGCAGGATTTTCTTTACCAGAAAAAAACTAATGGAAAGTTTAAAAGATTTTCAATAGTATAAATATTATTTGCTAAATAATTAAATTTTAAAGAGCTTTTTGGAACTTATACAGAACCAAAAAGTTCTTTTATTTTTTCTTCTCTGTAGTTAAATATATCCTCTATACGTTTCCTTATAAAGAGTCTGTGCAATATTTGTCCTATTATACCAAACCTGACTTCGTAGAATAAAACATCTCTCACTTCAGTACCATTTTCAATTTCTTTAAAATGATGTTCATGATGCCATATCTTATATGGTCCCTGAATCTGATTGTCAATAAAATACTTGTGCTCTTTTATTTGTGCTATTTCAGTTGCCCAATTTACTTTCAGGTCAAATAGTGGGCTTAACTTGTAAGTGGTTATCATTCCAGGATACATTTCTCCAGCATCAGATCTCGCCAGAATTTTAAAATTCATATGCGAAGGAGTAATTTTTGCAAGGTTATCTGGTTGAGAAAAGAACTCCCAAGCCTCTTTAACCGAAAGAATAATATTTTGTGTCTTTTTTAATTGATGCATTGATAATTTTACATTATACACAACAGTAACAATCTTTTCAATAAATTGTTTTTTGCACTTTTTTAAAATCCCTTTTTACTGATATTGCACCTATTCCTTTTCAAAAGATTTCAAAAACTCCCCGAGCAAAACTTTGGCATTTTCGTAATCATTCTCCGAAACTAATATATGAGCTTCAGATCCTGCATATCCACCTCCAAAACCAGCAGCTTTACCAGAATCCATCTCGTTCTTTATTAAAGATGGCATCTGATTATCATCTAAAATCTCTTTTAATACACTAACATCGATTTCTGAACCTGTGTACAATCGTATTAAATCTCCTTGATCTGTCATATTTTTGTTTTATAATTTTAAAATAGAAATTCTATAATAAAGATATTAAAATAAATCTATATTTTTTACTGAAATTAGTTCTAATGTTTCGGCATTAATAGCAGTTAAATTTCCCAAACCTCTATGCTGAATATAAACGCATCAGGTATCAATATTTATTATATCTGGTATTCCTGATTCCAATTTACTTTTCAACTTCTCCAGTGCAATCGGTGAATGCCCATGAATTAACCGTTTTCCTTTTACTAACTCCTTATTATAATGTTCTTCTCTTGTCCAAATCATGGTTTTAAAATCAGTCATTGGATTACTAATTCTGAAATTTAATCCAGCATGAACTATTACATAATCTGGCGTTTCTATAAAATAAGGCAAAGCAGCACAATATTGAAAATATTCTTCAGGTATTAATTCTTTTACAGGTTTATATATATCAGCATTAACATTGAAGCTTTCCACTGTATTTTTTGCTCCATTGGCGCACCAATTCGAATCTGTTATTTTCTGATTATTTATATAAGCATTAATCAGCATCTCTTCATGATTTCCACGAATACTCCTTGATTTAATGCCACTAATATTCAATTCAATAATATAATCGATAACGGCTTTTGAATCAGGGCCCCGATCAATTAAATCCCCAACAAAGATAAGTTCAGGATTTTTATCAATTGTACATATTTGCCGAACTAAATCCTTAAGAGTTTTTATACACCCATGAACATCTCCAATGAAAAATTTCATTTTCTGTGCTTTGGATTAAAATAACGAATTGGGAAGCAATTGTCAAGAAAACATATAAATATTTCGATAACTTAAGATAAAAAAACAGCAATAATGATAAATCAATATTGCTGTTTAATTTTTTAAACAATTTCAGTTAAGCATTTGCATATAAATAGCGTTTAATTTTTTGAGTTGCAGTTTTTTCAAATGGAATTAATTGTGGAACTACAGCATAAATTTTTGAAAATTTATTAACCTTTGAATTAACATGTTCCTGCAGTTCAAGAATTAATTCTTCTGCCTTTTTCTTAGCAAAATGAACAGCCTCTTCTTTAAGATGCTGGAATTGTTTTTCTAATTCTTCATAATTAAAATGGACTAAGGCAACCAGTTTCCCCTTCTTTTCAATAACAATTGACTCAAGAACGTATCTAAAATTATTTATTACAGATTCAATTTCTTCAGGATAAATATTTTCACCACTGGCTCCAACAATCATGTTTTTAATTCTTCCTTTCAAAAAAAGGAAATTATCTTTATCAAAATATCCAAGGTCACCTGTTTTTAACCAACCATCATTAGTTAATACTTCTTTAGTCAAATCAGGCTCTTTATAATATCCTTTCATAATATTATCACCTTTTGCCCAAACTTCTCCTTCACCAGTTTTAGAATCAGGATTATTTATTTTTACTTCAATACCATCCATTGCCGGGCCTGTGGCCCTAAATTTAACTTGCTGAGGATTGGCTCCAGAAAGTAACGGTGACGATTCTGTTAATCCATATCCAATTGCATATGGAAACTTTGCTTCACGTAAGAATTTCTCAACAACTGGATCAAGTGCAGCACCTCCAACACCAAAAAACTCAAGTTTTCCACCGAATGTTTCGTATAATTTCTTACCGGCTAATTTGTTTAGTTTCTTACGAATAGCAGGAACTTTGTATAAAATTGATAAAATTTTGCTATTGGTGAACTTTGGTAAAACCTGATTTCTGTATATTTTTTCTATAACCATTGGTACACTTAAAATATGTGTAGGTTGCACCTTCTTCATTGCGGGAATTAAAGCAGCTGCTGTAGGCGGTTTTTCAAGATAATATACTGCAGCTCCCTGCATAATTGGTAAAACAAAACCCAATGTATTTTCATAAGTATGAGACAATGGTAAAATAGAAAGAAAACGATGCCCTGCTTTCACAGGTTCAATAGTTAATACTTGAATTGCATCAAATACAATATTTTTATGAGTCAGCATCACTCCTTTTGATTTTCCGGTTGTACCGGATGTATATATTATTGAAGCGAGGTCAGACTCTTCAACAGTATAATTTATATTTTCTTTTTCATTAGTTACTGAATTCCCTTTTACAATTTCAAAATCGTCAGAATAAATTATCGTATCTAGAAAATTGTCTGGTAAATTTTCAATTTTAGGATACATTAATTTTGAAACAAAAATTGCTTTTGCTTCTGAGTGTTCTAAAATATTTTTTATTTCATCGTCATGAAAATCTGGCAATAAAGGAACTACAATTGCCCCAATCGAAGTTATAGCAAAAAATGATATTCCCCAGTTAGGCATATTACGGCTTAAAATTGCAACTTTATCTCCTTTTGATATACCCATACCGACAAGCAAGTTCTTAATTTTCTTTATTTCCTTATCGAGATCGTTGTATGTAATAGGATCACTATTTACATATGATAAAGCTATGTTATTACCATAATGCTTAACACTGTTTTCAAGCAAAGAAGGAAAAGTTTGATTTTTTAGATTGCTCATAACTTCCTTAATTTATAAGATTAATATCAAAACTTAAATATGTGAATATATTTTATTCACATATTTAGATGGTTCAATGTTGTCAAAAATAACACATTATCTTATTAAAAGACATTTTACCATAACTTATTATTAACAATTAAGTTCTATGAAAGTTTATGGCATTGATGATAAGATAATTAATAAGATAATATATGTAATTGCCAAGCGTATTAAAATGTGTAATACCGTTTATTATTCAAGTTGTCATATTTGTGAAAAACAAATATGGATTGAATATATAACGGCATTAACCATTCTAATCTTCAAAACATCATATTATATGCGACATTTTGAAGAAGAATCGGTATAATATGTTCTAAAAGCTTAATTTATATTAGATTTTATATGTTATCTTCAATTAATTTTTTATTTTTATTTCTCATTAAAAAAAACATATTTTATGGATATAAAAGCATTTCAAGATTATTATCCGGACCACCTTAGCCACTGTTATGGCTGTGGTAAATTAAATGAGTACGGTTATCAAATAAAAACTGTTTGGGATGGTGATGAAACATTAACTACTTTCAAACCACAACCACAACATACTGCGATACCTGGTTTTGTTTATGGAGGTTTACTAGCTTCTCTAATTGACTGTCATGGAACGGGATCAGCAGCTGCCGCGATGTACAAGCAAGAAAACCGTGAAATGGATACGGAACCTTCATTTAGGTTTTTAACGGGAACGTTAAATGTTAAATATCTTAAACCGACACCTATTGATTGTACATTGGAAATAAGAGGAAAAATCAGGGAAATAAGTGGGAAAAAAGTAACTGTAGATGTAAGAGTCTTGGCAAAAGGTATTGTAACAGTAACAGGTGAAGTAATTACAATACAGGTTCCAGATAAGTATATACAAGAGATAATAAAAAGTGGTAGTTCAGAATAAACCACCACATTAATTATATAGTATATTTTGTATTAATATTCAAATACTTCTCTTTCGCCATGTATTGCTTGCAATCCTATCATGGCTAAAGTTTTAATATCGTCAGATCCGGGATATACTGTAACAGGTGCAATTTTTTCTACTCTTTCAACAATTTTTCTTACTAACCAGGAGCTATTTGCTACTTCTCCTGTAATTATTATTGCATCAACTTCGCCAGCCAAAACTGCATACATAGATCCAATTGTTTTTGCTATCTGATATCCCATTGCTTCAAATATAAATGACGCTTCTTTATCTCCTTCATTAACTTTTTTATCAATTTCTGCTCCACTACATGTTCCTAAATGAGCAAATAATCCACCTTCTACACTTATCTTTTTTAATAGTTTTTCTTCTGTATATTTACCACTAAAACATAATCTTATTAAATCACCTGTTGGTAAGCTTCCTGCTCTTATTGGAGAAAATGGTCCGTCACCGTCAAAACCCATATTTGAATCAACAACTCGACCTTTTTTATGAGCTCCAACAGTTATCCCAGTTCCTAAATGTGCAACAATAAGGTTTAACTCATCATATTCCTTATTAATCGATATTGCGTAATGACGTGCAATATATTTTTGATTTAAGGCATGAAAAATTGATCTTCTTTTTATTTCAGGCAAGCCGGTAACTCTTGCAATATCATCATATTCATCAACAACAACAGGATCGGCAACTAAAGCACTGGCATTTGGGAATTCTTTTACTATACTATTTGCTACTAAACCTCCTAAATTAACAACATCACTACCTTGAATATGATTTTTTAAATCGTTTATTAATTTATCATTAATTAGATAAACTCCTGATTTTACTGGTTTAATTAAACCACCTCTACTTATTACAGCTCGTATTTTATCAAATTCTATATCATTTTCTTTTAATTCTTTTAATATTGCTTCTCTCCTAAAATTAACTTGATCTTCAAATCTTGAGAATTGTTTAAGATCTTCGTCTGCATATTTTATTTTCTTTAAAAACACCAAATTCTTGTTATTATAAACTCCTACTTTAGTAAGATTTGT
>DAOUTQ010000027.1 GCA_030668615.1 Bacteroidales bacterium | reverse complement strand
TGGTTGAAAAAGGAGAATTTAGGCAGGACTTGTTATACAGGATAAATACAGTTGAGATTAATATTCCGCCTCTTAGAAAAAGAAAGGATGATATAAAAATTTTAGCTGATAGTTTTTTAATGAAATTTTGTAAAAGATATAATAAATCAGGATTAAATATATCAGCAAAAGCAGTAAAAGCTTTGGAAGAATACAGCTGGCCAGGAAATATCCGGGAATTGCAACATTTAGTAGAAAGAGCAGTAATAATGTGTGAAACTAATTTTATTGAGGAAAGTGATTTTGCACTAAAAAAGAAAATGATTGAAGAGGTTTCAGATTCATTAAATGTTGAGAATTTAGAAAAACATACAATCATTAAGGCTATTGAAAAGTATGGTGGAAATTATTCAAAAGCTGCTAATGAATTAGGTTTGGGAAGAAGCACTTTGTACCGAAAAATGAAAAAATATGGTATTTAAATCTTTTAAGAATATCTCATTATTTTATATTGTTGTTATAGTTTTTTTAACTGCAGCAGGCGTTTATATTGCTTTTAATACTTATTTCTGGCTTACTTCAATATGGATATTTATTTTAGATATTGGAGTTATAATCGTTTTATTAAAATTTATACAAAAAGAATATAGAAAGTTATCTCATTTTTTAATTTCAGTTGATCAGGAAGACTTTTCTCCGCCATTTTCTAAAAGCTTTCAGGATCTGGATTTAAATAAAGCGTTTAATCAACTTTCTCAGGTAATAGTTTCTTTGCGTGATAAAGCACAAGTTAATTATCATTATTTACAGACTATAATAAACCAGATTGATACTGCAGTTTTGTGTGCAGATGATTCCGGGAAAATAGTTTTGTCTAATGATTCATCGAATAAATTATTTAAAAAGAGTGTTTTAAGGAGAATCGATTCTTTAAAAATTTCACACGACAATCTACCTGAATTATTGAAAAATTTAAAAACAGGAGAAAAGAAATTAGTTAAATTCGAAATGGAAGGAGGTGTTTGCAGCTATTCTGTTCAGGTTACTAAATTTAAATTGCTAAAAGATAATTTTAGCTTGTATTCTTTTCAAAATGTACAGAGTGAACTTGAACAAAATGAATTGGAATCATGGCAAAAACTTACCAGAGTTTTAACACACGAAATAATGAATTCTGCAATTCCTATTTCTAACTTGTCAGGGATAGTTTGTCAAATGCTTTTTGATGAATCAAATCAGTTTCATGAAAGTATTGACAAGGAACAGGAGGCTGATATAAAAGAGAGCTTAGATACAATCAAAGTTAGAAGTAAAGGACTTGTTAAATTTGTTGAGGCAACACGGAGTTTCACAAAAATGCCAAAACCTGAATTTCAGGATGTAAATATAAAAACTACTATAAACCGAATAATTTCTTTACTTAAACCTAAGTTAAAAGATTCTGCTATTCATATTAATACTAATTTTCCATCTGAAGAGATAATTGTTTCTGCAGATCAATCTTAAATTGATCAGGCTTTTTTAAATATTATCTTAAATGGAATTGATGCTGTAAACGAGGTTGAACGCCCTGTTCTAAATATTGAAATTAAAAAGAATGATCAAAACCGTATTTTAGTTATGATTGAAGATAATGGAAAAGGAATTACTTCGGAAGAGCTTGAAAATATATTTATCCCATTCTACACAACAAAATCAGATGGATCAGGTATTGGCCTTAGCCTCACAAGACAAATTATGTACTTGCATAAAGGAAATATATCTGTTACTTCAGTGCCAAATGAATCTACTGTTTTTACCTTATCTTTTTAAAAGGAAATGTTTAAACTGATCAATAGTTTAAAACTTTAACAATTTTTGTTCAAAACTTCGCTTCTTTTTTTTAGAAATATTAATTATTCTGTTGCTTCTTTACTTCAAATTAAAAACGCCAAACAGATTATGCTAACAGTTGATCAATTCGACAATAAGTACATGGTATCATTTAGTAATGTTACAAAGCTTAATGTTTTAAATTCAAGTGAAATAGAGTCCGAACTTTCTTCTCTGGTAAGTAAAGCCGATTCAAATCTAATTTTAAATTTTTCAGGTATTAAATTTATTGATAGCTCAGGATTTGAGACATTGTTGAAAGTATATAAAACATCAAAGTTGAATAATTCCAATGTTAATTTAATTAATCTTTCAGATGAATTAATGGAATTAATACAATTGGTCGAATTAGATCGTGTTTTTCAGATAAATTAGTTATTCAGCTAATCAATCGCTTTTCCGATTAATGTTGCAGAAGTACAATCTGTTACTTCTACAAAAACATAATCTCCTATTTTATAATCTTGTTTTGGGAAAACAACAACTTTATTTTGTGAATTTCTTCCAAACAACTGATCTTTAGATTTTTTTGAAATACCTTCCACAAGGACTTCAAAAACTTTACCTAAATCTGCTTTTTTGCTTTTTTCGGATAAGCTTCCCTGTAATTCGATAATTTCTGACAACCTTCTGGATTTTATTTCCTCAGCAACATCATCTTTTAAATGTCTGGCGGCATAAGTTTTAGGTCTTTCAGAATATTTAAACATGAAAGCGTAATCATAATTAACAAGAGACATTAAACTAAGCGTATCCTTATGATTTTCTTCTGTTTCACCTGAAAAACCTGTCATAATATCTGTTGATACAGCACAGTTAGGTAAAATTTTCTTTATGGCATTAATTCTGTCAATATACCATTCTCTTGAATATCCACGTTTCATTTTTTCAAGAACTTCAGTGCTTCCTGATTGAGCTGGTAAATGTACATGATTACAAATATTGCTATACATTGCCATAGTGTACAGAACCTCATCTGACATGTCTTTAGGGTGCGAAGTAGAAAACCTAATTCTTAATGTAGGACTAATTTTAGCAACCATTTCAAGTAACTGCGCAAACATAACAGTTTTATTCTTGTCTTCAGATTCCCAGTTATACGAATCCACATTTTGGCCTAATAAAGTGATTTCCTTATAACCTTTTTTATAAAGATCTTCTGCTTCAACAATAATTGATTCAGGGTTCCTGCTGCGTTCTCCTCCACGAACATAAGGAACAATGCAATATGAGCACATATTATTGCAACCACGCATTATTGATATAAATGCAGAAATTCCATTTTTATCTAGTCTTACCGGACTTATATCTGCATATGTTTCTTCTTTCGAAAGGATTACATTTATTGCTTTTTGACCTGACTCAACGGTTTCCAATAATTCAGGGAGGCTTCTGTATGCATCTGGGCCAACAACCAAGTCAACAATTTTCTTTTCCTCTATTAGTTTTTCTTTTAATCTTTCTGCCATACATCCGATTACACCTACGGTAAGTTCAGGTTTTTTCTTTTTAATTTGCTTAAAAACATCTAATCTGCCCCAAACTCTTTGCTCTGCATTTTCTCTTATCGAACAAGTATTAACAAGAATAATATCAGCTTCATTAATATCTTCAGTTACAATATAACCATTGTCTTTCATTACAGATGCAACAACCTCGCTGTCTGCTACATTCATTTGGCATCCGTAAGTTTCAATATATAATTTTTGAGATAACTCCAGTTTTGTATTATCCATTTTGAGAATCTTTATTTAAAAATCTTCTGCAAATTTATCAAAAATATAAAGTGAAAATCAGAATATATGATTTTGTTATAAAAAAGACATGGATGTCCGAATTTATTTTCCTGTATTCGTATTGAGTTATATTTCTAAAATTTAGTAATTTTACTGCCACTAAAAAAGAATTAGTATTAAATAAAATAAATTATTATGTCAGGTCACAGTAAATGGTCCAAAATAAAAAGAGCAAAAGGGTCGAACGATGCAAAACGTTCCAAAATGTTCTCAAAGATTGTAAAAGAGATTTCAATTGCAGTTAAAGAAAGTGGTCCTGACCCGGAAGCAAATCCACGGTTACGTCTAGCAATGAATAATGCCAAAGGTGTAAATATGCCAAAGGATAATGTAGAGAGAGCAATTAATAAAGCTGGTAAAGATGGAGATAACTACGAAGAAATGTCTTTTGAAGGTTATGCACCAAATGGAATAGCTGTATTTGTTGATTGTTTAACTGACAATAAGAATAGAGTAGTTAGTAATGTTAGAGCAATTTTCACAAAATACAATGGTAGTTTAGGAACAAATGGTTCTCTGTCATTTCTTTTTGATACAAAAGGAATTTTCACATTTCCGGTTTCAGAAGGAATGGAAATGGATGAATTTGAACTTGAAATGATTGATGCTGGAGCAGAAGATATAGAAGTAGAAGAAGGATTAATAACAGTTACTACTGCTAAAGAAGACTTTGGAAGTGTACAGAAAAAACTTGATTCTTTAAGTATTGAGATTGAAAACGCAGGCTTAAAACGAATTCCAAATGACACAAAAGAGTTGGACGTTGAATCTGCACTTAAAGTGTTAAAAATTATTGATGCATTTGAAGATGATGACGATGTGCAAAATGTATATCATAGTTTAGAGCTTACAGATGAAATTGCAGAAGCAATGGAATAAAATAAAATATAAATAAATATTAAACGGTTATTTCTTGTAAGATTTAACCGTTTTTATTTTTATCCCAAAAACTATTCAAAATATTGTATTTTTAGATTCTCCTAAAAAGGTAAAAGATGGATAAAAAATACATACTTTCATTAGATCAGGGCACTTCCAGTTCGCGGTCCTTATTGTTTAATAAAGAAGGGAATGTGGTTGATTCGGTACAAACAGAGTTTAACCAATTTTATCCAAAAGCAGGGTGGGTGGAACATGATCCAATAGAAATATGGAATTCTCAAATCAAAACAGCAAAAGAACTAATAGATAAACAGAATATAGATCCTGCCGAGATAGGAGCTATTGGAATAGCAAACCAGAGAGAAACAGTTATTTTATGGGATAGAAATACTGGAGAGCCAGTATATAGAGCAATAGTTTGGCAAGATAAGCGAACAGCAGATCTATGTAAAAAGTTAACAAAAGATGGTTGGGGTGAGTACATAAAAAAAAATACAGGTTTAGTAATTGATTCATATTTCTCAGCAACTAAGATTCATTGGATATTAAATATTGTCCCCGGTATAAAGGAAAGAGCTTTAAAAGGTGAAATTTTAGCCGGAACAATTGATACTTGGATTATGTGGAAACTTACAGGTGGCAAGTTGCACATAACTGATTACTCAAATGCTTCTAGAACAATGTTATTTAATATTCATAGTTTAGAATGGGATGAGGATTTGCTTGAACTGTTTGGAATTCCAAAACAAATATTGCCAGAAGTAAGAATGTCTTCAGAGATTTACGGGCATACTGATAAATCAATTTTTGTAAAAGAAATTCCAATAGCGGGTATAGCTGGTGATCAGCAAGCTGCATTATTCGGGCAGGCATGTGTTTCTGATGGCATGGCTAAAAATACATATGGTACCGGTTGTTTTATGTTAATGAATACAGGCAACAAACCAGTGGAATCCGAGTCTGGATTGTTAACTACGATAGCCTATGGTTTAAATGGAGAAATAAAATATGCTCTTGAAGGAAGTGTTTTTATTGCGGGAGCAGCAATAAAATGGCTTAGGGATGCTTTAAAAATAATAGACAATGTAGCAGAAACAGAAAAAATTGCATTTGAAACGGATGATACTGAGGAAGTTTATGTAGTACCAGCATTTTCAGGATTAGGAGCACCATATTGGGATATGTTTGCTCGTGGTGCAATATTAGGATTAACACAAGGTGTGACTGATAAGCACATAGTACGCTCAACTTTGGAATCGCTGGCGTATCAAACTATGGATGTATTAAAAGCAATGGAAAAAGATTCAGGTATTAAACTTAAAAGTCTTAATGTTGATGGTGGTGCATGTGCAAATAATTTTCTTATGCAATTTCAAGCAGATATGCTTAATGTTGATGTAATCAGACCATCAAATGTAGAAACAACGGCTTTAGGTGTAGCAATGCTTGCCGGTCTTGCGGTTAGATTCTGGACAATGGATGAAATTCTTGAAAAACGTGAAATAGATAGAACCTTTTTGCCGTTAATGAATAAAAATAAAAGAGAAAAATTATATGTCGGCTGGAAAAAAGCAGTTGAAAAAGCAATGAATTGGCAACAATAAAATTAAAAGGAACAACTTTTGTACATTAAAAAATTATGAAAAAAGATAAAATAAGAAATATTGCGGGATTATTAGTGTTACTTATTATATTAAGTAGTTGTAATGCATATAAGTCTGTCAATATTGGAGATGTGAGCAATGTGAATTTTAAAGGAATGGTCGATAATAAAATTAGCCTTGAATTGTCAGTTCCTGTTACAAATCCAAATGGGTATAAAATAAAAATAAAGGATATGGATTTGGATGTAACCATAAACGGGAAATATCTGGGTAAAATGAAGAACACAAACGAGATTGTTATTCCTTCAAAATCAGATGAAATTCAGGTTTTTCCTGTGGATATACATGTATCAAACTTATTAACGAGTATGTCATCACTTTATAAAATTAGAAAATCAAAAAGTTTTGAAATGCAGATTGAAGGAAAAATTAAAGTAAAAGCATTTTTAAATAGCAAGACTATAGAAGTGTCAGAAAAACAAAGTGTTAGTCTTTAGTTTTTTGTCTTGTATTAATTCATATAGCATAAAGAAATCTGAGAAAAATTGTTTAATTTTACACTGTCTATAATAGAAATATATGGCTCTTTTTAAGAAAATATCTACGGTATTATTAGTTTTACTTTTTACACAAAGTGTTTTTGGACAGTCTTTTTCCAATTCTACAGACACAGAAGATATTTTTATTAAAATTCAGGATAAACAAGTAAGTCAGGGCGATATTTTGGTTTTTCAAGATATGAGAATAAATGATCTCATATATAATCATGTAGAACAAAATAAACGCAAAGAAGGAGTGCCTGGATTTAGAATCCGAATCTTTTCTGATTTAGGTAGCTTAGCCAGAGATAATTCTCAGGATGCTAAAGCAAAGTTCTATGGTTTATTTCCCGAAATACCTATTTATTTAGAATATGTTAGTCCATATTTTCGGGTTGTGGTTGGTGATTATAGAACAAAGATTGATGCTCTAAAAGATTTTAAGAGAGTAAAGAGATATTTTCCATCAGCATTTATTGTCCCCGATAAAATCAATTATCCGAATCTGGAAGAATAAATTTATGTCAGAAAAAAAGGATTACAGAAAAATGAAAAATGCTCCTTTACTAAAAAGAGCAAATGTAATCCTAAAGCAGACTGAAAAATCATACCAACTTATAAGGAGTATTAAAGAAATCTGTTATTGTTTCAAGATCTTTTTCTTTGTTTCATTTTCAAACAAAGTGTCATTACAAATGTCTAATATATTAGCGTATACGTTTTAACTTTAAATAAAATGAGTGATAAGATTACACATGAATGTGGGATAGCATTAATACGTTTATTGAAACCATTGGAATACTACCAGGCTAAATATGGCTCGTGGATGTATGGTTTACATAAGCTATACTTATTAATGGAGAAGCAGCATAATCGCGGTCAGGATGGCGCGGGTTTAGCAACTTTGAAATTTGACCTTGAACCCGGTAAAAAGTACATTCATCGATTTAGATCTAATGGAGAATCACCAATAAAAGAAGTTTTCGCCGAAGTAAATGGTTTTCATAATGCTATTGTTGAGAAAAATCCTGATTTATTGAATGATACATCTTGGGCAAAAGAAAATCTTCCTTCTGCAGCAGATATTTATTTGGGTCATTTACGTTATGGAACTTTTGGCGGAGATGATATTGAATTTGTACAGCCTTTAATGCGTGAAAATAACTGGAAGTCAAGAAATTTGATGTTGGCTGGGAATTTTAACATGACAAATGTTGATGAACTTTTTAAAGTACTGATTGAGTTAGGACAAAATCCGAAAGAATATTCTGATACGGTTACGGTTCTTGAAAAAGTGGGGCATTTTCTTGATGAAGAAAATCAGCTTCTTTTCAGACAAAATAAAAATGATGGATTTACAAATAAAGAAATTTCTGCGATAATTGCTAAGGACCTTGATATTAAGAAAATTTTGCAAGAAGCAAGCAAGGATTGGGATGGAGGTTATGCTATTGCAGGTGTTTTAGGTCATGGTGATGCTTTTGTAATGAGGGATCCTCACGGAATTCGTCCTGCTTATTATTATAAAGATGATGAAATTGTTGTAGTGGCTTCAGAGCGTCCTGTTATACAGACAGTAATGAATCTGGAAGCAGAAAAAGTAAAAGAGATTAATCCAGGAGAAGCATTTATTATTAAAAAGGATGGAACTGTTTATTCTGAAGAAATAAGAGTGCCTCAAAAAAGAAGTTCTTGCTCATTCGAAAGAATCTATTTTTCACGCGGTAGCGATAAGGATATTTATCAGGAGAGAAAGCAACTTGGAAGATTGCTTGTTCCTCAGATAATGAAAGCTATTGATAATGATATTGAAAACACAGTCTTTTCTTTCATTCCTAACACTTCAGAAACAGCATTTTACGGGATGGTAGATGAGTTGAAATCTCATTTGCTAAGCGAACAGAAAAAAGAAATTTTGGATTTGAGTGACAAGCTGAATGAAAAGGAATACGATCGGATTATGCATAAAAAAATCCGAGTAGAAAAGATTGCAATAAAAGATATAAAACTAAGAACATTTATTGCTCAGGATAAGGGTAGAAACGATATGGTTGGTCATGTCTATGATGTTACGTACGGAACGGTTCGTGAAGGTGTCGATAATCTTGTTATTATTGATGATTCAATTGTTCGTGGAACAACATTGAGAGAAAGTATATTAAAAATTCTTGATCGTTTAAAGCCGAAGAAGATTGTGGTTGTATCTTCATCTCCACAAATTAGGTATCCAGACTGTTACGGTATTGATATGGCAAAATTGAGTGATTTTGTTGCATTCAAAGCTGCTGTTGATCTTTTAAAAGAATCAGGGAGAGAGAATATAATTAACGAGATTTATAAAAAATCAAAATCTCAGGAAAATCTACCTAAAGAGCAAATCGTTAATTATGTTAAGGAAATTTATAAACCCTTTACACCTGAAGAAATCTCAGCTAAGATCTCAGATTTATTAAAATCGAATGAAGTAAGAGCAGATGTTGAAATTGTTTTCCAAACAATTGAAAATCTGCATACAGCATGTCCTAATGATACGGGTGACTGGTATTTTACAGGAAAATACCCAACACCTGGAGGTAATAAAGTTGTAAATAAATCATTTATTAATTTTATCGAAGGGAAAAATCAAAGAGCATATTAGTAGAAGTAGAACAAAGAAAAAAACCCTCAGCAAAGTTCTTGCTAAGGTTTTTATTTTGTGATTTATAAGTATTATTTTTTTCTCTTAAAAACTCTTAACAACCTATTTCTAATATAGGTTTTAATATGTCTTTCAATTTTTGCAGGGAATATATCGTTTATGGTTATCATTATTCCTGATTCTTCAACGCCACCAAATGTTTCATTAACTACAGTGCCAAAAAATTTCATCGATGGTGAAAGATTCATATAAGCGTTAATTAAAGGAGGAATATTCAGATCAAACTCACGTACTTTCCTTTGTAAAATCTTGTAATTTTCTTTGTAGTCTTTTCCATTGAATAATGTCTTCATTTTCGAAATATCAATTCCTAATCCCAAAGGATTTCTTGGAATTACCATTGCTCTATCATCCTGAAACTGAGCATTTAAAAAATACAATATCATGTTCCTTGCTTCTTTATTGAAATGCGGGTACATGGTTACTTTTCCGAAATAATATTTAATCTGGGGATTCTCAACAATTAAAGCACCTAGTCCATCCCAAAGATTATCAAGAGCAAATAAAGCTTTTCTTCCGGCAGAAGCAGATTGATACTTAGGTTGAATAAATGATCTTCCTAGTTCAATCATGTAAGGTAAATACTCTTTATTAAAATCTTCTGAGAATTCAAATAATTTAGTAGTTGCAAGATTATTTGGGTCACTCTCTTGATTACATACATGGAACCTGTAGCCTCCTGCGATTTCTTTATTTTCCGGATCCCAAGATATTAATTGTTCGTATGGCTCTTCTTGTGTGTCAAAATTATCAATATCAATCTCTTTTCCTGTTCCACCGCCTGCATTTCGAAAAGTTAACTCCCGTAATCTGCCTACCTCGCGCATAATATTCGGGGAGTTGTGATGATTAATTATGTATAATTCATTTCCTCCGTTATTGGTTTTTCGTAAAAATCTTTCTGGAGTTAATTCCTTTTTTAAAAGTGTTTTCTCAACTGCTTCAATTACTTCTTTCATTTTCTAAATTGTAGTGGTTTGGGAACACAAATTTACAATTTTTATTTTTACTTCGTAAATGGCTCTGTATTACCTTTAGGAAGAGTGTATATATAATCTTTAACTTTTTTAGCCCACTTTCTTGGATGCAAAGATTTGTCAAAATATGTATATGGAATTGGTTTTCCGAATGTTAAAGTTATAGTCTTACCTCGTTGTTTGAACATCTCGTCTGCTAGGTAAAACATTTCAAAATTAGCTTTAATGCCTAAGCTTGTTCTGAAATTTGCGAGATTATAAAAGAAGTTTGAATTTTCCCCATCAATATGTACCGGAACTACATTTCGTTTATGTTGAATAGCTTTTGAAATAAAGCTTTTTTTCCATTCAAGATCAAGAATTTCCCCTTTAATTTTTCGCGAACATAATCCTGCCGGAAAACTAAGTACTTGTTTGTCTGACTTATATATTTCTTCAATTCTTTTTACATACTCAACAGATTGTTTCCCATGTTTGTTAATAGGAACAAATATGTTATCGACATTATCAAAACTCATTAATAAATCGTTAACCAAAAAATGAAGTTCTGGATGAATTTGTCCGATCGTGTGTGTTAGAACGCTTCCGTCTATTCCTCCAAGAGGGTGGTTTGCCACAAAAATATTTCGTCCTTCAGTTGGAATATTTTCTTTGCCATTTACATGTATTTTTATTTGAAAAAAATCAATTACAGCTTTTACATAATCAAGACCGTATTTATTGCCAATAATAGGAATTGCATCGTTTATTTCTTTCTGATGTACAATACGTTCCATATATTTGAAAACAAAGCCGGGAACAAATTTTGCAACCTTAGGACTTTTTTCTTTAAAAACTTCTCTTACGCTGATTTTATCCATTTGAATCCTTGATTTATGTGTTAAAATTAAAACATTTATTTTTTAATAATTTATTTAATTTCTCTTTAATAAAAATTAAATTCTTCACACTTGACAAAACTCTTGTAGTTCCTTGTATTTATAGGGTTTGGGAGCTTGTGTTCTGACAGAAGCAGTTTTTCGCTTTTAAATAATCAAATAAAAGTTATTAACAAAGTGGTAAAAAATGGAGGAAAGTGGTAAATTGTGGTAAATTTTTGTATATTTTTGAGAGTTAAATAGAGATTGTACATGACAACGTTTATCGGTGATTATAATTGTAAAGTAGATGAAAAAGGAAGAGTTACTTTTCCGTCTATGCTAAAGAAACAGTTGGGAGTTGTTTCTGAAGGCCGATTTGTTGTGAAAAAAGACATATTTGAACAGTGTCTGGTGTTATTTTCTATTGAAGAATGGGAACGACAAAATACATTAATTCGAGATAGAATTAATCCATATAACAAAGAGCATAACAAATTTTTAAGAAATTTTTACAGGGGATCTGCTGAAATCGTTTTAGATGGAAATAATAGAATGCTTATTCCCAAACGATTACTTGATCTTGCAAATATCTCTAAAGAAGCAATTTTAGCGGGGCAAGACGGTAAAATTGAAATTTGGTCTAAAGAGCTGTACGAAACAGCTGAACAAAAGCATGATGATTTTGCTGCATTGGCAGAAAAAATTATGGGAGGGAGTTTGAATAAGGAAATTGAATAGAAATGGCGTATCATACACCAGTCTTACTCAATGAAAGTGTTGAAGGCTTGCAAATAAGGCCAGACGGAATCTACGTCGACGTAACTTTTGGGGGAGGCGGTCATTCCAGTGAAATCATTAAATATATTAAAACAGGAAAGTTAGTAGCATTCGATCAGGATGATGATGCTTTGCCTAACTTAATTGATGACAAACGATTTGTTTTTGTTAATCATAATTTCAGGTTTTTAAAAAACTTTTTAAAGTACCATGGAATTGAAAAGGTAGATGGTTTGTTAGCAGACTTAGGTGTTTCTTCTCACCATTTCGATGATCCTGAACGGGGATTTTCTTTCAGGTTTGATGGTGATTTGGATATGAGAATGAATCAAAGTGCAAAAACTTCTGCTAAGGATGTAATTAATAAATACGAAGAACCTGAACTGTCAAAAGTATTTTGGGAGTATGGCGAGCTGAAGAATAGCAGAAAGTTAGCAAGAGTAATTGTTGATAATAGGAAGCAAAAAGAAATAGTAACAATAAAGGAATTTAAAGATATTCTAATGCCTTTTTTACCAAAACATGCTGAGCATAAGTTTCTGGCAAAAGTTTTTCAGGCATTAAGAATTGAAGTAAATAGTGAAATGGAATTTTTAAAAGATATGCTGCTTCAAACGATTGACGTAATTAAGCCAGGAGGAAGATTGGTTGTAATTACATATCATTCACTCGAAGACCGAATTGTTAAGAATTTTATACGAGACGGAAAGTTTGAGGGCGAGGTTGAAAAAGATTTTTTTGGAAACACCACAGTTCCTTTTAAAGCTGTTAATAGAAAAATAATAGTTCCTGGGGATGCTGAAATAGAAGTGAATAATAGAGCACGAAGTGCAAAACTAAGAATAGCTGAAAGAATATGATAGGTGATAAAAAAGATAATATTGAGTTCATAGAAGAAAAACCCGAACGTAAAGAACACAAGTTTGGTTCGATTAAGGATTTGCTCGATGGTTCTCTTATTGCCAATGATTTCATAGTAAAGCAGCTTCCGTTTATTGTGTTTTTAGTAGCACTTGCTTTTGTATATATCGCAAATAGATATCATGCTGAGAAAGTAGTTCGCGCAAATGTCGAATTATCGAAAGAAATTAATGATTTACGTGCAGAAGCAATCACAACATCATCAGAACTGATGTTTATAAGTAAGCAGTCGGAGGTTGTAAAGCTTGTCGAGAAAAGAGGATTAGGATTAAAAGAGTCTTTTGAGCCACCAAAGAAAATTGTAATTGAAAAGTAAATTGATTTATGCCATTAAAAAAAGAAATAGTATGGAGAGTCGGCGTGATATATATATTGATGCTGGCATTTGCTATTCTCATAATTGGCAAAATTTTGTATTTACAGTTGGTTGAAGGAGGGAGATGGAAAGCGCAAGCACAAACGCTTACACTTAAGGATATTACCATTGAATCAAATCGTGGAGATATACTGGCATCAGACGGAAGACTTCTTGCAAGCTCAGTACCATATTACGAAATAAGAATGGATACTCGAAGTACAGGAATGGATGATGCCATATTTAACTCAGGCATCGATTCTTTATCAATGAAACTTTCTGAACTTTTTAGAGATAAACCTGCAAGCGAATATAAAAATGACCTGGTTAATGCAAGGAAAAACGGAGAGCGATTTCATTTAATAAAAAGAAGAGTTAATTATAATCAGCTGAAAAAAATTAAAACATTCCCTATTTTCAGATTAGGACAGTATAAAGGTGGATTTATTGCACTACAAACAAATCTGAGAATTCAGCCTCACGTTAGCTTGGCATCGAGAACAATAGGTTATACTACTCAAGGTGAAGGAGGTAATGTCGTAGGCATTGAAGGAGCTTTCGATAAAGAACTAAAAGGTGTTGAAGGAGTTCGTTTAATGCAACGATTAAACGGAAATGTATGGATGCCTGTGCATGATGGAAATGAGGTGGAACCAAGAGATGGAATGGATATCGTTACCACAATTGATGTAAATATTCAGGATGTAGCTGAAAATGCACTGTTAAAACAACTTGTTCGTCAAGAGGCATTACACGGTACAGCTGTTCTGATGGAAGTTTCTACAGGAGAAATTAAAGCAATTGTAAATCTTGAAAGAAATAGTAAAGGACAATACAAAGAATCATATAACTATGCAATTGGTGAAAGCCGCGCTCCCGGATCAACATTCAAATTAGCTTCAATAATTGCCTTACTTGAAGATGGTTATGTAGAGTTAGAAGATACTATAGATACTGGAAAAGGTGAAATTCTGTATTACGATAAAAAAATTACGGATACAAAAAGGGGAGGGCATGGAATTTTAACTGTTCAGGAAATTTTTGAAGTATCATCGAATGTCGGAATCTCAAAATTGATTACAGATTATTATACAGGTAAAGAAGAGAAATTTATAAATCGCCTTTATGGGATGAATCTGAATAACAGGTTAGGAATTGCTATTAAAGGTGAAGGCGAACCTGAAATAAAATATCCGGGTGATAAATTGTGGTCGGGTGTTACATTGCCACAAATGTCAATAGGTTATGAGGTCCGATTAACTCCATTACAAACTTTAAACTTATATAATGCAATTGCAAACGATGGTAAAATGGTTAAACCAAAGTTTGTAAAAGGATTGATGTATCATGGAAATTGGGTGAAAACATTCGATACCGAAGTAATAAAACAATCAGTTTGTTCAAGATCTACTTTACGGAAAGTTAAGGTTATGCTTGAAGGCGTTGTGGAAAGAGGAACAGCAAGAAATATCAGAAATAAAAATTATAAAATAGCAGGAAAAACAGGAACAGCTCAAATTGCAAATAAAGAATCAGGATACACAGACAAATCACGAATAAGCTATCAAGCCTCTTTTGTTGGATATTTCCCGGCAGATAATCCAAAGTATTCCTGTATTGTTGTCGTAAATGCACCTTCCCGAAATGTTTATTACGGAAATATAGTTGCAGGTCCTGTTTTTAAAGAAATAGCTGATAAGGTTTATGCCACAAATACAAAAATGCATGAAGGCCTAAATTCAGCAGAAAATGAGGAAGAAAGAAATACAGAGGTGCCTTACACAAAAAATAGTCATAGAGATGAACTAAAAAATGCACTTAGTTATTTGGATATAAAAGCCAATGATGAGGATGTTAATTCTGACTGGGTGCTTACAACTCGACTAGATTCATGTGTTAAACTTTCTAATAGAACAATAACGGAGAATTTAATGCCTAATGTAAAAGGAATGGGTGTTAAAGATGCTGTTTTTATTCTTGAGAATTTGGGGCTAAGCGTTGAATTAGAGGGAAGGGGAACAATTCTTAAGCAATCTGTTTCACCTGGAACAAGAATCTCAAAAGGAGATTTAGTTGTTCTCGAAATGTCATTTAATTAATTGAAGATTAGAGTGAAAGTATTAAGCGACATATTAAAATCTGTAAATGTTTCTAAGGTAATTGGAAACTTAGAATTGCCTGTAACTGCTATTGAATTTGATTCAAGAAAAGTTCAGTTAGGGTGCATATTTGTTGCTGTAAAAGGAACTCTTACCAACGGGCATGATTATATTGAAAAGGCAATTGAAAATGGAGCAAAAGCTATAATTTGTGAAATAATACCTGAAAAAATTGCAAAGGATATAGTTTTTATTCAGGTTTTAAATTCTTCAGAAGCGTTGGGGCAAATTGCATCAGCTTTCTATAATTATCCATCTTCAAAATTAAAATTAGTTGGTGTTACAGGAACAAATGGTAAAACTACAACTGTAACAATACTATATAATTTGGTTCGAAAATTAGGATATAAAGCAGGATTGCTTTCAACAGTAAGAAACTATATCGATGATCAAATTATAGAGGCAACACATACAACTCCTGATGCGGTTCAAATGAATAAGCTCATGAAGCAGATGGTCGATTATGGCTGCGAATATTGTTTTATGGAAGTTAGTTCTCATGCAATTCATCAAGAAAGAATTGCTGGACTTGATTTTACAGGTGCATTGTTTACAAATATTACGCACGATCATTTAGATTATCATAAAACATTTGCCGAATACATTAAAGCAAAAAAGAAATTTTTTGATGATTTAAAACCTGAAAGTTTTGCTCTAATTAATAAGGATGACAAAAATGGAAGTGTAATGGTGCAAAACACAAAAGCAAAAGTAAAAGATTATGCTGTTCGATCTGCTGCGGATTTTAAAGCCAAAATCATAGAAAGTCATTTTGAAGGATCGATGTTAAATATTGATAATGTTGATGTTTGGACTTATTTCGTTGGGCGTTTTAATGCTTATAATGTTTTAGCTGTTTATTCAACAGCATTAATGTTAGGATTTGAAAAAAATGAAATTCTTACTGCTTTAAGTGAAATGAAACCTGTCGAAGGAAGATTTGAAACCTTGCGTTCACAAAATGGAATTACAGCAATTGTTGATTATGCACATACTCCAGACGCATTGCTAAATGTTTTAAATGCTATTAATGAAATAAGAAATGATGATCAGGAATTAATCACTGTTGTTGGTGCTGGTGGCGATCGTGATAAAACTAAGCGACCTGTAATGGCGAAAATTGCATCTGAACATAGCGATAAAGTGATTTTAACTTCTGATAATCCAAGATCGGAAGATCCAACTGCGATAATTGAAGATATGAAAGCAGGACTTGATATAGTAAATAAGAAAAAAGTACTATCAATAGTTGATCGGAAAGAAGGTATCAGAACAGCGTGTTTATTAGCAAAAAAAGGAGATATCGTTTTGGTGGCTGGGAAAGGGCATGAAAATTATCAAGAAATCAATGGTGTAAAATACGATTTCGATGATCGGGAAATCATAGAAACAAATTTTAACGAATTATATAATTAAAGGGGGATTATGTTTTATTATCTTTTTGCTTATTTAGAAAAATTTGATATTCCGGGAGCAGGAATGTTTCAATACATTTCGTTTCGGTCTGCAATAACAGTTATTACTTCCCTTATAATTTCAATGGTATTTGGTAAGCGAATTATCAATTATTTAAGAAAAAAGCAAATTGGCGAAGAAATACGAGATCTTGGACTAGAAGGCCAGATGAGCAAAAAGGGAACTCCAACAATGGGAGGTGTAATTATTTTAGGCTCGATAATAATACCAACATTGTTTTTTGCAGATATTCTGAATGTTTATGTCATTTTAATGATTATAACAACCGTTTGGCTTGGTCTTATTGGATTTTTGGATGATTATATTAAAACCTTCAAAAAGAATAAAGGTGGATTAGCAGGGAAATTTAAAATTGTTGGTCAGATAGGATTAGGACTAATAGTTGGTTTAACACTTTTTATTAGCGATGATGTAGTTGTTCGTGAAAAAATTGAAGATAATCAGAGTTTAAATACAGAACAAACTATTGGCATAGGTGAAGATGCTGAGCAAATTACACACGACATTAAAGATACAAAAACAACGATTCCTTTTTTCAAGAATAACGAATTTGATTATGAGTATTTGGTTAGTTTTTTTGGTCAGCATAGCCAAAAAGCAGCATGGATTCTTTTTGTAATAGTTGTAATTCTAATAGTTACAGCTGTTTCTAACGGTGCAAATCTTACTGATGGTCTCGATGGACTTGCAACTGGAACTTCAGCTATTGTCGGTACAACTTTAGGAATACTGGCCTATGTTGGAGGTAATGTTATTTATGCTGATTATCTGAACATTATGTATATCCCACATACCGGTGAATTGGTTGTTTTTATGAGCGCATTTATTGGAGCAACAATTGGCTTCTTATGGTATAATTCATATCCAGCTCAAGTATTCATGGGAGATACGGGCAGCTTGGCAATAGGAGGGATTATAGCAGTATTTGCAATCATTATTCGAAAAGAATTATTAATTCCGATTTTATGTGGAATCTTCTTAATGGAGAATATTTCTGTGGTATTGCAGGTAGGATATTTTAAATATACAAAACGCAAATTTGGTGAAGGTCGCAGGATTTTCAGGATGTCTCCTTTACATCATCATTACCAGATGAAAGGTTACCCTGAACCAAAAATTGTAATGCGTTTTATGATTGTCGGAATAATTCTGGCGGTTGTAACGATAGTAACTCTCAAAATTAGATAAGGAACAAAAATGAGTAAACGAATTGTCATATTAGGTGCTGGTGAAAGTGGAGTTGGTTCTGCTATTCTTGCTAAAAAGAATGGTGCTGATGTATTCGTTTCTGATTTTGGAGAAATCAAAAAAAATTACAAACAAAATCTTGATAATTATAAAATTACCTGGGAGGAGAAAAAGCACACAGAAAACCTTATTCTGAATGCTGATGAAATAATAAAAAGCCCTGGTATTCCTGAAAAAGTTGCAATTGTACAATCTGCAATAAAAAAAGGAATACCTGTTATTTCAGAAATAGAATATGCATCGCGATATACCGACGCTTTCAAAATATGCATTACAGGAAGTAATGGTAAAACAACAACCACAATGTTGATTTATCATATTCTTAAAAATGCGGGATTAAATATTGGATTAGCAGGAAATGTAGGTAAAAGTTGGGCGCAACAGGTTGCAGAGGAGAATTTCGATTATTATGTAATCGAATTAAGCAGCTTTCAGTTGGATGGAATGTATGACTTTAAAGCAGACATTGCTATTCTGATGAATATTACACCAGATCATCTGGATAGATATGACGGAATGCAAGGTTATACTGATTCCAAATTCAGAGTTATTCAGAATCAGGAAGAAATCGATCTGTTTATTTATTGTGCCGATGATGAAGTAACAAAACAGGAATTAACGAAACGAGAAATAAAAGCAAAACAGCTTCCATTTTCATTAAATCAAAAATTTACTGAAGGAGCTTATTTAGATAACGAAACCTTAAAAATTAAATATAAATCAAACGAGCTAATTATGTCAATAAACGAACTGGCTTTAAAAGGGCAGCATAATACTTATAATTCCATGGCTGCCGGAATTGCTGCACAAGTGCTTAAAATTCGGAAGGATGATATTCGGGAAAGCCTGAGTAATTTCCATGGAGTTGAGCATCGACTCGAATATGTGCTTAAAGTGCATGGTATAGAATTTATTAATGATTCTAAAGCAACAAATGTAAATTCAACATGGTATGCGCTTGAAAGCACAGCTAAGAATATCATTTGGATAGCAGGAGGAGTTGATAAAGGAAATGATTATTCCATGCTGGAAGATTTGGTACGTAAAAAAGTAAAAGCAATTATTTGTCTTGGAAAAGATAATGAAAAAATTCATAAGTTTTTTGATGCAACTATTGAAACTATTATTGATGTGCAATCAGCATCAGAAGCAGTAAAAACAGCATACTACCTTGCTAGTAAAGGTGATTCTGTTTTATTATCACCTGCTTGTGCAAGTTTTGATCTTTTCGATAATTACGAAGATCGTGGAAATCAATTTAAGCAAGCAGTAAGAGAATTGTAGTATATATTAATTATTTAAAAATAATCTGATAAGAATATGAGATTAACGGAGATTCTGTCTAAGTATTTTAAAGGCGACAAAGTAATATGGGGAGTGGTTTTTGCACTTTCTATATTCTCATTGTTAGCTGTTTATAGCTCGACAGGAACTCTTGCGTATAAATATCAGGAAGGTAATACTGCCTATTATATAATCAAACACTTTGTATTACTTGTAGCAGGTCTGAGTATTATTTTTGTTACTCATCTTATCCCATTTAAATATTATTCGCGATTATCACAATTGTTTTTATATCTATCAATATTCTTATTGGCAATTACTTTGGTAATGGGAACAAGTCTTAATCAGGCATCACGCTGGTTAACCTTGCCGGGACTTGGATTTACCATTCAAACATCTGATTTTGCAAAATTAGCATTAATAATGTATATAGCTCGTGTACTTTCATTGCGTCAAACGGATAAAAAATTAAATGATTTTAATGGTGTTTTTGTTACCCTTATTATACCCATAATTTTAGTTTGTGGATTGATTATGCCAGCAAACCTTTCAACAGCAGCAATTTTATTTGTCACTTCATTTTTGCTGATGTTTATAGGTCGTGTAAAAGTTAAATATCTACTTGGTATAAGTGGTGTTGGCGTTTTGATAGTAGCCTTAATAATTGCGGGAGTTATAATTTCTGGATCAAGTACAGGTAGAATCGGAACATGGCAAAACAGAATTGAAAGTTTCGTGAATGGGGATAGCGATAATAACTATCAGGTTGAACAAAGTAAAATTGCAATTGCAACAGGAGGTATTTTAGGGAAAGGTCCAGGAAATAGTACACAAAGAAATTTTCTACCTCACCCTTATTCTGATTTTATTTATGCAATAATTATTGAGGAATATGGATTTTTTGGAGGGGTTATTGTATTATTCTTATACCTTTTTCTGCTCTACAGGGCAGGAGTTATAGTGAGGAAAAGTAGGCGAACTTTTGCAGCTTTTCTGGCAATTGGATTAACAATAAGTCTGGTATTTCAGGCAATGATAAATATGGGTGTAGCGGTTCACCTATTTCCGGTAACAGGACAAACTCTTCCATTAGTTAGTATGGGAGGATCGTCAATATTGTTTACCGGAGTAGCATTTGGGGTTATTTTAAGTGTAAGCCGAAGTGTTGAAAAGAATGAAGAAATAGTTAATGAATCTGATTTACAAACTGAAAGTGAAACAGAAGAATAAAAATATTATAATTAGCGGAGGAGGAACGGGAGGTCATATCTTTCCTGCTATTTCTATTGCTAATGCTATAAAGCAAATGGAACCGGAAACTAATATTCTGTTTGTTGGAGCATTAGGAAAAATTGAAATGGAAAAAGTTCCTGCTGCCGGATACGAAATTATTGGTTTGCCTGTTGCTGGATTACAAAGACGATTAACATTCAAGAATATTAGTTTCATTTTTAAATTGATAAGTAGTTTAAGAAAATCGAAAAAGATAATTAAAGACTTTAAACCTAATGTAGTTGTTGGAGTTGGCGGTTATGCCAGCGGTCCTGTTTTGTACAAGGCAAATAAAATGAAGATTCCAACATTAATTCAGGAACAGAATTCATATGCTGGGATTACAAATAAACTGTTGGCAAAAAAGGCAAAAAAGATTTGTGTTGCTTATGAAGGAATGGAAAAGTATTTCCCAAAAGATAAAATTATTTTAACAGGGAATCCTGTTCGGCAAGATTTATTAGATAAAATTGGAAGCAAAGCAGAAGCCATTAAACATTTTGAACTTAATCCTGAAAAGAAAACAATCCTTGTTGTTGGCGGAAGTTTAGGAGCACGAACGATAAATCAAAGTGTTATTGGAGATTTTGAAAAACTGGGAAAATCAGAATTTCAGATGTTATGGCAAACCGGGAAATATTATTTCGATGATGCTAAAAAAGTAGCAAGCGAAACAGAATATAGAAATATTAAAGTTCTTGATTTTATAACCAGAATGGATATGGCATATGCTGCGGCAGATATAATAATATCAAGAGCAGGAGCAGGAACAATTTCAGAATTGTGTTTGGTTGGGAAACCTGTAATTCTAGTTCCATCGCCAAATGTTGCTGAAGATCATCAAACAATGAATGCAATGGCGTTAGTAAATAAGAATGCTGCGGTTATGATCAAAGATTCAGAGGCGAGAGAAAAGCTAATAGATGCTGCTCTTGGATTAATAGAAAATGATAATGAAATGAATATATTATCAGAAAATATAAAAGGAATGGCATTACGCGATTCTGCAAAAATTATAGCTGAGGAAGTTTTTAAATTAGTTTAAAATCGAAAATGGAAATAAGAGAAATACATAATGTTTATTTTTTAGGAGTCGGTGGAATCGGGATGAGCGCTATAGCAAGATATTTTAATACTCTTGGTAAAAATGTTGCTGGTTACGATAAAGTTTCAAAACCTTTAACTCTTGATTTGGTAAATGAAGGTATTCAAATTCATTATAACGATGATGTTAAAAATATTCCTGATGAATTTAAAAACAACGAAAATACGTTGGTAGTTTATACTCCGGCAATTCCAAATAATAACTCAGAATTGGGATATTTTAAATCAAATGGATTTCAAATTAAAAAACGATCTGAAGTATTAGGAATCCTTTCGCAACAAAAGAAATGTATTGCTGTTGCAGGAACGCATGGAAAAACAACTATATCAACAATGATTGCTCATTTTATGAGGCAATCACGAATGGGGTGTGATGCATTTTTAGGAGGAATATCTAAGAATTATAATACAAATTTCCTTGTCGACTCAAAAAGTAAATACATTGTTGTTGAAGCGGATGAGTTCGACAGATCATTTTTAAAACTAAATCCACAAAAAGCAATAATAACATCTGTTGATGCTGATCATTTGGATATTTATTCTGATGAAAATGATTTGAAAGACACTTTTAAGCAGTTTGTTAATCAGATAAATGCAGGTGGGAAGTTGGTAGTTAAAGCGGGTATAGATTTAGAAATTCCAAAGAGGGATGATATTGATATATATACATATTCTTTAAATTCAGACTCTGATTTTAAAGCTGAAAATATACGAATTGAAAATGGATTATATGTTTTTGATTTTGTAGGAATAAAAGGTAGAATAAAAAATCTAATATTAGGTTTGCCTGGATTATTGAATGTCGAAAATGTAGTTGCAGCAATAAGTATGGCAACACTTTCGGGTGTTCATAATGATGAAATTTTTAATGCAATTAGCAAATTTAAAGGAATACAGCGACGATTCGATTATCAGATTCAGCGCAAAGATTTAGTTTATATAGATGACTATGCACATCATCCAGAAGAATTAAAAGCTTCAATAGGATCGGTAAAGGAGTTGTATAAGGATAAAAAAATTACAGGCATCTTTCAGCCACATTTATATTCTCGCACAAAAGATTTTGCTAAAGAGTTTGCTAATAGTTTGGAATTGCTTGATGAAATTATATTGTTAGAAATATATCCAGCAAGGGAAGAACCAATTCCTGGAGTTACATCTGAAATTATTTTTAATAAAATCAATAATAAAAATAAAGTATTAATTAAAAAAACAGAATTACTAAAAGAGTTAGAAAATAGAAAGCCCGAGGTTCTAATGACATTGGGTGCTGGAGATATTGACGAATTTGTTGAACCTATTAAAAATATATATAATTAAACCTAAATGAAAATCTTGAAGAACATACTAATTTGGGTTTTTATAGTTGCATACTTGGCAATTACACTAAGTTTTGTTAAAGAACGGCGAAACAAAATTCTTTGTCATGATATAAAAGTAGAAATTTTAGATAGCATACATAATGGATTTATTACAGTAAGCGATATTGAGGATTTTTTCCACGAAACTGATATGAATATAATAGGAGAGCCTGTAGGTTCAATAAATAGCAAAGATCTGGAAAGAAAATTAAGAAAATACGCATCGGTAAAAAATGCTGAAGTGTATGTAACATTAGAAGGAGATATAAGGGTTGAGATTGATCAGAGAAATCCAATTGTAAGAATAATAAATAAACGTGGGCAAAGCTATTATATTGATCTTGAAGGCACTATAATGCCTTTATCTGGAACATATTCGTCGCATGTTTTAATTGCAAACGGGAATATTGTTGAACATTACGAAGTAAACAGAACACGTGATATTTATTGCGATAATACTGAGGAAAACGCACAAAAGAACCATTTAATGTGCGATTTATATGAGCTAAGTAAGTTTATTTATGAAGATGATTTTTGGAGATCTCAAATAGAACAAATCTATGTAAATGATGAGCAGGAGTTTGAGTTAATACCAAGAGTAGGTGCACATATAATTAGTTTGGGAAGCATTGAAGATTATGAAAAGAAATTCAGAAACCTAGAGGTGTTTTATCTACACGGATTAAATAATGTAGGTTGGAATATATATGAGAAAATAAGTTTAAAATTTGATAATCAAGTAATTTGTACAAAACGATAATAAGATGGATCATAAAGAAGAATTCGTTGCAGCAATAGACATTGGAACAACAAAGATTGTTGCCATTGTCGGAAAAAGAAAAGAAAATGGCAAGATCGAAATTCTTGGAATTAGCAAAACAGCTTCAAAAGGAGTAAAGCGTGGAGTAGTTTTAAATATTGAAGAAGCTGTAAATTCAATTCAGAAAACTGTTGAGGATGTTCAGTTTACTGTTGGGAAGCAAATTTCGGAAGTATATGTTGGTATTGCCGGACAGCACATAAAGAGTATTAAAAATCGTGGGTACATAAATCGCGATTCATACGATGATGAGATTACGAAAGAGGATATCAATGCCCTTATTCAGGATATGTATAAAATACCAATCGATATTGGCGAAGAAATTATTCATGTTCTTCCTCAGAATTTTATTGTTGATAATGAAACAGGAGTAAAAAATCCTGTGGGAATGTCAGGAAAGCGTGTTGAGGCAAATTTCCATATCGTTATCGGGCAAATAGCATCAGCAAAGAATATTGGTAAATGTATTACAAAAGCCGGACTCAATTTAAATCAGTTGATACTTGAACCATTAGCTTCATCCGAGGCAGTTCTAACTGATGATGAAAAAGAAGCTGGAGTTGCATTGGTTGATATAGGTGGTGGAACTACAGATATAGCGGTTTATTATGATGATATTATTCGCCATACTGCCGTAATTCCTTTCGGTGGCGATGTAGTAACCAAAGATATTAAAGAAGGATGCTCAATTCTTCAACGTCAGGCTGAGTTATTAAAAATACAATATGGATCAGCACTTGGCGATTTGGCAAAAGATGCTGAGGTAGTTTCAATTCCAGGTATAAGTGGACGTGAACCTAAAGAAATATCATTTAAAAGTTTGGCATATATTATTCAATCAAGAATGGAAGAAATTCTTGATGCAGTAATTTATGAGGTTGAAAACTCAGGCTATTTTGATCGCTTAAGCGCTGGGATTGTTTTAACAGGTGGAGGAGCGTTATTAAAGCATTTGCCTGCTTTAGTGAAATTTAAAACAGGTATGGATGTTCGTATTGGTTACCCAACAGAGCATTTGGCTACAGATGCAATAAAGGAAGTAAATCATCCTATGTTCTCAACGAGTGTTGGACTTATTTTAAAAGGATTTGAGCAATGCAATAATCAAAAAAGCACCAAGAAAGTTGTAAAACCAGAAGTTGAGCATGAGGAAGAAATGGAGTTCGATCAGGAATTAGAAAAGAAAGAAAGAAAGAATGGCTTATTAGGTAATTTAAAGAAAGTCTTTACGGATATTTTTGATGAAGATGATGCTGAAATGTAAAAAACTGATAAGACATTTAGAATAAAATAAAAATGGAACTGTAAAAATTAAATATTATGACTGAGGATTTAATGAATTTTGATTTACCTGTCGACCGGTCTTCAATAATAAAAGTTATTGGAGTAGGTGGCGGTGGAGGAAACGCAGTTAATCATATGTTCAGGCAAGGAATCAGAGATGTAAATTTTGTTGTTTGTAACACCGATGCTCAGGCATTGGCAAATAGTCCTGTTTCCGTAAAAATACAATTAGGAGAATCATTAACCGAAGGTCGTGGAGCAGGAAATAAGCCTGAAATAGGAAGACAAGCAGCTATTGAAAGCCTTAGTGATATTGCTGATGTTTTAGAAGGTAATACAAAAATGGTTTTTATAACAGCAGGAATGGGAGGAGGAACCGGAACTGGAGCAGCCCCAATTATTGCAAAAGCAGCGAAGGAGTTAGGCTTGTTAACTGTTGCTATTGTTACAATCCCTTTCCGTTTTGAAGGCGAAAGACGTATAAGTCAGGCTGTTGAAGGAATAAATGAAATTGAAAAATATGTAGATTCTTTACTTGTAATTAATAATGAGAAATTACGTGAAGTATGTGGCAATTTGAAATTCTCAGAAGCCTTCTCATATGCCGATAATGTACTGGCAACAGCAGCTAAAGGAATAGCCGAAATAATTACAGTTCCGGGTTATATAAATGTTGATTTTGCAGATGTGGAAACAGTACTTTCCGATAGTGGTGTTGCACTAATGGGAACAGGAACAGCAAGTGGTGAAGATCGTGCTGTTACAGCTGTTCAGCAAGCTCTTACATCACCATTATTAAATGATAACGATATTCAGGGAACAGAAAATATATTATTAAATATTACTTCCGGATCGAGTGAGATTACAATGGACGAAATTGGAGAAATAGCCGATTATGTAAATAATGAGGTTGGTTCAAGTCCGAATATTATATGGGGAACCGGATTAGATGATAAATTAGGAGATAGTATAAGCATAACAGTTATTGCTACAGGATTTGAGAGTAGTAGCATCCCTGAATTATATGCGAAGAAGACAACAAAAAAGACAATTACATTATCAGATAATGAAAGTGAAATTAAGAAAGATACTCCGGTTCTTGTTTTCGATGAAGAATCAATTGATGATGAAGATGAAAGTTTAAATCTTTCTCAGCGTACAATAGATTTCGATTTGAAGAAAAGCAGAAATACAGATACAGACAAATTTGTTGTTCTTCAAGAGCCTGAGTCAGAAACTGAAGTTGCTGTTGAAACAAAACAATCTGAAATACAGAAAAAGCTAAATGAATCGAGGGAAAGAATGAAGGAACGTCGTATGGATTCATCAAAAATAAAGGATAATATAGATGAATTTGAGAGTGAACCAGCCTATAAAAGAAAAAATCTAAAAATAGATCAGCCTGTTCATCCTAATGATTCGAAGGTTTCTCGTTATTCTCTGGAAGATGATGAGGATGCAGATGGAGCCACTTTAAATCCAAATAATTCTTATTTACACGATAATGTAGATTAACAAAATTCAAAAAATATATAGTATGAGCTTAGAAGAACAAATTAATAATGATATTAAAAAAGCAATGTTAGCACGTGAAAAGGAAAAGCTTGAGGCATTGCGAGCTGTAAAAACAGCCCTTTTAGTTGCTAAAACTGAAAAAGGAGCAAGTGTAGAAATGACAAAGGAAACAGAAGTTAAAATATTGCAGCGACTGGTAAAACAAAGAAAAGAATCTGCTACAATTTTTGAAGAAAAAAACAGAAAAGAGCTTTCTGAAAAGGAGTGGTTTGAAGCAAAAATTATTGAGGTTTATTTACCTGAACAAATGAGTGATGAGGAGTTAACCAAACAAGTTCAAAAAATTATTGACGAACTTGGAGCAAAGAGTATGGCTAATATGGGCAAGGTTATGGGAAGAGCATCAAAAGAATTGTCAGGAAAAGCTGAAGGTAAGGCAATTGCAGATAAAGTAAAATTATTATTATCGTCCTAATCAATAAATTGAAAAAGGACCTATTGAAATTTTAAATTAGTAAAATAATTAAGTTTAAGTTAGTTTCAAAGTTTGTAAGGGTTAGTTAAAGGAGCTTGCAGTAATGCTGGCTTCTTTGTTTATAATAAAAAAGCGGAATGTATTAACATTCCGCTTTTAATATGTTTGTTATATATTTTCTAATAGAATTTTGATCTTTTATCAATAATTCCTGCTTTTTCTTTTAACGCTTCAAAAGCTTCATAATTAGCTCTATTTTGAAATTGTGTAATCATTTGCATTTGCTGTAGATAGAAATTAGAAGTTTCTTCTGCTCTAACTGCGTTAACTTTTAGTACGAAAACTCCGTTACTACCCTTTATAGGTACTGAAATCTGATCTTGCTCCATTGATGTTGCAACTGCAAT
>DAOUTQ010000157.1 GCA_030668615.1 Bacteroidales bacterium | reverse complement strand
TCTTCGGGTATGAAGCTGTACGGGTTTTCCGCCTTGTTTCATTATCCACCGCTAATGAGTTTAAAAATAGTAAAAAGCTTGCGAAACACCAAACCCCCGTATGCTTTATGACCCGATGTTAAAGACTGTGCCGCATACAAACTTTCTGATTTGCACTGAATTATCAAACAAAATTGCTTTTCTTGTCAAAAAACCGCCCTGTTTCATTATCCACCATTAGAAAAAGTTAATTAGAAGTACGAACTCTCCTACTTACTGCACAAACGACAAAACGTAATTAAAACAATACTCGATTTGCTGAACTAAAAGTTGGCAAGAAGTGCGTTGGCAAAAGCGGAGTTTTTTACTGAACTTGTTTCTTTAGAATAACCAAGTAAATCTGGTTACACGAACATTCCAATTTTCAAAGAGCTACAAAACTTTAGATAGATTCCTTTATCAAAACGATAAACCAAAATAGAACTTTCAAGTATATAAATTTATCAAACCGACAAAACTAAAAACCGGAGATTTACTTTCAGATTTTTAAAAATTATCAACGAAGGATTTATATACTTTTTTCAGTTTGGTAAAAAGTAAATTACAACTTAAGAAACTTTCAGATGAATTCTATTTTTCAGTTTGGTAAAAAATGAAGCTTGTTTTGGAGTTCTTGAAAAAAAAGCGGCATTGTGTTTAACTTGTTTATACCAGTACAAATTGTGCTTTGTATTGTCGCATGAAGTTAATGAATATTTTAAACAAAAAAGAAAAATAAACTCAAAGCTCTGAACTAATAATTTTTAACTTTCAACTAAAGTTACCTGTGGCAAATTTTACTTATTTTCTTTTGATCAGTCATATCCTTAATTAACTTTAAGCAATTCTTTGTTAAAATTACTTAATGAATATGAGTATTTTTCAAAATGGTAATTAAAGTTTAAAACTAATCACCTAACCAGCATCAACTTTTTAACCAAGTGTTGTTTCTCTGTATCTAAAACTAATTAATAAGTTCCACTTAAAAGATTTTTAGAATTGAAATCAATTGAATAATCACCCATTGTTTTATAGTCATTAATACCAATTCTTCTTCAAAATATCGCATATAATGTGATGTCTTGAAGATTAGAATGGTTAATGCCGTTATATATTCAATCCATATTTGTTTTTCACAAATATGACAACTTGAATAATAAACGGTATAATTAACGTAGAGATTGTTATCCCAGCATCATCTTTTATTTGCAGAAGTACTTTGGAGTTTTCTTTTAATCTGAATGGAATAGTTGTTGAGTTTGAAAATGGATTCGGGAAATTTTGCTTCAATCCTAATGTTTTATGATGAGGTGTTGTAACCTATTTTGTCCTGTGTTATTTTTTAATCAATTTAATATATAGACGTTCTACCTTGTCTCTTGCCCAAGGTGTTCTTCGTAAAAACTTTAGACTGGATTTAATAGAAGGGTCAAAGTTGAAGCATCGGATATTGATTTTCATTCCAAGTTCTTCCCATCCATATTCATCTACTAATCGCTCTAATATATCCACCAACTTTACTCCATGTAATGGATTGTTAAGTTGTTCGTTGTTAGGCTTGTTCTTGTCGCTCATTGCTTATATCAAATTACAAAGTTGTTTAAAAAATAATGGAATAATTGTGAGTAGTTTTTATAATTTCTTTTTATCATTATTTAATGCGTTGATGTCATTTTTAAATAGATGAAATATCATTTTTATTGTAATCATTTGATATACATAAAAAACTAACGATGACAAATCTTACTAAAAGCGCAGTATTCACAATTCTTGGTTTCTTCAGTTTGAGTAAAACTTATTTCTGAGTTGAAAATATCATTTACCAATTGGGTTATGCTTTCAGAGAATTCATTTTTTATGGTTCCGAAGTCTTCTATAAATGATTTTGAATCTTTATGGTAAATCCGGTAATCAAAGTTTTTATCGTAGATTTTACGAACCGAATATACTCCGGGTGTGATTGGAATTTGAGGCGTTTTCGTTTCCTTGTAAAAAAGGGAATATAAAAATGTCTGGAAAACAGCAGAGTTTTGATCGTTTTTCTTATCTGAAAAAAGTGCTTCAATATTCTTGAATTCCAGTTTATCGTTTCCAGTTTTGTAGTCAATTATTCTTATGCGATTGTTTTGTATGTCAATGCGGTCAATCATTCCACCTAATTTTACTGTTCCTGTTTTTCCATTTACACTTATGGGAATTTCTATTTCGTACGTATCTTCAAGCGATATAATTTCGAAAGGAGCAAGGCTTTTATCTACTTTTAGAATTTGGTGAATATATTTTTCAATCAACTCACGAATAATAATGTTTTTACCCGAATATTTTATTTTGCTTTCTGCCTTAAAATACTCATCCTTAAAAGCTTGATCAATAGCTGTGCTAATTTTGTCTTTATCTTTTAAAATACCGTGTATAATTTCTGCATTTATTTTTTTATCGATGAAATCATAATAAATATTGTTCATAGCCTGATGTAGAATATTTCCAAACAATGGAGCATCCACTTCTTCGGTGAGTTCGTCCTGCTCACGAAGCTCTGCAACGTACTTGAAATAAAATTGCAACCTACAACGTAAATACGAACTTAAGGCGCTGGGCGATAAATACTTTTCGCCTGTCGATAGAAACTTCCTTAGTTTTTGAATTATTTCATCCGATTTATCAATCGAAATTTCTTTTGCCTGAGTAATATTAATATCGTATTTCAGGCTTCGTTCCTTAATCTTAAAACCGGATTCAAACTTAAGCTGGTATAAAAACCGACTCATTTCTCCTGTTTGTAATCCTTCTGCACTTGAGTTGTAAAGTATGGTTACGTTCTTTGCTCGTTGCAATAAACGATAAAAATAATAAGCATAAATAGCATCCTGATGCTCAATGGTCGGTAGTCCAAATCCACGTCGTAAATTATACGGAGTAAACGACAAAGCGGCTTCGGTTTTAGGAAATATACCTTCGTTTACCGATGTAATATACAGATTTTCGAAATCGAGTAATCGGGTTTCTAATATTCCCATTATTTGTAATACGGAAAGAGGCTCTCCCGTGAACGGAATCCGAAGGTTTCGTATAATTTTTCGAATCAGGCGAATGTAAGTCTCTGTTTTTATTTCGACTTGTTGTTCTTGCAAAACATCTTTAACCCGATTTATCGAAAGATAGATATGGTAAATGTATTCCTTTTCTAAGGATGTTGTATGAATTGTATTTTCTTGCCCAGCGCTTTTTAGTGAGTTATATATCTGATGCAGAATATTTAAAATATATTCCGATAACTCAAGGTAGGTATTTATTTTAGTAAAAATTACCTTAAAGAAATCACATCGTGCTAATTCATCACGGGTAATAACAATCTTATTATTCTTTCTAATAAACTGCAAAAGTTCACTTGCTTCTTTCGAAGATTGTGCATTTACGTATTGATGATTGAGAACTGCTACTACATTTTTATGATAAAAGGTAACACCGTTTTTGCTTTCTTTTGCATTTCGCTGAAGCTCAATTACATGTTCTAATAAGCTGTAAACAGGAGTGTTGTTTACAGGATAACCCATAGTGATATTAACCTTGTCAACCGTATCGGGAACAGAATGTAAAACCGGAACTAATAATTCTTCATCGGCTAAAACAATAGCTGTTTTGTTTGGCGATTCAGAAATGTTTTCGCCACATTCTTTTAGCTTTTGAGTTATTACTTTTGCTTGTCCAACATCAGAAGGAACAGAAATAATCTCAATATTCTTTTTCTCAGATAAGGATTTGAAAACATCTTTGCTCGTTATGCTTTCAGGCTGTTTATACTGATTCATATTTTCACGTAAGAATAATCCTGCTTCGTGATGATGATTATTGATATAACTTTGATCATAATCCCAATAAAAATCAGCCAATTTGTTATTGTTCAGATAATTGAAAAGTTTCTTTTCGCAATTGTTAAGTGCATTAAATCCGGCAAAAATATATTTTGTGTGTGATAAGTCAATTTTTTTGTTTCCTTTAATTTTGTCGGCTACTGTTCTGTATATCATTCCTTCGTATGCAATCCCGAGCTCATTAAGTTTTTTGTTTAATTGCTGATATATTTCTAATAGAACATTCCAGATACTAATAAATTCGTCCTGATGATCGCTTTGTTTTTCCGGATCGAAACTTTGCCAAAATTGTTGAATTGCTTCAATTTGCTCATCCGATAAATAATTAAATTGATCTTGAATAGATTTTAGTGATTTGAGGTTTTTGAATAAGTCTTCAGGATTAACAAGATATTTGTCAATATCATCAAAATCGTTCAACATCATTTCGCCCCAGAAATAGAAATCATCAAAGCTTTCTTCCGATTTTTTAATTTGTTTATATATTCTAAATAATTCAAATAAAAGTTTAATGTTATCGGCAATAGTGAGTCCCGAAATTTCCTGCATTAATTCATTTATGGTTGTTGTTTCAGGCGACCACATTGGTTTATCGCTAAGTTCCGAAAGGTATTTTTTAAAATATAAACTTGCCCTGCGATTAGGAAATACGATGCACAGGTCTGAGATATTATCTTTGTACCTGGAATATAGATCTGATGCGATATGTTTAAGAAAGGATTCCATTTTAAAAATTAAGAATTAATAATTAAAATTGATAATTGTAGTCTCTTGTAAAATGCTCATTATTAATTATTCTTTATTCATTAAATAGTTTTCCTTGCCATGTATCTAATTCCGTCAGGCGTTTCTCGAACTTATTCAGAATCTGATCATTGCGAATTAATCCCCAACCCGGACCAGCCAAGAAGCGCGGAGGAACTTCACCTGCAAATCGCTCAACAACAATGTCAGGATTTAGTCTTTCTAAAAACTGAATGAAAAATTCGATATATTCAGGTAATTCAAAAAAGTTAAAATTCTCAGGATGCTCTTTATATTCTTTTTCCATCGCAGTTCTTTTTATAATCTGTAGCTGATGAAATTTAACAGTATCGAGTGGGAGAGAAGAAATCAATTTAGCTTCGTTTAAAATGTCTTCTTTTGTTTCGCCAGGTAATCCGAAAATAAAATGGGCTCCGGTTTTTAATCCGTATTGTTTTGTTTTTTTTAATGCTTCAACAGCCTCTTCAAAAGTATGTCCTCGATTAATTCTTTTCAGCGTTTCGTTATTACACGATTCAATTCCATATTCCAGAATGATATAATATTTTTCGGATAGCTTTTGAAAATATTAAAGTTTTTCATCATCAATACAATCTGGGCGTGTTCCTATAACTAAGCCTGCAATTCCTTCAATATTAAGTGCTTCGTCGTAAATCTTTTTAAGATGATCAAGTGGAGCATATGTATTTGAGTATGCTTGAAAATAAGCTAAAAACTTATTCGCTCTTCTGTAACGTTTTTCGTGAAATTCAATTCCTTCGTTAATTTGTTGTGTAACTGATTTTTCTGGTACACAATACGACGGATTAAATGCATCGTTATTACAATACGTGCAACCTCCAACGCCTTTTGAACCATCACGATTCGGACAGGTGAATCCAGCATCGATGGTTACTTTCTGCACACGCTCACCAAATATGCGTTTAAAGTACTCACTGTAAGAGTTAAATCTTCTGTTATGACCCCAGGGGTTGGTATTCATACTTTATTTGTTCTATTTATTTTATCTACTTTTTTTTAGTTTGCTTCTTATTGTTACAAGTTCTAAGTTCAAAGTTCAAAGTTTTAGGTTTTGCTTCTACTTTTTACTTTTGCCTTTTATCTTTTGTCTTTTGCATCAATTATTTCTTGAGTTTTTCTAATTATTTACAGCTGCTATTATATTTAAGTCAACGTACCATAAGTATCCTTCTACTTGTTTATCTTCCATTTTACTCAAAATCTCTATATACGATTTTACCTGTTTATGATGTTTTTCTTCTTCTTGCTCACCGAATTTGTAATCAATAATAATTGTTTTTTCTTTATTGCTGATTACCCTGTCAGGTCGTGCAGTTTTTCCATTTGTAAGAATAACTTCAGCTTCGTTCTTTATCTGCCATTCATCGCTAAACCAGTTTCTTATTTGCACATTGTCAAGAACTTCTTCAATTTTTTGTTTGATCTCAGGTTTTTTATCAGGCGATATTTTTCCTGAAAAGATTAGTTTATCAATGGCATGAGAAATATCTTTTTCAGTTTTAATATTTTCAAATATTTCGTGCATTACTTTACCGTAATTTACCTTTTCGAATGGTGCACTTTCCTTTCCGGTAAAGAATGAATTATCATGTAGTTTTAACCGGAGTTTATTTTTTATATCATACGATTCAAATTGGTTTAACTCAAATTCATCAGGTAAATCTTTCTTAATTTCCTTTGCCTGTTTAAGTTCTCCCAACTCAAAAGATAATTCGTCTTCGTTCCAATTTTCAGAAAAGTCAATTAAGGATTGATTCGTACTAAAATTCTTATGATTTTTATATGCAAAATACATGAGGCTCCCAACACTGGTTGTGCTTTTAGCGCTCTCTTTTAAGGGCGAAAAACAGAAAAGATTTTCTTTGGCACGAGTTAATGCTACATATAAAAGATTCAAATTATCGACATATGCATGTAGTTTCTCTTTTTGATAGTCTTGCTTAAATACTGTATTTATTAATGATTTGGAATACTTTACAGGAACTAATGCGAGCTGATTAAAAGGTTCAATGTTCGTATTACACCATAAAATATTTGTTTGAAATGATTTATGATCAATATTCCAGTTACAAAAAGGAATAATCACATTTTTAAACTCAAGTCCTTTTGAACTGTGAACGGTTAAAATACGAATGGCATTTTGGTTTTCAGATATCGATAATGTTTTCTTTTGTCCGTCTTCGTTCCACCAATTAATAAAAGTATGTATATCGGAAGCTGATTTTTTACTGAAATCCAGTACAATATCTAAAAATGATTTTAAAAATGGAAGTTCTGACTTTATCTCATTCAGCCTGAATAATCTGGTAATTCGATCGATCAATTCATAAATAGGAAGTTGCTTAATCTGATCAATTGATTCAATAAATTCTGTTGGAAATAGATTCTTAAGCCAGTCTTCATTATCATCATTCTTATGATTTCGCAACAGCTCATGCAGGTCGGTATTCAATAATTGATCTGTTTGCAAATAACGCTTATACTCGTATGCAATAAACGATAAATTGATTTCATCCATCGGATCAAGAATATATTCAAGAATCGCAACGATAAATTTTACCAGCGATGAATTTGCCAAAAACAAAGAATCGTTCGA
>DAOUTQ010000214.1 GCA_030668615.1 Bacteroidales bacterium | reverse complement strand
CATAACATTCACCTTGCTGAATGTTAAATGAAATACCTTTCAACGCCTCAATTGTATCAAATGTTTTTCTTAGGTTTGAAACATTAATCATATAGTTTCTATTTAGTTTTTATTTAGTTTAATGAAATAATCTTATAACATTAGTTATACACAATGTGTTACCAATTGGACGTTTGTAGTTGTGCAACTATTTGTCTGTAAAATTATCAAGCCACAGTTATTGTTTTCTCTTTCATTAATCTTAAATAAATTATTCGCAACGCAGACTTTTAATAGGATTCTGATTTGCTGCTTTTTTTACGATAAATGTTATTGTTAAAATTGCAATAGATGCTGCTATAATTGATGCTAGTATAAATGGCGTAATATTTATATTGGTTTGATATGCAAAATTATTTAACCAGTTTTTAATAAAGAAATAGCTTAATGGCCATGAAATAAATGTTGAGAATAATACATTTTTAATAAAATCAAATAGAAACAATTTATTAATTATCCAGCTACTGGCTCCATTTACCTTTCTTATGCCGATTTCTTTTGTTCTGCTTTCAATAATATAAAAGCTTAAACCAAGCATTCCCAAGCATGAAATAAAGATTGCGAAAAAGGCAAAATAGAAGAAAATCTTAGCCATTCTTGTTTCATCATTATATTGTGCTTCAATTGTTTTGTCAAGAAAATAGTATTCAAATGGAGAATTGCTATTTGTTTCATTCCATACATCTTCAACATATTTTACAACGGAATTTAAACTAGTATTCTGTAATGATTTGCCATCAACCCTGATTAATACACTTCCAAAATATGCTTCTCTGGCAGGGTTTTTTAAAAAATGATATACTTGTGGGTTAATATCACGTTCAGCTGATTTAAATAATGTGTTTTTTACAATCCCAATAATTACCCCTTCTTGACCATATAAACCAAATGTTTTTCCAATAGGATCTTTAATTTGCGACAATTTAAGAGCTTGTTCATTTAATATGAATCCGGTTATGGAATCTGTGGGGAATTCAGGAGAAAATGATCTTCCTTCTACCATTTCCATACCCATGGTTTCAAAATAATCGTATCCGATTTTTTGAGTTTCCATATAAATTTCATCCGTTCTTTCTCTTCTTCCATCCCACCATACTCCTGAAGTATTATTGTTTAATACGGTGGGTAAACTATTTTTTATACTTACGTTTTTAATAGATGGATTTTCTTTGAGTTTTGATTTTACCAGATCATATTTTTTACCAATATTTTCTCTTCCAGGAATATGAATGATATAATCATCTTTTAAACTCCATGATTCACGTTGAATGTGTTTTAATTGCTTATTTACAAGTAAGGTGCAAATAATTAATCCTGTTGCGATAGAAAATTGAGCAACTACAAGTATCTTTCTTAATGTTCCTTTTGTTGTTTTGTTACTTTCAGAATTATAGTTATTAAACTTGCCTTTTATAGTATTTAAGGGATTAGCACGAGAGATAAAAAATGCCGGGTATAGTCCAGCGAATATTCCAGTGACTACTAATAAAATTATTATATATACTATAAATGAAATACTGGAAAAGTCAAGTACAAGGGTTTTGCCGGTTAACCGATTAAAAAAAGGCATTAACCTATAAGCCAAAATTATTGCAAAGTTTAATGATATAAGAGACAATAGGATTGATTCTCCAATAAACTGTTTTATTAATTGATGCTTGTTTGCGCCAACCACCTTTCTTAGTCCTGCTTCTTTAAAACGTTTTCCTGATTTTGCAGTACTTAAATTGATGTAATTAAAACAAGCAATAAAAACAATAAGAATTCCGATAAGCGAAAAGATAAGTACGTTTGATTTGCTCCCAAGGTTAGGTAAATGATATGAAGTACCCGGATTTAGATAAATTTTTTCTAATTCCTGAATTGTGAAACTGAGTTCTTTGTTAACTACCTGTGGGCATTCATGGTCTATTGCAATTTTATTAATATGGCTTATAATAGAATCTTTGTTCGCATTATTGATTATTTGAATATAAGTTCTGAAATTTAAATCGCCCCAGTTTAGTCCAAGCCTTCCAATTTGCTTCATTAGGTCATAGGAAGCTAAATAATCAAATTGTAAATGCGAATTTGTTGGAGTGTCATCTAAAACACCTGTTACTTTAAAGAAAAATCTGTTCTCAACAAGCATGTTTTCTCCTAGAGGGTTTTTGTTTCCAAAATATTTTTCTGCAAGCTTTTTAGTAATTACAATGTTACCTGGGTCGTCGAAAATGTTATTAACATTACCCATGATTAGTTCAAAACTGAAAATATCAAAAAAGGATGAATCAACGCTCAAACCTTTTGTTTCATAATCAACAAATTCCTCAACTTTAAATTGAAGCTTTCGCATATCCATAATTCTACATGAATTAACTATTGCAGGAATCTCAGATTTAATTGTGGGGCTAAGTGGAGCTGGCGAACCATAACCTGTTCCTTCTTCTGAAAGAGTAAGAATTCTATAAATATCTTTACTATTTGCATGAAATTTATCATAACTAACTTCATGCTTTACCCATATAAATACTAAAATTGATATTGTAATTCCAATGGTTAACCCCAATAAGTTTATGACTGAGAAAAACTTATTGCGTATTAAGTTTCTATAGGCAATCTTAAAATAATTTCTAATCATGATTTTTAAACTTAGTTGTTTTTCCAAGATATAATCATATTCAGTGCCATTAATACAAATAGCTTAAGATCAGAGACAATGGTTTTAAATACAAAACTTATATGTTGCAATGTGTAACATGTATGTTGTAATTAGTAACATAAGTTTGTATTTTTCCAATTGATCTAAATTCGTAATGAAAAAAGAAATATTTCAGATTTTAGTAGTCGATGACAATAAAGCTATTCTTAATTCGCTTGAATTTTTGCTTCAATTCAAATACGAAAAAATTATTTGTATTAGTAACCCAAATCAGATCAACGAAAAATTACGAAGTAATCAGATTGATTTGGTTTTGCTAGATATGAATTTTAAACCTGGTTCAAACTCGGGGAACGAAGGCTTATTTTGGTTAAATGAGATTCGTAAATTTGATGAAACTATAAGTATTATATTAATTACTGCTTATGGAGATATAAGTCTTGCAGTAAAAGGAGTCAAGCAAGGAGCTAATGATTTTATAGTAAAACCATGGGAAAACGAAAAGTTATTATCTACAGTAAATGCAGCTCTAAAACTTCGAAAATCGAATATTAAAATTCGACAGCTAAGTTCGCGTCAGGAGATTTTAAAAAGGGATGTACAAAAAGATTATAAGAATATTATTGGCGAATCGGATGAGATAAAAAAAGTATTTAAAATAATTGATAAGGTAGCTTTAACCGATGCAAATGTATTAATATCGGGCGAAAATGGAACCGGAAAGGAATTAATTGCTTATGAAATTCATCGAAAATCAACGCGGTCGAATGAACTTTTAATCAAAACAGATATTGGCGCTTTACCTGAAACTTTGTTTGAAAGCGAATTGTTTGGTTATGTAAAAGGCGCATTTACCGATGCGAAAGAAGATCGAGCAGGTCGATTTGAAATTGCTTCTGGAGGAACTTTGTTTATCGATGAAATTGGAAACTTACCATTACCATTACAATCGAAATTATTATCTGTAATTCAGAATCGAGAAATATTCAGGCTTGGATCGAGTAGTCCTATTCCTATTGATATCAGATTGATTTGTGCTACAAATAGCAACTTAAATAAATTGGTTGAAGAATCTCTATTTCGAGAAGATTTGTTGTTTAGAATAAATACGATTCAAATTGTGGTTCCGCCTTTAAGAGTGCGAGATAATGACATAATATTATTAGCAAAACATTTTCTTGAAAAATATTCAAAGAGATATAAGAAAGCAATTT
>DAOUTQ010000197.1 GCA_030668615.1 Bacteroidales bacterium | reverse complement strand
TTCTGTTGCTCCATATTGCAATGCGGCAGGACCATCCTTATCCAGTACTTCACATGAAATTTCTTTTAGTTGTTCGATTGGAAATGATTCCGGCGCGGGCAATCCTCCTGCAAATGAAATAATATCAGGACGTTGAGTGAGTTTGAGAAGTTCGCGGATCGCAGACTTCTTCATCCCTTTAATATTGGTAGAATATATTTGTTCTAAATCGCTTATCATAGTAATTATCCTCCTGTTTTAATTTAATTATTATTGCTTGTACGAAGCTGATGCGAATTTGCAAAAACAAGATCGGAATAACAAAAAAATAAACCTGTTATAAAAAACATCTTAATTTAGATTTTATATTAAAGCCTAATAACACCGTATTTTAGTTAGATTTTTTAATTTACGGAAGACTATTCAGTTGATTTATTTTAATTTTAAATGAAATCATTGGTTTTTTATAAAACCTGAAATAATAAAAAAAGTTTGTTATAATAATATAAGAAATGATAAAAAGCCGTTTATTTGTTGTAAAATAATTAATTAGCTTGTAATAATATGTTTTTTACCAAAAAACCGAAATAAATGGATAATAGTGGGAAAATATTGATTGTTGATGATATATCAACGCATTTGTTGCTGCTTCAAACAATTTTGCATGATGAAGGTTATGAAACAGAAATTACTAGCGATTCAAGTAAAGTAATAGATTTATTATTAAAAAATGAATACAAGGTTGTTTTGCTTGATATTATGATGCCAGGCATGGATGGGTTTCAGGTTTTAGAAAAAATTAAAGCAAATAAGAAACTATCTTCTGTAAAAGTTATTATAATTTCAGCAAAAACGGATTCGTGGAGTATTAAACAAGCTCTGGATAGTGGTGCTTTTGATTATATTACCAAGCCTATTATTATTCAGGATATAAAAAACAAAGTTAAATCAGCGATGATTTAATGTAATTTGATTTATGCAATATGTAAAAAGAAATTGCATCATGTTTTTAGCGATGCTTAACACTCCTTTTTTTATTTTTAATTTGAAATTCTTTTATTAGTATTAATATTATTGAATTATAAAGACAATTAATTAATTAGAACTATGAGAAAACTACTACTATTATTAACGGTATTATTTTTACCAGGCATTTTATTATCACAGGAAACAGAAGAGAAAATAAATGTAACACTAAGCGGTTATGTAAGATACGAAATATTTTTCGATACTTATGAATCTGCTGATACACGAGATGGTGAGGTTTATTTATATCCTTTACGTGAAAATCTTGATATAAATAACCATGATATTAATCAAAATTTCCAGTTGAATATGCTTGGGTTACAGGCACGACCAAGAATAGTGGCTACAGGAGCAAATGCGTTTGGTGCTAAAGTTACTGGTGTTCTTGAAGGTGATTTTCTTGGTGTTTCTCAGGCTGATTCCAGAATGCTCAGGTTGCGTCACGGGTATTTAAATTTAAAGTGGGAAAATGCTGATCTTCTTTTAGGACATGCGTGGCATCCAATGTTTGTTCCTGAATGTTTTCCTGCAACTGTTTCTATGGGAGCAGGTGTTCCATTTCATGTTTTAAACCGTGCGCCACAAGCAAGATATACTGTTAAGCTTGGTAGCTCTATCTCGTTAATGGGAGCTATGCTTATTCACGGTTACCATAAAAACGCACCTATTACAATTGATGCTCAAAGAAATTCAGGTTTGCCAGATATGCAATTCCAATTTAAATTCAAGACAGACAATATATTTAGCTCGTTTACTGCAGGTTATAAGTTTCTTACACCAAGATTAGTAACAAATGATGGAGTTAAAACCAACGAAACTATTGGAAGTTTTAATGTTGCTGCAAACACAAAATTATCGTTTAATCCTGTTACTATTAAGTTTGAAGGTATTTACGGACAAAATCTTACTCATTTTGTAATGATTGGTGGTTATGGAGCATCCGAACTTACAACCGGACCTGGACATGTAGATGATTATAGTTACACGAATATAAATACTATGTCGATTTGGTCTGATATATCAGTAAATTTTGATTTTCTTGAAGCAGCTATTTTTGGTGGATATTCATCGAATTTGGGAGCAAGTGGAGATTATTATTCAATAACTGGATACACAAGAGGAGAAGATATTCAATCTATCTTCAGGGTTTCGCCAAGAGTAATTATTAAGTCAGGAAAAGTTGATTTTGGAATTGAATATATGGTAACGGGTGCTAAATATGGTACTTTAGATACAGCTAATGCAGAATATTCTTTCACAGAAACTGATAAATATACAATTAATAGCAGGATGATTTTTTCTGCAAGATATAAGTTTTAAGAATTGATTTTACTAAAAGAGAGAACTCTCCCGATAGTTATACGGGACGAGTTCTCTCTTTTTATATTCTTGTTATAAAGTTTTTTAGTAATCAAGGCATCTGCTAACAACCATTTTGCAGGCATTTGTGTTTCCATACTCACAACCCTTATGAAAATTATCACAGGCTTTATCCTCATCATTTAGTTTTAAATAAATCATTCCAAGATTATAATAAGCAAATGGATTTTCTGGATCAATCTCAATTACTGCATTAAAATCCGATAAAGCTTTTTCATATTCTGCAGTCTGATAATAAAGAAATCCTCTATAAACAAAAACATTCGGATTGTTATCATCGAGTTGGATTGCTTTTGAATAATCATTTAATGCTGCATCATAAGACAATAGTTTTTGATAAGCAGCACCTCTATTGACATATATTCTATTTTCAAATTTTTTATCGGTTATACCCTGAGCAAGATCAATTGCACGGTTGAAATCTTCAATAGCATCTTCGTATTTTCCTTTATGAATAAGAACTATTCCTCTGGTTAAACGGAATTGAGGGTAATCTGAGTTTCTCTTAATAGCATCTTCAATAAGCTTACCTGCATCTTTATATTCCTCCATTAATATTAACAAATTTGCTTTTCCATCTAATGCCGGAGCGTAGGAAGGAAGATAATCAAGTGCTTCATTAAACTTTTCAAGAGCTTCTTCGTAATTATCAAGTGTAATAAGGTCGTTCCCCATTTTTACTAATGATTTTACATCAGCCTGGGAATATGTTAATGAACTAATAATTAGGAATGAAATTATGAAAAGGAGGTGTTTCATTTTGTTTTCTTTTAAAACAGGTGCTTTATTTGGTTAAAAATAAGAAATATTTTTCAATTTTTTAAGCTTATATAGAAGATTCAAACAAAGTTCGATTAACAATCGATCTACCAAGAGTTATTTCATCGGCATATTCAAGTTCATCGCCAATTGCTACACCTCGTGCAATAGTTGTAATTTTTATATTATAATTCTTGAACTTTTTAAAAAGATAGAAATTAGTTGTATCACCTTCCATTGTTGTGCTAAGAGCAAGAATTAGCTCCTTAATTTTTCCATCTTCAATTTTTTTCTGAAGATTATTAATATTTAAATCATTAGGTCCAATGCCATCCATTGGTGAAATTATACCTCCTAAAACATGGTATATCCCATTAAACTGATGTGTATTTTCAACTGACATAACATCTCTGGCATTTTCCACTACACAAACCAAAGAATCATCGCGAGAATAATCACTACATATGTTGCAAATGTCTGTATCTGAGATAGTATTACAACTTGTGCAGTGTTTTATTTCGTTCCTTAATTTTATTATTGTTTCACCAAAATGTGTTACATCTTCTTTATCTTGATTTAATAAATGAAGTACCAAACGAAGAGCTGTTTTCTTGCCAATTCCTGGTAATTTTGAAAATTCATCAACTGCACTTTCCAATAACTTTGATGTAAAATTCTGAATGTTCATCTTGAAAATATCTTATTTATATTATGCTCAAAAATAATATCAAATAGAGCGATTAGCAATTTTTTGTTATAATTGTTTTTGTTATCCTTGCAATTAATCGAACATAATTTCAGAAAGCATGTCACCTTATCTCGTAATTTTCATTATTGTAATATATTTTTTAATACTAATTTCGATATCATATTTTACAAGTAGGAACGCAAACAATGAAGCTTTCTTTCTGGGTAACAGAAAGTCGCCTTGGTATATAGTTGCATTCGGTATGATAAGTGCATCGTTATCAGGAGTTACGTTTATTTCTGTTCCTGGCTGGGTTGTCGATAGTAACTTTTCATACATGCAAATGGTGTTAGGATATTTGGTAGGTTATGCCATTATTGCAAATGTTCTAATGCCCATGTATTACCGTTTAAATTTAACATCGATATATACTTATTTCGGACAACGATTTGGGAAATACTCATATAAAACCGGATCATCATTTTTTCTTTTATCAAGAATTATTGGAGCTTCATTCCGCTTGTTTTTGGTAGCTAATGTTTTACAGATTACCGTTTTTAATAGTTTAAATATCCCATTTTGGATAACAGTGGTTATTACAATTTTATTGATTTGGCTGTATACATTTAAAGGTGGTATTAAAACTATTATTTGGACAGATACTCTTCAAACTGTATTTATGTTAGTTGCTGTAGCTGTTACCATAGTTTTGATAAGTAAACAGTTAGATCTTGATTTTAAAGGAATGTTTAACACAATTACTGAAAGTAATCATTCTAAAATCTTTTATTTCGATGATTTTAAAGGAGCTAATTATTTCTTCAAACAATTTTTGGCTGGAGCTTTTATCGCTATTGTAATGACAGGAATGGATCAGGATATGATGCAAAAAAACCTGAGTTGTAAAAACATAAAAGAAGCAAAAAAGAATATGTACTGGATGAGTTTTGCATTAGTTCCTGTAAATCTAATGTTTATGTCTTTGGGTGTTTTATTGGTAGTTTTTGCTCAAAAGAATGGGATAATAATTCCTGATAGAACAGATGATTTATTTCCACTTATTGCAACACAAGGATATTTAAATCCGGCAGTCGCCATATTTTTTATTATAGGATTGGTTGCCGCAGCATATAGTAGTGCAGATTCAGCACTTACTTCATTAACAACTTCATTTACTGTTGATATTTTAAATCCTCAGAATAAATCTGAGAAAGAACTTAAAATAATTCGTAAAAAAGTACACATTGGTGTTTCTGCAACCTTGGTAATTGTAATACTAATATTCAACTCAATTAACAATGAAAGTGTAATAAGT
>DAOUTQ010000018.1 GCA_030668615.1 Bacteroidales bacterium | reverse complement strand
ATGATTTGAAATTTGGAGCTAAGGTGGCTAGCAAGATTGGAGTTAAAAAAGTTATATACAGAAGGGCAATTCCGAAACCAATAAAGAGAAAGTGGTATTATAAAAGAGTATTTACTAAATTTATTGATAGAATTATTTCTAACTCAGAGCAAACAAAGAAAGGAATTTTATTAAATTATTCTGATGTATTAAAAACGGATTTTGTTAAGGTGGTTTATAATGGTATAGAAATTAATAATCAGTATGAGAGAGTAGTAAAAGAGGTAGGAGATCAATTTGTTGTTGGTACTGCTGGACGACTTTCGAAAGAAAAAGGTCATTTGTATTTAATTAAGTTGGCTGCAATATTGAAAGAAAAAGGAATATCATTTAAGATAAAAATTGCTGGAGAAGGTTCTCAAAGGAAGAAGCTTGAAAAAGAGATAGATAAATATGGTGTAAAGGAGCTGGTTGAATTAGTAGGGTTTAAAAAAGATCTTTCTGATTTTTATAAGGAGATTGACCTTTTTGTTTTACCATCTATTTGGGAAGGGTTTGGATTTGTACTTCTGGAAGCAATGAGTTATAACTTGCCTGTAATTGCTTTTGATACCGGAAGCTCATCTGAAATTATTCAGGATAATAAAAATGGTTATATTGTTTCAGATTATAATGTTAATACATTAACCGAAAAAGTTGTTACGCTTTATTTTAACAAGAATCTTAGGTATAAAATGGGCGTTGAAGGATTCAGAATTCTTAAAGATAAATTCTCAGTTCAAAATACCTTAAAGGAGGTTATAAAGCTAATTGAAGAAGAAAATATTAGTTAAGGAAAATGGCAATTAGAGCATTACATCAGTATCAATAGTCTCTGCACAATTAAAATGATCCTTAGGACATTTCTTAAATCCGTGCAATCCGCAAGGGCGACAATCTAATTTTTCTTTAGTTTCAATAATTTTTGAATTTTCTGATAAAGGACCAAATCCGAATTCTGGTACTGTTGAACAATAGATTGCTGTAGTTGGAGCATTCATTGCAGAGGCCATATGCATTGGAGCCGAATCATTTACAAAATTCATAGTTGCATTTGCAATTAATGCTGATGTTTGTAGAAAACTTAAATCACCACATAAATTAGAAACTTTGCTGTTTTTGCATTTAGAAATAATGCTTTCACAGGCACTTCTGTCATCCGGACCACCAATTAGGTATATAGTATATTTTGAATCAATTTTGTCAATCAGCTCAACCCATTTGTTTTCAGGAAATTGTTTTGTAAACCAAACAGAAGTTGGAGCGATGCACATATATGGGCTCATTTTATATTCCGAAACTATTTGGTAATCTTCTTCGGAAGGATATAATTTGGGCTTAAAAATACTTTCATCAGTTATTTCCGAAATAAGCTTGATGTTTCGTTCAACTTCATGTTCTCCTTTACCAATTTCATGTTTTATTTTCCGGGTATAAGAAAATGACAGAGGATTTTTATTAAACCCTACCTTGATTTTTCCTCCAGAAAAAGCTGTAATTATTCCAGTCGAAGCAAATCTTTGAAGATTAATAACGTAGTCGTACTCTTTACTTCGAATTAATTTTATTATTCTGAAAAGATTTTTCTTTTTATCTTTCTTTTTATCCCAAATTAATATATTTGAAACATAGGGGTGGTTCTTAAGCAAATTTTCATTTCCCTTTCGCAATAAAAAGTCAATCTGAGAATCAGGATAAAATGTTTGTAGTTTTTCAATTAAAGGTGTGGCAAGAATTACATCACCAATAAATGCTGTCTGTATTATTAAAAATTTCACCATAGTTTAAACTGCAACATTGTATTCTCTTAATGCATCATTTAATGATGTTTTAAGATTTGTAGATTCTTTTCTTTTCCCAATTATTAATGCACATGGAACCTGATATTCGCCAGCATTAAATTTCTTTGTTTGTGTACCAGGAATAACAACAGATCTTGCAGGAACACGTCCTTTATATTCAATAGGGTCTGGTCCCGAAACATCAATAATTTTTGTAGAATTCGTTATAACTACATTAGCTCCTAAAACAGCTTCTTTTTCAATGTGAACCCCTTCAACAACAATGCACCTCGAGCCAATAAAACAATCATCTTCTATAATAACAGGAGCAGCTTGAACTGGTTCTAAAACACCGCCTATTCCAACACCTCCGCTTAAATGAACATTTTTACCAATCTGTGCACAGGAGCCTACTGTAGCCCAAGTATCAACCATGGTGCCTGAGTCAACATATGCCCCAATATTTATGTACGATGGCATCATAATTACTCCTTTTGCAACAAATGAACCATATCGCGCAATAGCATGAGGAACAACCCTGACACCTAACTTATCGTAACCCGATTTTAAATCAATTTTGTCATGAAATTCGAAAGGTCCTGTTTTTATTACTTCCATTTTCTGAATTGGGAAATATAAGATCACAGCCTTTTTCACCCATTGGTTAACTTGCCATTTATTATTTAGTAGTTCTGCAACTCTAATTTTACCTTTATCTAATAATTCAATTACATCTCGAATCAAGGTTTTAACAGAATCTTTTTCTAATAAAGATCTGTTTTCCCATGCTTCCTCAATTATCTTTTTCTTCTCATCGAACATAATAATAAAAAATATTGCGTTAATATACTAGATTAAAATACGAAGATAACCAAAAAAAACGCACAAGCTTAAAGAATAAATTTGTATGTTTAAAATAATTATTGAAAGTTAAATATTGTTAAACAGAGCTTATTCCCATCTCATCATAAATTATATTTGACAGCAGAAGGGAGAAATATGAATCAAATCTCATACAAAAAGAGTTTAATTGTAATTATAATTTTTATATTTTCATTTTCTGGATTTGCACAGGATAATGACAGTTTATTGTACTTTTCTGGTGAGATTGTAAGTACAGAAGGTAATTATTCTGTTGCTCTTGCTCATATTATTAACTTAAATCAGCACTGGATGGTTAGTGCTGATACAACAGGACACTTTCAGATATGGGCAAAACGTGGAGATACTCTTCATATTTCTGCTATTGGATTTGAGTATCTTGAATATAACATTAATAATATTAATGTAGATTCTACTATTAAGATTTTTTTGCAAAATAGGTTTTATGAAATTCCTGAAGTAAGTATTACATATTTAGGCACATACAAGGATTTTGAATATAAAGTTTTAAATCTGGAACTACCTGAGACAGGAGTAAATGAACAGGTAGAAAAACTTTTTAAGCATGTTGAAGCTCCAACAGAAATAAAACCGGTTATAACTTCTCCTGCATCGCTGATATATTATTTATTTAGTAAGGAAGCAAAAGAGATTAAAAAGTATTTCGAAATAATAGAAAATCAGGATCAGGTTGAAGAGCTGGATAGAAGATATAATGTTTATATAGTTCAGAATCTAACAGGATTGCAGGGGATGGATGCAAAAAAGTTTATGGAGTTTTGCAATTTTCAGGATCTATACATTCTAAGCATTTCTGATTACAATTTGTATTCGGAAATTTTGATGAGGTTCGAAGCGTATAAAAAAAGTATGAATAAATCGGAATTAGCTGAATGATTTTTTACATTAGCAAAAAATGAGATTTTATGTCAATAAATATTCCTCGCTTTGAAGATATTCAAGAAGCTCACAAAAGAATTCAAGCATTAATCCATAGGACTCCTGTACTATCTTCTTTGGGAATTAATGAAATGTTTAACTGCGAAATCTCTTTTAAATGTGAAAATTTTCAGAAAGTCGGGGCATTTAAGTTTCGGGGTGCGACAAATGCGGTGCGCCAATTAAGCGATAAAGAATCTGTAAAAGGAGTTGCAACACATTCTTCAGGGAATCATGCAGCAGCATTAGCTTTGGCAGCAAAACAACTTGGTGTTCCTGCATATATAGTAATGCCTGAAAATGCACCTGAGATAAAAAAGAAAGCTGTGCAAGGTTATGGCGCAGAAATAACATTCTGTAAACCAACGCTTGAAGCAAGAGAAGAAACCCTTGAAATTGTACAGAACAGAACAGGAGCAATGTTTATTCATCCTTACGATAATTTCAATGTAATTTGTGGTCAGGGAACGGCTGCAAAAGAATTATTAGAAGATGTTTCTGGTTTGGATATTATAATTGCTCCGGTTGGTGGTGGAGGTTTAATGAGCGGAACCGCAATTTCGGCTAAATCATTAAAACCCGAAATAGAGGTTTATGGTGCAGAACCTTTAAATGCTGATGATGCATATCGTTCTTTTATGAAAGGGGAATTAATTTTAGCCGGACCACCTAAGACAATTGCCGATGGCTTATTAACTTCACTTAGTCCGTTAACATTTCAAATTATAAAACAGAATCTAAATGGAATATTTACAGCAAAAGAGGAAAGTATTATCAAGGCAATGAGAATAATATGGGAGCGAATGAAGATTATTGTAGAACCATCTTCTGCAGTTCCATTAGCTGCAATAATTGAAAATCAGAATTTATTTAAAGGTAAAAAGATAGGAATAATTATTTCTGGTGGAAATGTAGATTTAAACAATTTACCTTTTTAAGATAAACTCACCTTTTAAAGGATAATGGTCTGATAATTTCACATCATGTATTTCAAACTCAACACATTCTACATCTTCACTGTGAAAAATATAATCTATTCTGAATGACGGGAATTTTCCCATATAAGTAGTGCCAATACCTCTTCCTGCTTCAATAAATGAATCGTTCAGGTTTGTTTTCATAGTTTTATACGTATATGAAACCGGAACATCATTAAAATCACCACATACAATAACCGGGAATGGAGAGCTCTCAATATAATTCGAAATGATATTTGCCTGACTGGCACGTTTTATAAAAGCATCGCGTAAGCGAGATGAAATATCCTTAATCTCTTTTAATCTTTCATCATCTTTTAATATTTTGCTATTGCTTATAAAAGAATAATTGTTTTTGTTAAATCGAATTGATTGCAAATGATTGTTAAAAATTCGGATTGTATCATTTCCTTTTTTAATGTCAGTATAAATTGTTGAATTGGATGAATTTTGAAAGTTGATAACACCTCTGTTTACAATTGGATAACGACTATAGGTTGCAATTCCATAATTGTAGTTTCGGTTCTCAATAGTATATTCAATGTGTTTGTAATACTTCTCATCCAGCGATTTTCTTATGAAAGATTCTGTTAGCTCGCCACTATTTTTTGTAAAAAACTCTTGAAAACAAATAATATCAAATCCTTCGTTATTTATAAATTCAAATATTTGTGCAGAAGTGTTTTCGCCTTCGTTCCAGTCGTATAAATCAAAAAGCCTCACATTAAAGGATAAAATGTTAAACTTATTTTCGTCGGGAGTTTCTGTTTTTGCTTTTCTTAGTGGAACTTGAATATAACTTGCCATATAATTCCACCCAAGAAGTATGGCAACTAATGGTATAATGAAGAAAAGTCTTTTTTTATATATCCAGAAAATTATAAAAAGCAAGTTCGTTATTAGCAAGAAAGGATAAGCAAGACCAAAAAAAGCCAGCAACCATATTTTTTCAGGACTTATATAAACTGACAAATAAGAAAGTAGAAGAGCTCCTACAAAACAATAGTTTAAATATTTTAATATGGTATAAATTAATGCTTTCAATTCAAACAGATCTTGATAATTAAATCTAATTTAAAATTAATGTTTGTTAAATTCAAATGGAGTTAAAGTATTTTGACAGATAATTTATTTATTGCTACTAAATAATACTTCTTTTTCCTTCTTTGACAGGCTGTCATAACCAGATTTAGCAATTTTATCCAGAATTTTATCAATATCTTCTTGCTTCGCAGCTTGAGTCTTGTTGTAATCAATATCTTTTTCTATGTCTGTCATTGGTCTTTTATATGTAACCTTGAATTTTTGTTTTGGTTTAAACAAAGAAAATATCTTATCCATAAAGCGATCAAAACCTCTCGTAATGTTTTTTCCTTTCCGTAATTGTGATATATAAAGATATCCGAATAAAGCACCGCCTAAATGAGCAATATGACCTCCTGCATTCGACGATGCAATACTTAATATATCAATTACTATTGTTACAATAGCAATGTATTTTAATTGAACCGGACCAAAAAACATTAAGTTAATAGTATGGTTTGGTGCATAAACAGAAACTGCAATTACAATTGCAATAACAGAAGCAGAAGCTCCTAAAGCATAAGATACCGGAAGCACCTGATTAAAGACCGGAAGTAGATTAAATGATAATATATATAATGCTGCACCTGCTAATCCGCCAACCAGATAAACACTTAATAGCTTTTTGTCATCGAAATATCTCAGAAAGATTTGACCAAACCAATATAGCCATAGTACATTAAATAGGATATGCAAAAAATCCTGATGTAAAAACATATACGTAAAAACAGTCCAAGGTTTATAAATCAGGTTATGAAAATCAGCAGGAACAGCTAACCAATTTACAAGCGAGAATGTTGGATTAACATTGAGTAGAAAAAAGATTACTCCAATTATTTTCACTGCCAAAAAGACAGCAAGATTAATATAGATTAACTTGGTTAAAGCATTTCCACTTTTAAAAGATTTTTTTATTTCGTCAGCAATGTTCATGATTATTGTTGTAACTTTTACATTATTAATGGAATAGCCATTATTAATAAAAATCGGTTCGTTTGGTATTCCATAACTTTATTAGAATAAAACCAAATAACATGCCACCTAAATGTGCGAAGTGTGCAATATTGCTTCCTGGTTGAGTTAAACCAAGCCATAGTTCTAACCCACCATAAAATATCACAAAATATTTTGCTTTAATTGGTATTGGTGGAAATAATAACATTAATTGAGTATTTGGGAAAAGCATTCCGAAAGCTAAAAGAACTCCGAAAACTGCACCCGATGCACCAACTGTTGGTATATTCATTTTAAAATCCATTAATTCATTAATATATTGTTTAGACATGACAATATATTGTGTTGATTCAGGATTTGAATACCATCCATCAAGTAATTTACTGTAAATCTGAGTATAATATTCAGGAAAATGATCTTTTATTAGCAAGGCAAAAGCTTCAGGCGATGGAGTATTAAAAAATGCAGTAATGTCATTTGTAATAGCTGTCATTTGCAAATGAATTACAAATGTATGTAAAGCCGCTGCTCCAAGTCCTGTAACGACGAAATAAATAAAGAATCTTTTACTTCCCCACACAGTTTCTAAAACACGCCCAAACATATATAAGGCAAACATATTAAAGAAAAGGTGCATCAGGCCGCCATGCATAAACATGTGTGTAACAAACTGATATGGACTAAAAAGGGCGGATTTAAAATAATGAAGACCTAAAATGTTGCTTAGCTCAATTCCTGCAACATTCGAAAGAACCCATGTTGCAAGCAACATGATAATATTTATTAAAATAAGGTTTTTAACAACCGGTGGAATATCGCTTAATTTTACATTAAACATAACTTAAGAATTATAATATTATTAAATAAAACGTTTTTCAATCTCATCTGTTTTAATGATGCTTACAATTAATTTGCCAAAAGGTGAAAAGTTCGGATTTTGGCAGGCAAATAACATATCAACCATTTCTCGCATTTCTTCATTGCCTAATTTCTGATTACTACTAATTGCAGAAGCTTTAGCCAGTGATCTTGCAATTATTTCTTTAGCCTGAGTTTTTGCATCGACTTCACTAATAGAATATTCGTTTAGAAATTTATCTAAAATCTGCTCTGGTTCCTGATTTATCGAGTCAACGGGCATGCCATTAACAATTATCGAGTTTCCACCAAAATTATCAATATCAAAACCAAGAACTTTCAGATCTTTGTTTATGCTCATTAACAAAGCATGGTCTTTTGCATCCAACTCAATGGTTTTAGGGAATAGCGTTTTCTGAGAAACAGCTGACTTGTCAGATAAAGTTTGAATAAACTTCTCGAAAAGAATTCTTTCGTGAGCTCTTTTTTGGTCAATTATCATTAATCCTGATTTTACAGGAGTCAGAATATATTTATTTTTAAAATGAAAATATTTGTCGCTAATATTTGGATCAGTAATTGATTGTTGCGAGTTTTCATTGGAAATAAACGAAAAATCTTGTGAAAGATCATTTTCTTTTTCAAATCCTTCATAAAGTTTATCCCAATTTGACAGATTTTCTTTTTCAAGAGATAAAGCTGAACTCTTAGGATTTTTACTGCCAGGTATTTTCTGCTCGAAAGGATTAAACGTTGGATCAATATCAATTTGCGGGGCTTTAATATCTGTATCTTTCGATAAAACAGGAATGTTAAAACTTTGCTCCAGATCAAAATCAATGGAAGGTCCAATGTTGTTTTTGCCCAACGCTTGTTTTACAGCTGAATGTATAATTTGCCAAATAGCTTGCTGATCTTCAAATTTAATTTCTGTTTTTGTAGGATGAATATTAACATCTATTGTTGAAGGATGAGCTTCCAAATATAAAAAGTACGAAGGCACAGATTCCGGTTGTAGTATTTGATCGTAAGCATTAAGAATCGCTTTGTTAAAATAGGCGCTTCGCATAAATCTGTTGTTTATAAAAAAGAATTGTTCTCCCGATTTTTTTCGTGCATACTCAGGTTTGCCTATAAAACCTTTAATATTAATTATGCTTGTATTACTTTCAATTGTAATCAGATTTTGATTAATTCTTTTTCCAAATACAGAAACAATTCTTTGCCTGATGTTTGCTTTAGGTAATAAGTATATTTCAGAATCGTTATGATAAAGTTTAAATTCAACTTCGGGATTTGCAAGAACAGTTCTTTGAAATTCCGAAATAATATGTCCGAATTCAGTAGTATTTGATTTTAGAAATTTTCTTCGTGCAGGCACATTAAAAAAAAGATTCTTTACTGCAAAATTAGTTCCTTTAGCACAACTAATAGTTTCCTGGCTGATAACTTGTGATCCTTCAATTGAAATTTGCGTTCCAATTTCATTGTCTTCTTGTCTGGTTTTCAATTCAATATGAGCAATAGCAGCAATTGAAGCTAATGCTTCACCACGAAATCCCATGGTAGAAATAGCAAATAAATCATCAGCATTTCTAATTTTTGATGTTGAGTGTCGTTCGAATGAAAGTCGAGCATCGGTATCTGACATTCCTATTCCATTGTCAATAACCTGAATAAGAGTTTTCCCCGAATCTTTAATATTAATTGTTATTGATTCAGCTTTGGCATCAATAGCATTTTCTGTTAATTCTTTTACAACAGAAGCAGGTCTTTGAATAACTTCTCCTGCGGCTATCTGATTTGCAACAGAATCGGGTAAAAGCTGAATTATATCTGACATTTTAAATAATCAATTTAGAAAAAAAGAAGAAAATATACGATTGCAAACAAAACGATTAAAATGATTACAAAGCGCAAAGTTGATTTTCGTTTTTGCTCAACGTTCTTTTTAAAATAACCACGCATTTCTCCTTTTCTAATGCTTGAAATATAAGGTTTTTGCGGATCATCTTCAGACACACCCACTTCTTTTTTTATTTGCTTAACTCGTGTTTCAAGTTCTTCTTTTTGCTCATCGTAGTATCTGGGCTTAAACTTGAACTGTTTGTTTTTTGGAGTATGTAAAAATCGTATAGCCATTTTATCGAAAATTTATGGATACAAAGTTATTCAATATTTTGTCATTAACCCCAGTCTTAGCATTAGAATTTTAATTCAAATGTCAACTAATAGATTCTGAAATTATTCAAAAGCTACTGTATAATTCTTTTGGGCTCAACGAGTTTTAGTACAAAGTAATAAAATGCGCCAGATTTACAATTTGTTATCATCATAATTTAAAATTCAAAATATTATACGAGTTAATTAAATTTTAAAGTAATGATGTAAATATTACGTTTATATATTATATAAATTGTGTTTTTCATTCTTAAATAAGTCATTATTTATCCTATATTTGCACGGCGAATTCAGAAATAAGTGAATTTGATTCGAAAATATTACAATTAAATGTTTGTGAATCAGATAAACTTTTATATTTTTGCATTCCCAAAAAAGGATTAAAAACTGTTAAAAATTTAATAGATGTACGCAATTGTAGAGATCGCAGGCCAGCAGTTTAAAGTTGAAAAAGACAACAAAATTTTTGTTCACCGTTTAGAAGGAGAAGAAGGATCAGTTGTTGAATTCGACAAAGTGCTGTTGATCGATAACGATGGTAAGGTAAAGGTCGGAAAACCAACCGTGAAGGCCGCAAAAATTTCCGCAAAGATTTTAGCTCACGAAAAGGGTGATAAAGTTCTTGTTTTCAAAAAGAAAAGAAGAAAAGGGTATAAAACGCTAAACGGACATCGTCAGCAATTTACTCAAATTCAAATCGAAGAAATTATTATTGCTTAATTTTAAAATATTTTAGAAAATGGCACATAAGAAAGGAGCCGGTAGTTCACGTAACGGTCGCGAATCGGAAAGTAAACGATTAGGTGTAAAATTATATGGCGGTCAAGCTGCCAAAGCTGGTAACATTATTGTTCGTCAGCGAGGAACTGTTCACAATCCAGGTGAAAATGTAGGAATGGGTAAAGACCATACATTATTTGCTTTGATCGATGGAAAAATCGAATTTAGAAAAAAACAAGGGAATAAATCATTTGTATCTGTTATTCCTTTCGAAGTATAAAAGATTTTTACGTAAATTTGAATCTCCTGATTTTGCTATCTTATAGTAAAAAGTTAGGAGATTTTTATTTTTAATTCAACTTATAAATAAGATATGCTGACCTTAAAATTCATTCAGGAAAATAAAGATTTAGTAGTTGAACGCTTAAAGATTAAGAACTTTCAAGCTGGAAATATTGTATCTGAAATTTTGGACTTAGATTTAAAGCGCAAAGAGCTACAAGCAAAAAGAGACGAAAATAAATCAAAAGCTAATTCGATTGCAAAATCCTTTGCAATATTGGATTTAGATGAAAAGAAAATCAAGGGAGCGGAATCATCAGAGTTGAAAAAAGTAATAAAAGCACAAAATGATGAATTATCAGCAACTGAAAAGAAATTAAATGAATTATTAGTTCAAATTCCAAATCTTCCTCATGAATCAGTTCCGTCAGGGAAAAGTGAAGAAGATAATGTTGAGGTAAAATCTGGAGGTAAAACTCCTAAATTACATAAAGGAGCATTACCACATTGGGATTTAGCAAAGAAATATGATATTATTGATTTTGAATTAGGGAATAAACTTACCGGAGCGGGATTTCCAGTATATAAAGGTAAAGGTGCGAAATTACAACGAGCCTTAATTTCCTATTTTCTTGATCAAGCAACAGAAGCAGGATATCAGGAAATAATGCCGCCTTTAATGGTAAATGAGGATTCCGGTTTTGGAACAGGACAGCTTCCTGATAAGGAAGGCCAAATGTATCATGTTACAGCTGATAATCTATATTTAATACCAACTGCTGAAGTTCCTGTAACAAACATTTTCAGAGATGTAATTTTATCAGCAAAAGATTTTCCACAAAAAATGACTGCATATACGCCATGTTTTAGACGTGAAGCAGGATCGTATGGAAAAGATGTTCGTGGTTTAAATCGTCTACATCAGTTTGATAAAGTAGAAATAGTTCAGGTTCAGCATCCAGAGAAATCCTATGATACACTTGACGAAATGGTTAATCATGTTGAGGAATTGGTAAAATCATTAAATCTACCATACAGAATATTAAAACTTTGTGGTGGTGACGTTAGCTTTACTTCGGCATTAACTTTTGATTTTGAAGTATTTTCAGTTGCGCAGGAAAAATGGTTAGAGGTTAGTTCTGTTTCAAATTTTGAATCTTATCAGGCAAATAGGCTAAAACTTCGATTTAAAGAAGATGGAGAAAAGAAACCACAGCTTGCACACACATTAAATGGAAGCGCATTAGCTTTACCAAGAATTTTAGCGGCATTACTTGAAAATAACCAAACCGAACAGGGAATTGTAATTCCTGAAGTACTTAGACCTTATACAGGATTTGATATTATTGATTAATTAAAATAAAATCATATTAAGAGAGCACTCATTGAGTGCTCTTTTTTGTTTTATATAGTAGTGTTTTTTTATACTCAAATTATTCGTATTATTAGTTTTTGTTCTTAATAATAGATATATGAGATATTCACATCTTATTTTATTTCAAATTTTACTTCTATTTTTTTCTTGTTCAAGAGAGAAAAATAAAGATTTTTCGGAGGTTAATACCTTGTTAGAAATAACTGATAGTTTATTAGATCGGGTTCAAAGCCAATATGATTTAACTACTGAAAACTTTTATAAACTTATTGATGATAGTCTTTATGTTGATTCAATTTTTCAAAATAAAGGCTTGTCTAAATCACCTGAATTTTATCAGAATCTTGAGCAAAACAGGAATGATTATGAGGATGTTTATATTCAGACTAAAAAAGAAATATATTTTGTGCAGGATCAGTTAGGATTTCTCAAAACAGATTTTATGGAAAATGAAATTTTGGATTCCGATTATTTATTGGAAATTTTAGAGTTTAAAGAATTAGTTCATTTCTTAAAAGAGAGGGTAGATTCGAACATTCTTATTATCGATGAAAAGGGTAATCTTCAAGGAATTTCCAATGATACTAATCAACAATGAAAGATAAAAAAAAGGCTTTTTTTTACGCAGGATTAACAATCCTTTTTTGGGGAACTTCTGCTTCTGCCTTTAAGATTGGATTAAGATATCTCGATTATTTTCAATTACTCTTTATTGCAACTATAACAACAGTAATATTCTTGTTTTTTGTTTTAATTTATCAAAATAAATTAAATTTATTTAAGCAGCTATCTTATAAAGAATACTCACATTCAGTTTTGCTGGGATTTCTAAATCCATTTTTATATTACACAGTATTGTTTATTGCGTATAATAGGCTTCCTGCTCAGGTTGCTCAGCCTTTAAATTTTGTATGGCCTATTACTTTGGTGCTATTATCTATCCCAATTTTAAAGCAAAAGTTAAAAATTAAAAGTTTTTTGGCTTTGTTGTTAAGCTTCTTTGGAGTAATAATAATATCATCGGAAGGTAATATTATAAACATGGAATTTTCTGATACCTTGGGAGTATTCTTAGCTTTAGGAAGCTCTTTTGTATGGGCTCTATTTTGGTTATACAATGTTAAAGATAAACGTGATGAAGTTTTGAAACTCTTTCTCAACTTTTTATTTGCTTTATTGTTGATTACTATAACACTTCTATTATTTTCAGATTTTAGGAGTATAAATATAAATGGTGTTTTTGCCGGAGTTTATATCGGATTATTTGAAATGGGCATAACATTTGTATTGTGGTTAAAGGCATTAAAATTAGCTGCGAGAACAGAAAAAATAAGTAACCTAATATTTCTTACACCATTTTGTTCGTTAGTATTTATAAGTGTAATTTTAGGGGAGAAATTATTCCTCACAACATTTTTTGGTTTAATTTTGATTGTTGCAGGAATATTTGTCCAGCAGACTAACAGAAAAGTAAAATTTTATGAAAAGAAATAAACTAATAATAAGCTTAATAACTGTATTGATAACAGGATCAATCATATTTTATTCTTGTGAAAAGGAAAGAATATTACCACCTGATTACAATACTGTTGAGGAATTGTATTCAGTAATGAATCAATGGTATTTATGGAAAGACTCAATTGCTGATTTTGATCCTAATGATTATTATAGTGCTTCTGATTTGCTTGAGGACATGAGATATTTACCAAGAGATAAATGGAGCTATATTTCAACTCAGGAAGAATATGCACAATATTATGAGGAAGGAACGTATGTAGGTTATGGATTTGGTTACTCAACTGATTCTGAAGGGAAAATCCGAATTACTTTTCTGTATGAAAATTCTGATCTTACAAGTTATGGAATAACTCGTGCATGGATAATCAAAAAGATTAACGGAGTTAGTATTGATGAGAATTCATCGATAGGAACTTTGCTTGGAGCTGATGTGATAGGGACTGAAAATACCATTGAATTTGAATCTACTACAGGAACAATTGTATCAGAAACCTTTAGTAAAAAGTTGATCACAATGAATACTGTGGCCTATCAACAGATTATAACATCGGGAGCAGACAAAATTGGTTATTTCGTATTTAAAAGTTTTATAGAACCATCAAAGGATGAATTGACTACAATATTTAGTGAATTTAAAGCGCAGGGTGTTAATGAATTAGTTGTAGATCTTAGGTATAATGGTGGTGGTAGAATGGATGTTGTTTCTCATCTTGCAGGACTAATAATTCCTGATAATTTAGATAAAAAGCTCTTTTTTAAATACGAGCATAATAACGATCAGTCTGGAGAGAACTCAGGATACTTTTTTGAGCAAGATCCAGGATCTTTAAAATTAGATAAGGTATATTTTATTGCTAGTAAGGGGTCTGCTTCGGCAAGTGAAGCTATAATTAACGGACTTGATCCATATTTGGATGTTTATATTGTGGGCAATGATACTTATGGTAAACCCGTAGGAATGTACTCTTTTACAAGCAGAGTAAGCGATCTGGTTTATGTTCCAATATCGTTCCGACTTTTAAATGCAGATGATTTCGGTGGATATTTTAATGGATTGAGTGCAGATAGCTATGTAGATGACGACCTTTATAATGATTTCGGAACTAACGAATCAACATTAAAAGAAGTATTGTATCATATAGAAAATGGATCATTTTCAAGTACAAAATCTTCTCATGATATTTACAAAAAGCCTATCAAAGAAATTCGCAATTTAAAAGACGAATTAGGTTCGATTTAACAATTGTAATAGGTGGAAAAAGAACGCATAATATTAGGTATTGATCCAGGTACAGCAATAATGGGGTATGGATTAATAAAGATCGTAAAAAAAGAAGCGAAGCTTATTGCCTTAGGAGTTATCGACCTAAAGAAATATTCAGACCATTATATTAAATTAAAGCATATACTTGAAAGGGTTACAGCTCTCATTGACCATTTTCATCCTGATGAGCTTGCCATTGAAGCACCTTTTTATGGTAAAAATGTTCAATCTATGTTAAAACTTGGAAGAGCTCAGGGTGTTGCTATGTCTGCAGCTTTGTCAAGATCTATGCCAGTATTTGAATATGCTCCTCGCAAAATAAAAATGTCAATTACAGGACAAGGAAACGCTTCAAAAGAGCAAGTTGCAATGCTTTTAAAAACCCTTTTAAAAATTGATAAATTACCTTCGGATCTTGATGCTACTGATGGATTAGCAGCAGCGATGTGTCATTTTTATCAAACAAATACTCCCGTGCAGGAAAGTTCATTTAATAGCTGGAAAGACTTTATGAATAAAAATCCAGGACGTATAAAAAAATAAGCGGCAATTTGGCCGCTTATTTTTTTAACTTTTCTTAGATTATTGTAATTGGAATACAATTGGGAATGTAAATCTAACCCTAACAGGTCTACCTCTTTGTTTCCCTGGAGTCCATTTCGGAGATGATTTTACAACCCGAACAGCTTCTTTATCCAAAGAAGGATCTACACCACGAACAACAATTACATTTTCAATTGAGCCTTTTCCATTAACATCAAACTGAACAAATACACGACCGCTTACTCCATTCTCTTGAGCAATAACTGGGTATTTTAGGTTTCTTTGAATGTAAATTCTAAAAGCATCACTACTTTGTCCCTGGAATGTTGGCATATCTTCAACAACAAAGAATACTTCCATTTCATTAACTTCTTCATCATCTTCATTAAAATCAAAGATTTCTATTTCAGTATCTTGATCTGCTTCAGTATCATCAAGAAGTAATTCATCTTCAATTTCCACATAATCTTCCACAATGTTTATTACTTCTGTAGTTTGTGGTGGAGGAGGAGGAGGAGGAGGTGGTTGATTCTGACGTGTTATAGGAATAATTTCTTCCTCTAAATCCATGTCTGCCAGTTCTCCTAAAGAGTTAAGATCTGATGGTCTTGTTCCCCATTCAAAAGCTAGTAATACTACGCCAAGAACGAATACATAACCTAATTGAAGAAACAACCCTCTGTTCTTCTCTAAATTTGCCTTATCTGTTTTTTTAACTTCCATGTTGGTTTATTTTTTGAATGCCTAAAAATAAATAATATAATAGTGTTTTTCAAAATTTAGATGTAAAAAATAAAATCAAAGTTGCTTTTCGTTTAAATTTTACGGATTAATTTGTATTATGTTGCTTAAAATCAGAATTTAAGTGTTAAAAAATGTTAACTCAAATTATTTTGATTTTAATAACTAACGAGTCTTAAAAAATGTTAGCTATTTCAGCCCACTAAAATAACTTTTCGTTTTAAATAAAAAAATGTATTTTCACATGAATTTATTTTTTGGGGCATTAGCTCAGTTGGCTAGAGCGTTTGACTGGCAGTCAAGAGGTCAGCGGTTCGATTCCGCTATGCTACACTAATTATAGAAAGCGATTGCAGAATTTAATTTGTAATTGCTTTTTTGTTTACAAAATTCATAATAACATCAACTATTAAATTTATAGGAATTTGCGTAGAAAAAAATAATAGTTCTAATACGGAATTATAAATTAGATATCAAGCATATTCGACAGGTTGAACATTTAATTAAATTATTTAAACAATATAATATTAATTAACTGTGAAAAGTAATTGATAATTAACATAGATTTTTAACTTTGTTATTTTTTTAATTTTTCACTCAATAAAAAGTAGGTATTAATGCAAAATGCTAAGAATGACAAAAGGATTTCAGAAGTGAAAAATCCTTTTCCTGGCTTACGTCCTTTTCGAAGAGACGAAAATCATTTGTTTTTTGGACGTGAAAGTCAGGTAAGTGAAGTGCTTGACAAATTAATAAAAAATAAATTTGTTGGTATTGTCGGAAACTCGGGTATTGGTAAATCTTCATTTGTTAATTGTGGTATTTTACCAAAATTAGAGAAGGATAATAATGATACAAAAGATAAATGGCATGTAATTAATTTTCGACCTGGGGCTGGACCTTTAAAACAAATGTCTCTGGCATTGAAAGAAGAAATACAAGTTGCAGGATTAAATAGCGAAATTACAAGCAAAGAAAAGGCGATTGACACTTTAGATAAAATGTCTGAATTGTCGCAAAAATATTATTCAGCCACAGGGAAGAAGCTTTTAATTTATATAGATCAGTTTGAAGAAATATTTCGTTTTCCTGAAGGAAATGAAATTGAAAGTGATGAAATAGCTACTTTTATAGAAATAATAATCAATTCAATAAAAAAAGTTGAAGATCCTATAAGTTTTATTATTACTATCAGATCTGATTTCTTAGGTGACTGTTCTCGTTATCCTGAGCTTACCAAAGCAATAAACAATAGTCAATTTTTAATTCCTCAAATGACGAGAGAGGAAAAACGTGCTGCCATTGCAGGCCCTGTAGAAGTTATGGGAGCAAAAATTGAAGAGCAGTTAATAGAAACAATTCTAAAAAGTATTGGAGATAGACACGATCAATTACCCCTAATGCAGCATTGTCTGATGCGCTCATGGGATTACTGGCAGTCGGTAAAGGTAGGTAACGAGATGATTAGCCTGTCTAATTATGAGGCGATTGGTGGAATGGAAAAAGCTTTGTCGGTGCATGCAAATGAAATTTTCAATGAGCTTGATGCTGATAAGAAGAAAATATGCGAACGATTATTTAAATGTATTACAGAAAAAGGTGCTGAAGGAAGAAGTGTTAGACGACCTACAAGTATCAGAGAAATTGCACAAATTGCAGATGCAGACAAATCTGATATAATAGTAATTGTTGAACATTTTAGAAAACCAGGACGCACCTTACTTACTCCGTCCAGCGACGTTATTTTAACCGAAGAAACAATCATTGATATTTCGCATGAAAGTTTCATGCGGATTTGGGAGGTTCTAACTGAATGGTTAGAAGAGGAACATGAAGCTATAAAGGAATATTTACGTATTGCCGAAGCAGCCGAAATGCATCAGTCAGGTAAAGGTGGATTAATGAAATCTCCTGATTTGCAAATGGCATTGAACTGGCAACAGGAAAACAATCCTTCAAAAGCATGGGGTATAAGACATCATAAAGCGTACGATCGTACAATGCAATATCTGGCTTTTAGCGAGAAGAAATTTATTCAGGAGCAACGTTTAAAAGAAAAGTTACAAAAGCTGAGATTAGCGGTATTTAAAACTATAGCTGTAGTTTTTGGACTTGGAGCTATTGTTGCACTTGCTTTTTTCTTTTATGCTCAACAACAACGAAAAGAGGCTATTAAACTACAAAAGGTAGCTACTGAGCAAAAAGAAGTAGCAAAAGAACAAGCCATAAAAGCAGAAAAAAGTGCCGAAGATGCTTTAAAACAAAAACAAAAAGCTCTTCGAAGTGAGCAGGCTGCTAACGAGCAAAGAAAGGAGGCTATTCAGCAAACTGAATTAGCAAAAAAAGAGAGGCGATTTGCTATGGAGCAAAAGGATAAGGCTACGGAAGCGCAGCAAAAGGCACTGGAATTAAGATTGATTTCTATTGCTCAGTCTATGGCTGTAAAATCTCTTCAGGAGTCGGATCAAATACTGAAATGTCTTTCAGCACGTCAAGCATACAATATTTTTAGCAATAACGACGGAGGAGAAACAGATCCGGATATATTCAGTGCTTTATACTATGCCGTTAAAATGTTAAAAGGAGATGATTTTAATACAGCAAAAGCACATTTTGATAATGTACGCTCAATAATTGCAGCAAAAAATTCATCATTTTTATATTCTGCAGGTAGTGATGGACAAATATTCAAGTGGACTCATCAAGATGAGAAATTTACCAATGAATTAATTGATTTTGAAGAAGGGAAAGTTCATAAATCAATGACAATAAGTGACGATAGTAAGCTGTTAGTGGTTGGAGGAAACTATCCATATTTGAAATTGATCAATTTAAATGAAAATGGAAAACCAGAAAAAATAAAAATTCCAACAAGAGGAGTGCAATACTTATGTTTTACTCCCAAAGGTAAAGAGATTATATTTTTGGGTTCCGATAATAGAATAATGAAGTGGAACACAACTGAGTTAATAGAAATTGCACAATCAAGTGTAAAGATTAATTCAATTGATATGGATCCTCAAGGGAGATATCTTGTTGTTGGACAAGCTGAAGGAAAAGTATTTTTGATTGACCTAATAAATTACGAATATAAATCACTTTATGAATCAGATACAAAGGCAGATATTACTTCAGTTAAATTTAGCGATGATGGAAAAATTCTTGCTGTTGGCGATATGAAAGGAGTTGTTAAATTAATAAATCCGAAATCAGGAGAGGTTAATATTAAATTATCTGGTCATACTGCAATGGTGAACCAAATTTCATTTAGTCATTCTGGTAAAAAACTGGCTACTGCAAGTTTTGACCATAGCGTTAGAATATGGACTCTGGATGATCTTTCTAAACAACCTATAATTCTTAACGATCATAACGATTGGGTTTGGTCGGTTGAGTTTAGTCATAACGATAAATATTTGCTTGCCGGTTGTCGCGACAATTTAATCAGAACCTGGTTGCTTGATATTGATAAGATGGCAAGAATGATTTGTAAAGATGTAAAGGTAAACAGAAACTTTACTGGAAAAGAATGGGAAGATTATGTTGCTGTAGACCTGGAATATGAATGTACATGCTTAAAAAACAAGCCGGGAGTAAGCAATGTTGTTGAGACGGTAAGTGATACATTACCAAGTACAAGTATGAATTAAATAACAAATTTTTAGAATAACCTAATTATGACATTATTATCAAAATCTTCAAATTCTCGAAATAAATTAATTACAAGCAAAATAGTTTTAATATCTATATTTTTATTATTCTCATTTTCAGGGTTTAGTCAAAATTCGTGTTCTGAACAGCTTGCCAATGCTGAAAAGTTATACGAATCTGGGCAAATTGATAAAGTTGCAGCAATGTTAGAAACGTGCCTTGAGAATGGATTTACAAAAGATGAGAAAGCAAGAGCTTATCGATTACTTTCACTTTGTAACTTGTATTATAATGAAGATGAAGAAGCAGAAAAAGCGTTTTTAGAACTTTTAAAGGCTAAGCCAGAGTATAAAATTAAAGACTCTGATCCTTCAGAATTTGTTAACTTGTATCAAGAATTTCGTACCGTTCCTGTTTTTATTACCGGGATTAAATTTGGTGGTGGATTCACTGATATTTATAATATTGAAAATTATAATGATATAAATAGTGTTGTAAGCGAAGGAATTTATACGCCTGACTATGCTTATAGCATAGGATTAAGCTTTGAAACACCAATTTTAAATGAACTGTCTGTGGTTTACGAATTCTTTTACAACACATATTCTTATAATTTCAAAAATGTAGTATTAGATTATGCCAATGTTTCTTTTGACGAAACTATTTCCGGTGTTGATATTCCCATATTGCTGCAATGGAATATTTTATCAAATGATTTTGTCCCTTATGTAAATATTGGTTCATCATTAAACTTTCTGATTTCATCAAAGGCAAATTATACAAGAAGAGATAATGAGGGAACAGAATATAGAGAACCGGAAAATTTAGATTTAAACTTAACTGATTCACGCAACAGGTTTAATTATTCCTTTTGCGCAGGAGTTGGTTTTAGATGGAAAAATATTATTGGTAATGGCTATTTAACTTTTGATATACGATATTCAAGATATATGAATAGTATTGTCGATCCTGCAAACAGAGCCGATAATCCAGAAGTGATGTATTCATTTCTAATAACCGACAATGTATTTAAAGTTCAGAATACACAGTTCTTAATTGGATATAAATTACCTTTATATATAGCAAAGCATAAAGTGAAAGCAAAAAAGTAAACAGAATAATTGATTAACAAAGCTTGTAAATCTATTATTCTGTTTGAATATAAGTAAGAACAGAGAATGTCTCAAGACCTAAAAACTCATGATCAGCAAGTAAATGCTGAGAGCCAGCAGTCGGAAACTCAGCAAAAAAAGATTGATCCTGTAGCTCAATTAAAATGGTTAAACAGCCAGCAGTTTGACGGAGGTTGGGGCGTATTTAATAACCTGCCTGCCGGCAGGCAAGGTGAACAACCCGTTCAAAAGTTTGCAAAAGAAGAGGAAGAAGATATACCCGCCGGAGCAATAGCGCAGGAGGGGCTTCAATTGAAAAGTAACGAAGTGGTTTGGCCTGCTGAAAGGGATGCAGCCAGGATGGCTAGTACGGGAACTCCAACAATACAACAGAAAGTAATACCAATTAACAGCGATCCCGCACTGGAAAATGAAGCTGATGTAATGGGTACAAAAGCTGCACAGGGCAAATTGGCAAATGTAACTGGGACTGGAAGTGGAATTCAGAGGCAAATAGAAAAAGAGACTACTACTGATGATCCCGAAAACAAACACGAAAGTTATAAATCAAAGGCATTTAAGACTACAAAAGATGCACCTTTATCAGACCTGACTGAAAAGGATGGAAAAATTTCGATAAACAGTATTAAAGCAAAAGAGAAGAAATTTAAGGTTAATTCTAAATTAGTTATTCCAAAAGGATTAAAAGTATCAATTCTCGGGACTGATTTTAGTTATGAGAAATCTGGAAAAAAATACCTTAAAAAAGAAGTAGCCAGAGTTAAAATAGTTGATGATTCGAATACTGAATGGAATAACAAAGAAGCATGGACAACACGTGCAAATGTTTCACTTACGGAAGACGAGAATGGATTATATAAGATAACGGTTGGAGATGCAAATGTTAGGGAAAATGCTGTGGAAGTTAATGGTTCCAGAAAAACTATTCCTAAAGATTCTGAATTAATAATTACAGATTATAAACAAAAATCCAATACTCAAATCTATTTACAAGTTGCGAATAAAGAAACTAATGAAAATTATGGTTGGGTCAATGCGAATGCTTTTGGTGAAAGTATTTACAATGAATCATTTGGACTTGAGAAGGCTACCTATATTTCCGAAGATGAAAATCATAGTACAATTAATAAAAAAGGAACAGTAATCTATAAGGAAGAAAATAATTATGATTATAACAAATATTTAAAAGAAGGTGACAATTATGTTCTTATTCCTGATAAAACAAAAATTAAAATTATAAGTTCTGATGGTAATTTTTCTGAGGTTGAAGGTCTTGATGGAACATATTATGGTTGGACCTCAAATGGGAATTATAAAAAGACTGATGAGGCAGATGCTTTTGAAATTAAAGATCCAGATGCTCGTTTAAGGGTAAAGCAGAGGAAATATGCTTCAACAGGGAAAAAGTTGAATGTTGGAGATTTTGTTATAACAAAAGGTTTTGCCGAGAACTATGAATATATAAAAATAGCTCAAACTAAAAAGGTAGATGAAAATTATACTGAGAAAGCAGATTCTGACGGTTTTGTATTAACTGAAAATCTTACAGGTAAATGGGCTAATGTTAAAGGGAAGCATGCTGCATGGAATAAAGGAAGATATACCGGACAAAGTGATTTAATAAAGATTATGGGGAGTGGAAGCGAATTTGAAAGTGTGACAAACGAGTTGCTTTCTCCATATGATAATCTTGTTCAAGCAGCCAGTAAAGATGGGAAAAGTATTAACTTAATCTCGGGTTTTAGAACATATCCGGAACAGAAAGCGTTATATGATGTTAGGCACATAAGAGGAGTTGATACTGCAAGACCTGGTTATTCTCAGCATCAAAATGGCATAGCAATTGATATTAATACTCAAAGTTTCTCATGTAATTTATACAATTGGATGAAAAAAAATGCACCAGATTATGGATTTATTAGAACAGTTAGCTCAGAACATTGGCATTGGGAATATAGACCAACTGAAGCCAAAAAACATGGATATAAAATGCCGTATATTAATAAAGGTTAGGTTAGTATTTATTATGATATTTTTATTAATGGGATCAAATGTAGGTTCTCAAAACAATATTGATTTTGCTAAACAGAACAATGGCTTAGAGCAATTTCATTCTATTTGCGGAATTTTCCATTCTTATGATTTAGAAAATCAAATTTTAAATATTAGTTACAAGGACAGTATAATATCATTTAGAGTTTCAGAATATATAGTTGATTTGGATGATTATGATTCATTATTGAAAAGTATCTCTGTATGGGAAAGCAATAAGGAGTCGATAAGTATGGAAATAGAATACTTTGCAGTTATTTCATATAACAGTAACTCTCAGACCATTGAGTTTGAGCTTTTTCACAAAAGTTTTAAGCTCTGCAAGCCAAATCAAATAGAAGGCGGGCTTTATAATTATTTATATGAAAAGAACATTAAAACAATTACAGGAAAATTAGTTCGTGTTGAGATAGGAGATTACCTTCATGTTAAAATACAATCTGAAGATGGAGAATTGCATTCGTTTTGGGTATACTATGATATTGGAGAAGAAACGGAGGAGCTCTTATATTCAAAAGCAGACCAGTCACTTAACGATAATGTACGAATTAAATATTGTAATACAGTAGGTTATGTTGCTGAAGTTGGAAAGCCGATGCTCATGAATACATGTATTGAGATTGTTTTCGAATAATTACAAATAAGCTACCCCAGCTCGCGCCGACATGTTGTCGGTGCAGATAAATTGAAAAATTGCTTTGTATTAAAGTGAATTGTTTTGAGTTATTGTATTGAAAAGTCACGGACAGTATGTCCGCGCCAGCAAAGGCTAATTATTATGATGAGTAAAAAGAATATTGTTTTATTAATTGCATTAATGTTAACTCAAAATTGTTTTAGCCAAAAAGACACTTTGGATGCAATGTGGACTAGGGTAATTACAAATAATGAAGTTTTAATTAATTATTCTAACGAGTTATCTAAACTTGACAAATGTAATCCGGCAAGTTCAGAAGAAGCATTTAATATTTACATGAAAATTACAAAAAATATAAATATAAACACAAAGGATACTGCACTTCTAATGTATATGTATTTTTACAGATCTTATGAATATTTTGAATGTCCTGAGAGCATCAATAGTGCATTTTATATTAGTGATGATAATTTTAGTACTGATAGTGTAATAAAGCTGGAAAACCTGAACAGTTTAAATAAATATGGTTATAAGTTAATGACAATTTCACATGGAGATGTTGTGACTGCCGTAGTACCTGGATTCACTGAAGGTCTTTTTAAGGATAAGGTAAGAAGTGAAATTAAAGATTTTTTGCAATATTGGACAATGAAAGAAAAGATAATTGAAATGCATTGTCGAGATGGGAATTGCAATAACTATGTTAGAACGAAAGGAGAGTATTTAAGATTATTGGAAGAATATATTAACTCTAACAATTTGTTTTTTATTGAAAAATTGAAAAGAATCTACTATTATAATTTGCTTTTTTTTACGCTTGGTCATAGGTCTGAGTTCCATCATTATTATTCAACATATCATATAAAAGATACAGCCTTAAATGAAATATTTATCGAATTTGTGGATGATAATCCACAAAGTAAAGCAACTTGGTTCATTAAAACTTTAAATAAGGCTATACAAGCGATGGAAAAAGAAAAAGCTGAAGAATTGCTTTCCTTTTTAATGAGTTATGAATGTATAGATGAAGAATGTTGTAACTATTTTGGAGAAGACTATCAATGTAAGGACGAATATTTCAATTACGATGATTTTGAAAAGAATGTAAATGAAATAATCCGATGTTTTAAAGACGGAAATAATTTTTAAAACCCATTTTCAATTTCCTTTAACATTATTTAAAGTTACAAATAAGCCACTTCAACTTTTCTGTATTCTTTTTCGTTCTTAAGTATTTGTTCGTAAACAGCAATGTTTTTCTCGTCAGTATTTTCAATAATTGAAAAAGGAATTTCATCGTAGAAACTCAAATTATCGGCAAATTCAGAAGGATCAATTTTATAAATTTTCACATCTGTATCTGCAACAAGTTTAATTTCTGCTTCATAATCAATTAATAAATCGAGTGTACTTAATAAAGTGTCTTTTTCAAAGCATTTTACAAGTACATTGTTTATGAAAAGATTCACTTTTCCTGCATAAATAATATAATGGTAATTGTATATATCCAGATTGTCGATATTTTCAATTTCATCTCCGGCAGAGAATTGCAAAGGTGTTACATCATCGGTTAAATATTTAATTATTTCACCAGGAATAGCTGAGAACTCAGGTATTTTCTGAAGATATTTAATAATCTCAAATTTAAGTGTTGGCATACCTGCAATGTCTTTTATGCCGCTTGTTTCAATAGCCTCAATTGCTGCTTTGCTTACAATTTTAAAATAATCGGCACCAAATATTTCTTTATTACTAAAATAAGAATCCTTGTCAATAGAGAACACACTTAAGGCTGATAATTCAGCAAGCATTGAGTCCGGATTAACCATATTGGCAAGCAAAATAGGTAAGTTGTTATCTTTATTAAGCGTTTCAATTTCCATAATAGCACAAGCCTTAGTCCACGGATTTATCCATTTATAGTCACGCTGAATAATGTCATAAAGAATATCTTCAACCGGCATTTTTTCTGTAGTAAAAATGCTCTGCATTCTTTTTAACCTTTCTTCATTCGATAATGGACGAATTAAAGGTAGAATCATTGGTTTCATCTCGTCCTTAATAATAACCGAAGCCAATTCGAGAGCAAAACTTACTTCCTCGTAATTGCTACTCCAAAGATTCTTCCTAATTAGTTCAACCGATCCAGGATTATAAAGTAATGCAAGTAAATTAAACAGACTCTTGTAGTTATATTTTATTTCAACTTTTAAAGCTTCTAAAAGTATTTCAGAAGCATAACCTTTTTCAAGATCAATTAAAAGAGATGTATTCCATACAATATATTTACAAACTTCCTCAAGCTCATGTTTAATAATCATAGCTTTATTATCAGGAAGAAGAAGATTGCATTTGCTTAGAGCTTCCAAAGCTGCAGAGATAATATTTTGATTTGTGTAATTTAGTTTCTTTAGTAAATATTCAACGGCAGTTTCGCTACCAATATCTCCCAATAGGCGAACAATCTTAATCTGAACTTTTTCACTTTGTCCGGTTTCATAGAAAGCGTCTTCCAAGATGCTAATTGATTCCTCATCAGTATTAACAAGTGCCGAGTAAGCTGCATTACTAAGTTCTGCAATTTCTAGTCGTTCAATAATAGATTTTATTGTAGCAGGATCTTTAACTTCGGAAGCAGAAATAATCGCATTTTTCGCAACAGGTAACTTCGGATCTTTAACTAAACGGGCAAGAATTTCTGTTTGCTTTTCTTTTTTGGCATGTAAAGCTAAAATACCACCATAAACTCTCTCAATATCTTTTTTTGATATTGATAATTGTGGGATATAATAAGGCTTTTGCATTTTTGTTTTTACTTCATCAAACCTAACAAGAAGCTGTTCAATTTTGTCACGGTTTGGCGAAGAAGGAAAATACTTTGTCTTAGAAATTTTCAGCATCTCATCATAAATCTCTAGTAAGTATAGTTTAATAGAGCTTATGAGTCCTGCACGTTGAGTATATACATCTTCAGACGAAGTTAGCTGACTAAAAAATCCTTTTGACTTTACAGGATTTATTAAATAAAGAAGATTTACTACTCGAACAATTTTAATACCTGAAAAGTCTTTGATTCTTTGCATGGTATTATATACAAATGATTTTTGAGATGCTTCCGTTTTTTCTTCTATATCTAACCTTTTATGAAGTGCTGTTTTATAATTGTTATAAACCAGAAATCTGTTAAGAAAAATAAGTATAATAACTGCTGCAGCGTTTACTAGAATGTATCCACTGTTATTACTTAAATCAAGAATAGGAATAAGATGTTTGGCTACTAATGATGAAATTCCGATTCCAAAAACAAAACCATAAAAAGTACTCTTAATATAAAAATCATTTTGGTTTTGTGAATCAAGAGGCAGATATAAAGAATTTATAATAGGATAAAACAAATTAATAAAGGAGAAATGTGAAAAAATCAGAAAAAGTGAAGCAATTATAGGTATAAAGAAATAAAATTCATTGCCTTGTGCAATTTTGAAATAAAAAGTATTTATTAAAAACATTACACAAAAAACTAAAACGACAATAGGTAAAAGAATTAATTGGATTTTTACTCCAAATGAATAGTAAGCCTTCTCTTTAAAAAAGAATTCAAAAAGAATACTTACTGCAGAAAAAATCGCAACAGAAATAGAAAAAAGGTTGGTTAATTGCTCTGTGGTATTATTATTAGTAACATTTATTTTAATAAAAAGGCTATATGTAAAAACCATTACAAATGCAGCCAATGCTGATATAACAAGTATTGTAGTAAAGTATTTTTTAGTAAGTAGTCTAAATATGTTTTGCTTTACTCTAATTTCCTGTAAGCTATCAAGAATTGCATTTGCATTTTTTTCTTTTCGAAAAAGAACGAACATAAAAAAGATGCTCAATAAAATAAATCCAATTGAAACATAATGAACATTAAGATAATTTAAAAGATTACTATTTGATAAATGTATAGAGCTAATAAGTAAAACGCTTGCAATAAAAATCCCAAAATTGCTGGCAATATTGGATGCTTTTTCAAGTTTCTTAATTTCACCATTCTCTATTCTTACTAATATTCCTCTAAGCGAAAGAATAATTAAAAGATTTGCAGAAATATTACATCCAATTAATTGAGCCAAATACAGTGAATTCCCTAAATAAACGAAATTATAATAAGAGAATAAGAGAATGCCAATAAGTATAATATATGTAAATGTAACAGCGATCCCAAAACGAAAGGCTCTTTGCAAGTAGTTAAATATCACAACCATAAGCAAGCCAGCTATGCTTGCATAGCCAAAAACTAAAGCTATATCTTGTGTAGAATTATTGTTTTGAAAAAAAGCTGCAAATAAATTAAGATCAAAAACCGCCTTTCCAAGCAGTAAGAAAAAAACAGCAACAGATATTCTTGACATTTTTGTTTTCATAGTAATATACTTCTAATCTTAATTAAGTGTGTTGAGATTATTTTAAATAATATGAAGTTTTTGGTTCTTATTTATTCTTAGTATTAAGAAGACTGAATTTAAACAACACAATTACTCTTAATCACATTTATTTTTTTTCGATCGGGATATTTTCAATTGGAATATTTTCGTTTATCTCTGGTTTAATTGTTTCCAGTTGTAGTGGTTTAACTTCCTCTGCAGCTTTTTCCTCTACAATTTCCATTGCCTTTTCTTCATCTATTTTCCACCATAAAAACCCTTCCTTAAAAAATGGATATTCTAGTAAAAGAATACCTTTCATAACCTTTCGACCATGTTTTTTAAATTTATAGTATCCATAAATATCCATATCTACTACATTGCGTTTCTTTGTCAATAGCTTTGTATATCCCAAAGCATAGCTTCTTGCAATACCTTCAATAAAATATTTTGAAGGATAACTAATTTTCATACCCTCAACTGGTGGGTTAATATGCATAAACGATAAATTTCCTTTGGCACTTACTATTAAAAACCAGTTTTTACGAAATTTAAAGGCATAAACATCATATGCTTCGCAGTTTTGTGTAGTACCATAATATCCAATATGCAAATTGGTTAAATTATTTAAATAACTAATAATTGCAGAATCTTGAACATTAACACTTGTTGATGTAGAATCTTTCTGTGCTAAAGCACTGAAAGATATTGCAATACAAATAATTACAGTAAGAGTAAAAGTAATCAGGTTTTTCATGTTCGACTTTTAAAGTATTAAGGTTATATAAATTTTTTATGCAAGAAGTTTAAAAAACACGCAAATTAAAATAATTTTTTGATTATTGCATTATTTGTAAAAAATGTAAATTTTAGTAATAAAACCATGCTTGAATTTGAATGTCTTTAAAAAACAGGTAAAAGCCTTTGTACGGTAAGGTTATTTTTTGGAAAATAGTGAGACTTAAATAATTAGCAGAATTATATGTTCTAACGTTTACATTTACAAAGAGAAATTACGTTATCATATTTAGGTTTATGTTATATAACATATATTAGAAAAACAGGTCAGCTTAAAAAAGTTAGAATGTGTGAGAAGTTCAGGATTAGGGTTTTGGGGGGGATTGTAAACGGCATGAATATAAACAAATAAAATGAAAAATAATTCTGATTTTAATTTGGGCAGTGAAAAAATTTTTAGTTTATTTGAAATCAAATTAACCTGGGGAAGATATTTAAAAAGGGGCTTTTTGCCAATAAATGATTTATGAGAAGAATTTTTGTATTGTGGATATTGTTATTCACATTTAATGGCTTATATGCCCAAGAAAGTATATTTAAGGAAATTAACACGATTCTTTCAGATTCTAAAAACAAAGAAGAGAAAATACCCGAAAACAAGGTTTCTCTCTCAGATGTTGAATCTTCAAAGCTTAACGCTGCAAATGATTCCTTATTGTTAAATGCAAATCTACAAGAGCGGCAAGAAGCAGATACTTTGCTTTTTGAGAAAAGAATGATAGAGGTAAAAAAACCACTTTCTTCAAAAAAGTTGCAGTCAGAAATAGCTTGGTCTAAAGAATATCAAATTGTAAATAACGTTAGATACGATAAGGAACATATGCTTGATACAAGTTATCAGGTGTTTGGTTGGCATCCTTATTGGAGTGGCAATGCCTATGAAAGTTATAACTTCTCGTTACTTTCAATGATATCGTATTTTTCATATGAAGTAAATCCTGAAACTGGGTTTTATAATACAATTCATAACTGGAGACAAACAGCCTTAGTTGATTCTGCGAAAAAACATAATTGCAAGGTACTTCTTACGCTTTCAAATTTTGGTTCAAGTAATAACAGAAATTTTTTGAAATCAGCAGATGCAAAGAAAAACCTAATTGCTACAGCAATTACCTTAGTTCGTGAGCGAAAAGCTGATGGTTTAACCTTAGACTTTGAGAATGTTAGCGCAAAAGAAAAAGCATTGTATTTGAATTTTATTATAGACCTGGCAACAAGTTTGAAATCAGAAAACGAAGATTATTTGTTAACTATAGCACTTCCTGCAGTTGATTTTGAAAAGATTTATGATTTTAGCCAGATAAATTTATATGTTGATTTTTATGTGATGATGGGATATGAATATCATGGGTCTAATAGTCAGATAGCTGGACCTGTAGCACCATTATCCGGAGGAGGTAAATGGAAAGGATTTACACTTGAAAGTTCTGTTGATGAATATTTAGCTAACGGAGTTCCTGCAAGAAAATTTATTATGGGAGTACCATATTATGGAGCAGAGTGGATAACAAAAGATCTTAAATTTCCTTCACAAGCAAAATCATTTATAAAGTATCATTCGTACCGACAAGCTAAAAGAATGTCTGGCAAAAAAATGGGAGAGCTTGATGAGACTAGCATGAGCAAGTTCTATACGTATAGTGATATGTCATCTAACTATAGACAGTTATGGTTTGAAGATACTATTACTTTAGGTGCAAAATACGATTGGATAAAAGAAAAACAAATTAGAGGAGTTGGGATTTGGGCGCTTGGTTTTGATAATGGATATGATGAACTGTGGAAACTTTTAGCCGATAAATTTGCTTATAGTGATAAAGAACTAAAGGAAATTAAAAAAGCAAGACATAGCATTTCAATAAGAAGATTATTAGGTTCTGTTAGAAGATTTGTTAAGAATCCAATGTCTATTGTTAAAAGACCAAAAGCTTTGCTAAGACTTTTTGGAGGACTAACAGGTATAAGTTTAGTTGGACTTTTCTTAGTATTCAGATATGGTCGTAAGTTTAAAAGATTATTTAGACTTGTACTTAAAGGAGGAGTTTCAGCAATAGTTATTCTTGTAATTGCTTTAATATTAATATTTTTCAGATATTTTGATTTTAGAGAATCAATGTTTTTAATTGGAGGATTTTTGCTTGGTGGCGCATTGTTCCTTTTTTTTACAAGAAGGTACACTAGTGAAAAAGAACTACCGTAATAATTGTGAATTAGATGATAAACAATGTAATGTCAGTTATTGCTGACAAATTAAACGAAAATTTAAATAATAGATTCTCTCAATCGAACGATTTAGTTCTATTATCATCGTTAAATAATTTAGATGATGAAGGTAATACAGAGACTCAAAATAAACTGTTATTAACGATAACTAATATCGAACAGGAACGATTATCGAGAGTTTCTCCATCAAGGTCTTCAAATAAACCTATTAATGTTTATTTGTATTTAATGCTATCATCTAATTTTCAGCAGAGTAATTACGAAGAAGGATTGAAATTGCTTTCGGCAGCAATTAGCTTTTTTCAATACACTTCTATTTTTAATCATAATAATACTCCTGATTTAGATAGTAATGTAGAAAAGTTGGTGTTTGAAATGATAAATCTTAATATTCAGGAATTAAGTCAGTTGTGGGGAGTTCATGGAGGCAAGTATTTGCCGTCAGTACTATATAAAACGAGAATGGTTACAATTAGTGAAGATGTAGTTGAACAAACATTTAACATTGCGGGATTTGGATCGGATGTATCTTCTTAAAAAATAATTTAGAATAATTGAAAAAAACATTGAATGATAAACCTAAAGTTTCAATATAAACAACTAATAAATATTAAAGTTAACCACAATTACTATCCTGAAGGTAATTCAAATGATTTTTATATTGTTCCTACACCTCGTACTGTAAAACTAATTGACAAGATGTCCATGTTGGTTAGAAATCTCGAGAGTGAGATCCATATATTATTCGATGCTTCAAAATTAGAGCTTTTACATCATAGACTAACAAATAGTAATGATTCTGAATCAAAGCTTTCTTTTATGCTCTTTGCCAACAATCCATATTTTGTAAATATTACAGATATACCTGTCGATCTAAATAATAAGATTTTCTATTGTTCTAACAAGAATATAGGAATAAATAAAACGGGCATTTTGCATAGCAATGAATTTGTAAGTGATGAAGATTTATACAATGTTGTTCCTCAGGAACTTGAAGATGATGATAATCACAGCGTTAACTATAAAATAGCACTTGAAAATGGCGAGATTGAAGAAGAAATGCCTGTTACACAAATAAATAATGGCTTTCAGGTTGATTCAATCAAGTTGTTAGAGGGTCATTATAAAATTTTTGGAAACGATAAAGAGCTATCATCATTTATAAATATAGGATCAAAAACCAAAGGTTCTCCTATTGGATTTATTGACATCTTCTTAAACAAGAAAATAAAACAGGAGATGTTAAAAGAAATCGATAATAATGAGTTAAACACTTATAACTATAAAATAAATTTTAATTCAAGATCAATTTATTGGAAATACATTGTAGTTCCAACTTATCTAAAAAGAGTAAAGGAATTATCTCTAACATGTCAAAAAGGTAAAGAAAAATTGGATTTTGAAAGTATAGGAGACGAAAAAACAGCTGATAAACAGGCAATATCATTTATTACAAAGAAGCCTGTAAAATTTAGTAAGTTTTATGATTACGAAGTTCAGCTAAAAAAGAAAGAAGGTGCAACAGGGGGAAAAACAATTATTAAAAAAATGCCTTATGCTCCTTTCGACCTATTAAAACCGGTTAATGAAGATTATTATTTATCAGAAATATATGTTTACATATAAATGTTTTTTTATTATTTACGTTTTTAATTAAAATTAATTATTTATGGCACAAACTTTAGCAACACCTGGGGTTTATATCGAAGAAAGGAACGCATTTCCTAATTCGGTAGCTTCAATCCCGACTGCTGTACCTGCTTTTGTAGGATATACTGAAAAAGTAGTCAAATCTGGAGAATCATTAATTAACAAACCCGTAAGAATTTCTTCTTTTTCTGAATTTGTATCGGTTTTTGGAACTGGTTTTAAAACAGGATTCAGTATTCAGGAAGTTACAGATACAGCAAAAGGGTTTGACTTTTCAGT
>DAOUTQ010000210.1 GCA_030668615.1 Bacteroidales bacterium | reverse complement strand
CTTTTTAACTGACCTAAAATTTGTTCAAGCGTTATACCTGTATCAACAATATCTTCTAAAACAATAACATCTCTACCCTCAATAGATTCATTTACTCCAATTAGCTGTCTGACTGCTCCGGTTGAAGCTGTTCCTTTGTATGATGTTAGTTTAAGAAAAGTAACTTCGCAAGTAAAATCAATATGTTTAAATAAATCGGCAGTAAACATAAAAGATCCATTTAAAATACTAATAAATAAAGGAACATCATGACCTGCATAATCCTTATTTATTTTATCAGCCATTTTAGAAATAGCCTCTTGTATTTTTTCTGAAGGTATAGATACTTCAAACTCCTTGTCTTTTAGTTTTACCTTTTTCATATATTGAATTTTTTATTTCCTGACTAACTGAATTTTATTGGTTTGGGCAATCTGAAATTATAATATTACCTTTGTAAAAATCTTATTTAAACTAATAAAATTTAATATTTGGCGAAAATACGAATTAATGCTCTAAATATGATTTTATTACTTAAAAAACTTAACACACAAAATGAAAGCAAAAGTTAGTATCATCATGGGCAGTACATCTGACCTGCCAGTAATGGAAAAAGCAGCAAAAATACTGGATGAATTTAAAATTCCTTTTGAAATAAATGCTTTATCGGCTCACCGAACACCCGAAGAAGTTGAGAAATTTGCTAAATCGGCAAAAGATCGTGGAATTGAAGTGATTATTGCAGGAGCCGGAATGGCAGCACATTTACCCGGAGTAATTGCCGCAATGACAAGTCTGCCTGTTATCGGTGTACCCATTAATGCTTCATTAGACGGAATGGATTCGCTTTTAGCAATCGTTCAAATGCCTCCGGGAATTCCTGTTGCGACTGTTGGAATAAATGGAGCTCAGAATGCTGGAATTCTTGCTGCACAAATGATGGCTGCAGGCGATGAAAACTTAAAACAAGTTTTAATTGATTACAAAGAAAATCTGAAATCAAAAATCGTAAAAGCAAACGAAGAACTTGCAAAAATTAAATTTCAGTATAAAACGAATTAAAAGCATCAGGACAGTTATAATATAACTGTCCTGATTTTACCTTCCCCTTCAAGAACAAATTTCTACAAACAAACTAATTACAAGCAATTTTACTATCAGATATTACCTGCCAAATTTCTTGATTTTTAGGTGAAAAATTCGTATCTTCTAAACAATAAAAATATCCTTTTTTTATGAAAAAATGGATAACCATATTATTCTTATCTTTTTCCTTCATAACTCTCAGTTTTGGACAAGATGATTTTATTAATGCCTTAAATGACAAACTCTCTAAGTTCACTTCAACCTACATAAACGAAGATGTTTTTACTATTACGAATAGCCAATTTTACGAACCCAAGCAATATATAGAATTTAAGTCACAGATTAGAAATTGGAAAGGTAACAACAATATAAAAAGTAAATATTTACATGTTTATTTAACAAATAATCAAGGTCGGATAATAATATGGAGAAAATATCTAATTAAAGAAGAAACTGTTTGCAATAAAATATATATTCCTGAAAATATTATTTCAGGAGTATATTACCTAGTCGCATCAACAGACAAAAATAATTTTCAGAATATCTACTTTAAAACTGTATATATTTCTAAAAATAAATTTTCGGAGGTTAATAATATTGTTAGATATAATAGAGATTACTATTTTCCTGGAGACACAGTCCAAATAGAAATAAGACTAGTTAATATATTTGGCAAACATCTAAAAAATAAAAAAATAAATTATTCAATACTATCTCAGGACGAGAAGATAGATAATGGACAAGTAAAAACAAATAAATCAGGAGTAGTAAAGTTAATCTTTGTAATACCAGAAGACATTTCTAATTCATTGTTGAAATTTGAATTTAAATACAATTATGCATCTAATAAACAAAGTTTTATGTCATTTTGTAAAATTGCAAACAAAACTCTGAATATTGAATTTTATCCTGAGGGAGGCACGTTAATTAATAAATATAATTCTTTACTAGCATTTAAAATAACTGATTCAACCGGATTTCCAATAAAGACAATCGGAATTTTAAAGAATAGCAATAAAATGTACAGGCTGGAATCTAATAAGGATGGAATTGGTTTTATAAGTTTTATACCTGACTTTAATTCTTCCTATAAAATAAAACTTAACCAGCCCAAAGATTTGACCTTGAAATATAAATTCCCTAAAATTGATACATCAGGCACCACTCTTAAAGTTGAAAATATTAATGAAGATTATGTTACAGCAATTTTCAGTTCATCGGATTTAAATGATACTCTGTTCACCTACTGGATTTTAGATCAGAATGGAATAATAAAATGGGGCGCAAAAGTCAGAACATTAGGAACAACTAATTATAATATTCCATGTGATTCGCTTTCGCATGACTTTGCAAGAATTACAGTATTTAATAAAAATCAAGAAATACTTAACGAAAGAATAATTTTTATTCCAAAGGATTTAGATATGGTTAAAATCTCATCTGAAATTAACAACATCAATGATTCGGTGCAGATTAAACTTAATTTGTCTTCTGAAGAAAAACATAATACATATTATTCGTCATTAAGCATAATTAACAAGGCTTATTTTGACAGCACCATTATAAATGATTTTATTCAATATTACACTACTGATCCACAAATTTTTCATAAAGAATACACCCCTGGTTTATATTCTAATAATGGGAATATTGATTATAAAGAGATTGAAAAAATCTCTTTAACCTTTAAAAATAATTATATTCAATGGGATTCTATAATTCGTCAAGAAAAAAATAATGTGTTAAAAAATCAAGAAATAGGATTAAAGAAATTACGTCAAGAAAACAATAAGCACCTTGAAGAACTATATTCAAGAAAAATTAAGGAATATAACAACTACAGAAATTACAATTCACTTCTAACTATAAGAGAATTAAATTTTAACAATATATCCCGTAATCAGGATTTATATATTAATGGTATTAAAAAAATTAAAGAAAGTAATCGTCAATCATCGAATAAAAAAAACTTAGTAATTAAAAAACTTCAAAATTCAGATTTTAGTCTCGAGCAAGCAATAATGCAATTAAAACCTTACGAAACGGACCATTACGGACATATAATATTTAGAGGCCATAGCTCGATGTACTATGAGCAAGGAGCTTTAATAATTGTAGATGGTGCAAAAATAGGAAATAATATTTCAGATTTAAGGTCTATTCCGTCATCATCGATAGCAGATATAAAAATCCTTCTTACGCCATATGAAACGATTTCTTATTTCACATTGTATTCAAGTATAATTGATATTAAAACAACGGTGGGTAAAAAAATAGACGATAAGGATATAAAAAGAAGTCAAACGAATATTTTTCAACAAAACTTTCTTTGGTCGTCAAATATTGAAATATCGTCTTCAGATCAAATAAATTTAAAACTTAAAAAATCAAAAAATAATTCAATGCTGATATTTATAGGACTAAACAAGCTTTATTCTCCTTTCTATTACGTTCTGGATATTAAATAATACATGAGTTATAGCCAAATCTGGATTTTGTTTGATTCTTTACATAAAACTAAGCTAATAAAAAGAGCCTTGAAAAAATATAACCTTTTTCATAAAATTTTAAATTTAGGTTAATAAGATTGAGTGCAAACACATTAGGTTTTTCATTCCGAAAGCGAAGTAATGCTTTTTTGGAAAAGAACAATAGGTTGGTAATATAAAGTGTTAATAAAATAAACCGTAGTGTGATTATCGCACTCTTTTTTAAAACCCAAAATTCAGGTTAGGCTTTTTTTCTAAATCCTATATATGTAAACAGTTCAATTTTCTAATTCACGTTAGATTCATTTCATACTTATGAATTTATTGTATCTTCACAGCCTGTTTTTTTAAACCAATTTAACATGGAAATTACTTCGTTATATAGAAGCGTACTATTGCTATTTACAATATGCTTTATAAGTTTCAGTCAGGCATTTTCAACTCAGAATCAAGGAGTTGAAGAAGGAAGGGCTGCTGCAATGGCCAATACTTCGGTTACACTTACCGATATATGGTCTATATATCACAATCAGGCTGGCTTAGGT
>DAOUTQ010000082.1 GCA_030668615.1 Bacteroidales bacterium | reverse complement strand
TCCTTTTTCAACCATCTTATAAAGGTCCTTATTAGTAGCACAAATAAGTCTTATATCTACTTCAATTTCTTTGTTTGATCCAACAGGGTTTACTATCCTGTTTTGGATAACAGACAATAACTTTGATTGGAGATTTAATGGAAGATTCCCAATTTCATCTAAAAATAAAGTTCCTTCAGCAGCCAACTCAAATCTTCCTGGCCTGTCTTCTTTTGCATCAGTAAATGCTCCCTTTTTATGTCCAAAAAGCTCAGATTCAAATAATGATTCTGATATAGCACCGAGATCAACATTTATAAACGCCTTGTCCGCACGGTTTGATTTTCGATGTATTTCTCTTGCCACCAACTCCTTACCTGTTCCATTTCCTCCTAATACAAGCACTGTAGCATCAGTTACAGAAACTTTATTTATTGCTCCAAAAACAGGATTCATTGTATCAGATTTACTAATAATCTCCGTAAAATCTTTCTCTATTTCCTGATTTAAAATCTTCTGTGTAAACTGTAATTTATTTACCTGTTTTTTTGATTTACTTAATTTAAAAACGGATTGTACTGTAGCAAGAAATTTATGCGTTTCCCATGGTTTCACTAAAAACTCTGATGCACCATATTTCATAGCTTCAACAGCCAATTCAATATCGCCATATGCTGTATTCATTAATATGCATAAATCCGGATCAATATTCTGAATCTTCTTTAGCCAAAATAAACCTTCTTCGCCATTTGTAGCTCCAGGTTTAAAATTCATATCAAGAATAACAACATCAAAGTTTTCATTTATAAGATAATTCGGTATTCGTTGAGGGTTTTCTTCAGTTACAATTTCAGTAAAATATTGTTTTAATATTATTCTTGCAGTTGTTAAAACATCTTTATCATCATCAACTATTAAGATCTTACCCTTGATCTTACTCATAATTATTAATAATATTGATTTATTCAAAAGTAGTAATTGTATCAATGTGACACAAATCTTTGTGCCATAATGATACATAATTAAATAAGTCAACAATAGCTCACGCGTGTATATGCCTGGCTTACTTGTCATTATAAACGTTGGCACGTTTTTGTATATAGCTCCTTGAAAAGAACTAATTTTAAGAAAATGATAAAAAATTACTTAATAACAGCTTTAAGGAATATTACCAGAAATTTTGGGTATTCACTTATTAATTTCATTGGGTTATCCGTTGGAATATGCTTATTTATATTAATAAATCTATTCGTAATTAATGAGTATTCCTTTGATAAGTTTAATGAAAATTACAATCGAATCTATCGATTTGAACAAGGCGATGCTGAATCTGTTCATTTACCATCAGCTATGGGGCTTGATGCTCAGGACTGGTACCCTGAAATTGAGAAAGTAGTAAGATTCAAATCCTGGGGCAGTCAGGTTTTTAATTACGAAGCAACAACCTATAAGATTCCGCATATAATGCTTGCCGACTCAACCTTTTTTGACGTTTTTACAACTCAATTTGTAAAAGGTGATCCTGAAACAGCCTTTGAAGTTGCAAACTCTATTATTCTTACAGAACGAATAGCAAAAATATTCTTTGGTGATGAAGACCCAATTGATCAAATAATAAAAACAACCAGGGGTTTTGATTTAGTTGTAAAAGGTGTAATAAAGGAATTTCCTAATTTTCATATCCAAATTGATGCTTTAATTCCATTTAATATTTTAGGTGTTATTAACGGCAAAGAACATTTAAGGAGTTACGGGACCTGGCAATTTCAAACATACTTTCTACTTCCTGAAGTGTTTGATATACAAAATCTGGAAAACAAACTTGAAGAAAGATTCACAAAACGTTGGGAAGAATACCTAAAAGGAGAAACAATGAATCTTACCCTACGACCACTAAAAGATGTGTATTTCGCAGATCATACTCAAGCAGATTTTGGGGTTATACATGGAAATAAAAATAACGTAAAGCTGTTTTTTGCAATTGGAATTTTTATCATTTTCATTGCCTGTATTAACTTTATAAACCTTACTACTGCAAAAGCTTCATCGAGAGCAACAGAAGTTGGAATGAGAAAAGTTTTAGGTGGATATAAGAGACAACTCGTTTTTCAGTTCCTATCTGAATCTATATTAATTACAATAATTTCTTTCTTAATTGCAATTACTCTCGTTCAGGCTTTACTTCCATTTTATAATAACCTTATACAAAAAGATTTATCGTTAATTAATAGTATAAATCCAATATTTGTGATCTTATCATTAAGTGGATCAATCCTAATAGGTGTAATTGCAGGTCTTTATCCTTCATTTTACCTTACTGCATTTAGTCCAATTAAGGTTTTAAAAGGTGAAAAAACAAAAGGTAAGAGTGCAGCAATTTTCAGAAAAGTATTAATTGTTTTTCAATTTACAATATCTATTGCTTTAATAGCATGTACAATTACTGTTCAGAAACAGCTCAGTTATTTGAAGAATAAGGATATGGGATTCAGTAAAGAAAACATTATTACTTTACGGTTGAATTCAAATATAAGATCACAAAAAGAAGCATTTAAATTTAGTTTACTAAGCCACCCTGAAATAAAAGAAGTTTCATATAGCGGCGGAAGCTTAACATCAACTAGAAATACTGAAAGTTTTGATTTTAATTCCAATGGTGAACAGACTTCAATTCAATTACATCCAATTGACCCGGCTTATTTAGATCTTTATGAAATAGAACTCATTGAAGGCCGCAATTTTAATTTTGACAATAAAGCCGATTACCAGAAAAAGATCATATTAAACGAAGAAGCTGTAAAAAAAGCAGGCTTAAAACTTGGAGAAGTGGCAGGAACCATATTTCATAGAGATGAATGGTATTTTACTGCATTGCCAAGTAAAGAATGTGAGATTATTGGAGTAGTCAAGAACTTTCATTATAGATCACTGCACGAACAAATAGGTCCTCAAGGGCTTGTATGGAATGAAGACTGGCACGGTGCAATTAATATCAAAATTCAATCTGAAGACACTCAAGGAACTATTTCACTAATTGAGAATGTTTTTAAGGAATTTTCAGAAAATGTGCCCTTTGAATATACTTTTGTTGAAGAAGAAATTGATAATTTATACAAATCAGACAATCGTTTAGGAAAATTTTTCAGGTATTTTTCAATAATTGCAATTATTATTGCCATGCTTGGATTATTCGGACTTGCTGCTTTTATTGCAGAAAGCAGAACTAAGGAAATTGGAATACGTAAATCATTAGGATCTTCATCAACATCAATTATTTTTATGATTTCGAAAGAATTTCTTAAATGGGTTCTTTTTGCTAATTTATTTGCAATTCCAATAGCATATTACGGAATGAATAAGTGGTTGCAAACCTTTGCTTTTAAAATTAAAATCACTCCGGACATTTTTATTTTATCAGCATTAATATCAATATTAATAGCATTAATAACTGTTTTTTATCAATCTCTTAAAGCAGCAAGAAGCAACCCTGTTGATGCATTACGATACGAATAAAAGAGTTTTACTTTGATAAAAGAGTTCTGTTGTTTCAATAGAGCTCTTTTTTATATTTCTTAATTTCTGCAAATTACATTATTTTCATAGGGTAATTTTTTATTTCATCATCTTAAGATTAGAAAACAGAAATAAAAAAAGTTAAATTCTAAAAATAAAAAGTTATGAAAACAATAAAAAAAATAATTTTGGGATTAGCGTTCTCAGCATTTATGGTAGTAAATGTGTATGCTCAGCCAAAATCAGCAATAATTGAAAATAAGGATACAAAAATTAACTGGGCTCAAGCTGATACTTTGTATACTTTTCAATTTGATTCTGAAAGTAATTCATGGATGTTTTTTCAAAGAGAAATAAGAAGATTTAATGAAAAAAAACTTCCAATAGAAAATTTTGTACAGAACTGGAGTATTAAACATCATTCATGGATAAATTACTTAAAAGTTAATTATACATATGATGAATACGAGAAAAAAATTGAAGAAATTACACAAGAATGGAATAGCAATTTTAAGAATTGGGTAAATGCCAACCTTAAAACTATTACCTATAATGGTAGGAATAGAGAAGAAATATTATTTCAGGAATGGAAAAAACCTACCAGCGAATGGTATAATATTATGAAATACCTTATAAAATATAACGAAATAGGTAAAGAAAATATTATCTCTGTGAGCTTATACAATGGAATAACTCAGGATTGGGATAATTACAAACAATTTAATATGGAATTTTCATCTCCTTTTACTCCTCCTACAAATGTTATTACAGAAACATGGTTGAATATGGAATGGAAAAAAGAAGGCATGTACGAAATTCAATACAATGTTAGAGGTTATAGAACCAATGAAGTAAGATATACATGGAATCAGGGACTCCGAAAATGGGTTGAAGGTTTGAAAAAAGAAATATTATATGACAAGAAGGGCAATATGTTAGAATATAAGGAATTAAGATTTGACCACAAGAAGAATGAATGGACCAATTTTAATAAGTATGATTCCATATATAATGAAGACGGTTATATGACCGAAAAAACAGAATTTGTTTGGAACAGAGTTACTAATCAGTGGGATGTAGCCGGGAAGTTCAGATTTACAACAGACGCAAAAATCTAATAGTTTTAAGAATAAAAAAAGAGCTCTTTTCAGAGCTCTTTTTTTATTTAACTATTTTTAATGTTAGTTCCTTTAATTGTTTTTCATCAACTTCAGATGGCGAATCTATCATTACATCGCGGCCAGAATTATTTTTTGGGAAAGCAATATAATCCCTGATTGATTCTGAACCTCCGAAAACTGAACACCAACGATCAAATCCAAAAGCAATTCCACCATGCGGTGGTGCTCCAAATCGGAAAGCGTCTAATAAGAAACCGAATTTCTCTTCCGCCTCTTTTTCAGAGATACCTAATGCTTTAAACATTTTTTGTTGTAATTCTGCATTAAATATTCTTATCGATCCACCTCCAATTTCAACACCATTTATAACAAAATCATAAGCATTTGCTCTCATTTTTCCTGGATCTGAATCAAACAACCCTAAATCTTCTTCTTTTGGAGAAGTAAAAGGATGATGTTTTGCAAAGAATCTGTTTTCTTCCTCATTCCATTCCAAAAGTGGAAAATCAACAACCCAACAAGGAGCAAATTTATTTTTGTCTCTCAATCCAAGTCTATCACCCATTTCAAGACGTAAAACATTAAGAGCATTAAGTGTTTTATCCTTGTTTCCAGCAAGTACTAATAATAAATCACCTGATTCAGCCTGCATTGAATCTGCCCAATTCTTTAAATCATCTTGCGAGTAAAATTTGTCAACAGATGATTTATATGTTCCGTCGGCATTACATTTAACATACACCAAGCCTTTAGCACCAACCTGAGGTCTTTGAACAAAAGCTGTTAATGCATCAAGTTGCTTTCGCGAATATTCGGCACATCCTTTTGCAACTATTCCTCCAACATATTCAACGCTATCGAAAACTACGAATCCTTTTCCCTGAACAATCTCTGTAATTTCAGAAAATTTCATTTCAAATCTTATATCAGGCTTGTCTGATCCATAATATTTCATTGCATCTTCGTATGTAATACGTGGAAATGCTTCCTCAAATTTTTGTCCTTTTACTTCTGAAAATAAATATTTTGCAAGACCTTCAAACGTATTTAAAATATCTTCCTGATCTACAAACGACATTTCACAATCAATCTGAGTAAATTCAGGTTGACGATCTGCTCTAAGATCCTCATCACGAAAGCACTTCACAATCTGAAAATATTTATCAAATCCTGAAATCATTAATAATTGCTTGAATGTTTGTGGAGACTGTGGTAGTGCATAAAATTCACCTGGATTCATTCTTGAAGGAACAATAAAATCTCTCGCTCCTTCTGGTGTAGATTTAATTAAATATGGAGTTTCAATTTCCATAAACTTCTCTCCATCAAGATACTTCCTTATTTCCTGTCCCATTCGGTGTCTTAATTCAAGGTTTTCCCTAACAGGATTTCTTCTTAAATCAAGATATCGATATTTCATTCTTAATTCATCGCCACCATCTGTTTCATCCTCAATTGTAAATGGAGGTATTTCTGATTTGCTTAAAACAGTTATTTTTTCTGCAATAATTTCTATGTCGCCAGTTGGCATTTTAGGATTTTTACTACTTCGTTCAACTACTTTACCTGTAATTTTTAAAACAAATTCTCTTCCTAATTCTTCTAACTGAGTTTTTATTTGATCCGGTGTATTTTCGTCAAACACGAATTGGGTTATTCCATATCTATCGCGTAATGCAATAAATGTCATTCCACCAAGATTTCTTATGGTCTGAATCCATCCACTTAGAGTTACTTTCTGCCCTACATTTTCGATTCTTAATTCACCGCAAGTATTAGTTCTATACATATTATCAATTTATTATCGTATCCTTAAAATATATTTGTTTGAACTGCGAAAATAGGACTTTATTTCCTTTTTATAAAACTGTTATCTTTTTAAAAATAAAATAATCAGTATTTTAAAATTTTATTTAATCTTATCTTTGAAAGTATAAATTAGTTTTTATTATGGATATTTTCTCGCATGAATATTTTATGAAAGAAGCAATTAAGGAAGCAAAAATGGCTCTTGATAAAAATGAGGTTCCAATCGGAGCGGTTATAGTAAACAACAATCAAATAATTGCCCGCGCTCATAATTTGAGCGAAACTTTAAACGATGCCACTGCTCATGCAGAAATGCAGGCATTTACTTCTGCTACAAATTTTTTAGGCGGTAAATATCTTAATGATTGTAAACTATACGTTACATTAGAGCCTTGTGTTATGTGTGGAGGAGCTTCTTTCTGGACACAAATTTCTGAAATTGTTTATGGAGCTTCAGATCAAAAAAGAGGTTACAGTTCTGTAAACTCAGAAATATTACATCCAAAAACGAAAGTTATTTCGGGAATACTTGAAAATGAATGCAGTAATTTACTAATTGATTTTTTCAAACAAAAAAGGTAATTTTATAAATTAAAGATTACATTTATAACCAACCATTTTAAAAAGGTGACGTATATCACCTACAGTTAATTTGTAAATAAACAAATACTTTAAATCTTTGTACAGATTTTAAAAAAGTAACATGAAACAGTTTATAATTCTATTATTAACCTTTTTTTCAATTAACTTTAGTATTCTGGCGCAATCGTCTGTATTTGAAGCAGAGGCTGGAATGATATATAATTTTACCAAATTTTTTGATTGGCCACAAACCGAAAAATCAGGAGATTTTATTATTGGTGTTTTTGGGTCCAAAGATTTATATAAAGAACTTACTACTATTACAAAAGACAAAAAAAATGTTACTCAAAATATTGTAGTCAAATCATTTACTAATTATTATAATATCAGTGATTGCCATGTTATTTTTATAACTTCTTTGAATTCCGCACATATTCAAGAAATTCATAAGAAAACGGGTGTTCATTGTTTAATTATTAGCGATAGTATGAATGCAATAGAAAAGGGAGCTGTTATTCAGTTTTTTGTAGAAAATGAACGACTAAAATATGATTTTAGCATAGAAAATGCATTAAAGCACGGACTTAAATTTCATTCGAAAGTTTCGGAAATGGCAAACACAACTTATACTTACTAAATTTGTATCATAAGAAATAAATCAATATTCAACTTTTCTATTTATTATAAATTAACCTTTTTATAGCAATTAATACTTCCATTTATTAGCAATAGCCACCAGCGAAAGCATTACAGGTACTTCAACTAATACGCCTACAACAGTTACTAAAGCTGCAGGTGATTGCAGACCAAACAATGCAATTGCAACTGCAACAGCCAATTCAAAAAAGTTACTTGCCCCGATCATAGCAGCAGGCGAATTTATGCAATGTGGTAGCTTTAATTTTTTACCAGCAAACCATGTAATGAAAAATATAAAATACGTTTGAATAATTAGTGGTATTGCGATAAGTAAAATAATAAATGGATTATTCAGTATATTAATGCCTTGAAATGCAAAAAGCAGTACTAAAGTAACCAATAATGCTAAAATTGAAATCGGTTTCAATTTGGGAAGAAACTCCTTTTCAAACCAATTCTTACCTTTTAATCGAACTAATAATTTATGAGTAATTAAACCCGCAACTAAAGGAATTACAACAAAAATTATAACGCTTGCAACTAAAGTTTCATAAGGAATCTTAATATTTGTGATACCAAGTAGCAACCCAACGATAGGAACAAAGGCTACTAAAATGATAAGATCGTTAACAGAAACTTGCAACAATGTATAATTTGGATCTCCATTTGTTAAATAAGACCAAACAAAAACCATTGCTGTACAAGGTGCTGCTCCTAACAATATTGCTCCTGCTATGTATTCTCCAGCAAGCTCTGGTTCTATAAATGCACCATAAAGTTTAGAAAAGAATATCCAAGCAAAAAAGGCCATTGTAAAAGGTTTAATTAACCAATTGACAATTAATGTCAGGATTAATCCTTTAGGTTTTTTACCAACATTTTTTATACTTGAAAAATCTACTTGTAACATCATTGGATAAATCATTAGCCAAATAAGTACAGCCACAGGAATATTTACTTTAAACATTTCAATCTGACTAAGAAACTGCATACTATCACCTGCAAAATGGCCAATAGCAATACCCCCTGCAATACATAATGCAACCCAAAGGGTGAGATATTTTTCAAAAAAACCTATTTTCTTTTTCTCTGACATGGCTAAATATTATTTTTTGTTTTTATTTTCTTGCAAATACATTAATACTAAAAACTCCAATATTACTATTCTTGAATTCTTGTAATTCATTTATACTTATAAAGTTTAATAAAATGTCATCAGGAATTTCAATCTTCCTTTCTTTTTGAATTTCTATATTTTTAAATCCAGAATCTTTAATTATTTTAATATACTCATTTTTTTGAATCGCTCCAGAAACACATCCAGCATACATTTCAGCACTTTCTTTTAGCTTATCAGGCAACTCTCCAAATAACACAACATCTGAAACAGAAAAATGAGCATCATTTTTTAATACTCTATAAATTTCTGAAAATGCTTTTTGTTTATCGGGAACTAAATTTAACACACAATTACTAACAATTACATCAACAGAATTTGATTCAACAGGCATATCTTCGATATCACCTTTTATAAATTCAACATTTTTATAACCCAATTTCTGTACGTTCTCTTTAGCTTTTTCTAACATTTCGTCAGAAAAATCTATTCCAATTACTTTTCCTTTTTCGCCTGTTAATGCGCGAGCCACAAAACAATCGTTACCAGCACCAGAACCTAAATCCAATACAGTATCGCCCGATTTTATTTTTGCAAATTCTGTAGGAAGACCACAACCTAAACCTAAATCGGCATCTTGATTATAACCTTGTAAATTTGAATAATCTTCGCTAAATATGGTGTAATCCATATCGTCGCAACAATCAGTGCTTCCACAACAAGACGATTGATTTTGTAGTTTACTCTGACTTGCAATGAGGCTGTACTTTTCATTTACAATATCTTTAATACTCTTTTTAATTTTCATGATTTTTTAATTTTTTCGTTATAAAATTTATAAAATTCTTGTTTAATTTCATCACGTACACGGTAAAACTCGCTCTTTATAAATTCATCGGAACCTTTGGCATACGATGGGTCATCAAATCCAATATGTAACCGGTTCTTTACTTTTCCAATAAATGTTGGACAAGATTCCTTTGCACTATCACAAACTGTAATTACATAATCAAAAGATTGATTAATATATTTGTTTACATCTTTAGCTTTGTTTTTAGAAATATCAATGCCTATTTCTTTCATAGCTTTTATAGCTCCAGGATTAACTTGTTTTTCGGGTTTTGTCCCGCCAGAAAAAACTTCTAAATTTTGATCAAAAGATTGTAAAAAACCATGAGCCATTTGACTACGACAAGAATTTCCTGTACAAAGTATTAATATTTTCATTTTTTATCACGTTTACGTAACATACACATACATGAACCAGTAAGACGTTCTGATTTATCAATTTTAACCGGCAATCCGTCTCTTTCCCATTCAACCAAACCTCCGGCCATATTTGCAATTTTTCTGAAACCCTTTTCTTTTAAAAACAAAACAGCTTCTTTACTTTTAAGTCCAACCGCATCAGCAAATATGAGTGGTTTATTTTTTGAAATTTCCAAATAAGTTTCTTCCAAAATACTTCTCGGACAAAAAATCAGTTCTTCAACATCGAACATTTTGAAACGCCCCATGTAATCCTCGCGGACATCAACAATAATTGCTCCTATTTGACATATTTCATATGATTCTCTGGGAGAAAGATTCAATATGCCTGATGAAACAATCCCTTTGTTTTTAAAAAAATCGTCCATTGCTAACATTTATTATCCTGCTGTACAAAAATTTCTTTAAAAAATATATCAAATGCTTTTTTAACATCATCAATACACGAACTGCATAAACAATAATTAACTTTTAAGCCATCAATTTCACCTTTAATTAATCCAACTTTTTTTAACTCTTGTAAATGTTGAGAAACTGTTGTTCTGCTTAATGGAATTTCATTACTTATATCGCCGGAAATACAAGTGTTACATTTTGCTAAATAACGCAATATAGCTAATCGGGCCGGATGGCTCATCACTTTTGCTATTGAAGCAAGACTTTGCAAATCTGTATCAAAAAGTTTATTTTTTGTATATGTCATTTCAATTATGTTTTATGTAGCAAACATACGACATTGTTTTAAGCAAATCAATTTTTCTATGTTAAATAGAAGTTAATTATTATTCGATTCTTTTATTGATTTGAACGCTTAAGTTTTTAGTAGAATAAAAACCTGTATGTCTAAAGAATTCTTTGCCACTTTCATCAAGAAGTACTTGTGTTGGTATCGCAGCAATTCCAAAATATTTCATCAAATTTTGATTTTCGGGAAGTGTTACATTTAAAAAAACAATATTAACTGCCATTGGGTATTTTTCTTTGATTTCAGTTAATACTTTTTCCATGCGTTTACAGGAAACACAACCAGTTGAGCCAAATTCAAGCAGAGTTAAATGATAATCCGAATTATTTGTTTGATAATTAAACAAAGAATCAACATAAGTCGATACTGAATTAATGATTTCAGCATCGACCTGTGTCAATATTGCTTTAGACGCAACATTATTAAGTTTTCCTTTAAAAATCATCAGGAAAATAAAAAACAAAATAATAAGCGCTAAAGCAAAAAGATTTATAAGATGCTTTGATTTAATTGATAAGTTCCGCCTTTTCATAAATGGTTTTAATGTTTTCTTCGGTTGCCGGAGTTTTACCTTTCTCAAATCCTAAATCTGTAATTCTTAAATATTTATAGTCCGTCAAACCATTCTTTTCCATAATCTTTTTACCACAATCAACAGGACAACCATCAATGACAAGTATATTTTTCGTTTTAAAATCTTCAATAGATTTTTCAATACCTGCACCAACAACAGCAAGGCAATTCATTTTACGAACGCCATTATCACGCAATTTTCTGGCTACCAGATCAGAAACATGTCCAATATCTGAAGCTCCTGAACAAGCAAGAACCATATTCTCGCTTGCACTACAAACACAATCTTTCTTTTCCATAGTACTTTTTTTATATTGATCCAAAAATTAAACCTGATATAGTTGCCATAATAACAACCAATAAAATATATACAATTGTTTTCTGAGTTCCCATAACACCACGAATAACCAACATATTTGGTAATGACAATGAAGGTCCTGCTAATAATAAAGCTAATGCTGGTCCTTTGCCCATTCCGGCGGCCATTAAGCCTTGTAGAATTGGAACTTCGGTTAAAGTAGCAAAATACATAAATGCTCCAACTATTGATGCAAAGAAATTTGAGAATATAGAATTTCCACCGACTAAATTAGCAACCCATTCATTTGGAATTATTCCTGCTATTTGAGTATCATCATGAGTCGAACCAAGTAAAAATCCTGCAATAATAACACCTAATGCCAATAAAGGCATAATTTGCTTAGTAAAATCCCATGTAGATAATGTCCATTCTTTATTTTCACTATCGTTTTTATCCGTTAAGGTTATTATGCTTAAAAATGTTATCCCGACCAACATTGGCACAAGCGGACTTGGAGATAAAAATCCTGATATTGCTGTAACAACAGCCGCTCCTATCACATAATACCACTTAAGTTTAAGTATTTTAATAAGTGAATAAATAAGAAGTATTCCGAAAACAGATGTAATGTACCATTTATTTGACCAGATCCAGAACCATGCACCACTTGTAGTTTCGCTATCGGGTTTACCCCAATTAGCAAATACCAAAATTACCACTAAAGTAAAGAAATGAAACATGGTTTGCCACATTGGCCTTTTCTCAGGTACGGGCTGAATGTTCATTTGTGATTCACGTTTTTCGTTTTCTTCCTTTCGATAAATTAAAGACATCGTACTACCAATCACGATACTAAAAACAACTGCACCAACAACTCTGGCTACACCCATTTCAAATCCCAGGATTCTGGCAGTTAAAATTATTGCTAAGATATTAATAGCCGGACCAGAATATAAAAATGCAACTGCCGGGCCTAATCCAGCACCACGCTTATGAATACTTGAAAATAAAGGTAAAATCGTACATGAACATACTGCTAAAACAGTTCCCGAAACGGATGCAATAGTATAAGCTAACCATTTTTTAGCATTAGCACCAAAATATTTTATGACTGAGTTTTGGCTTATAAAGACCGCAATAACACCTGCAATGAAAAATGCAGGCAATAAACATAAAATAACGTGTTCCTTTGCGTACCATTTTACAAGGTCTAATGTTGCATCAACGGCTTCCTGAAATCGGGCACTTTCTATTGGCATAAAGAAAGCCAACACAAAAAATAATGCGATCCAGAAAAGTATTTTAATTTCTTTTTTTAGTTCCATTTTTCTTTAAATTAGTTCGTTATATTGCGAACAATTAATATAAAAAATTTTAGAAAATTGTAATAATTGAATAATAAATACCAAAAGCGAAAAATAAAACCGCCACAAACCTTCTAAACCAAAGTTCGAAAGTTTTAATTTTATTATACAAGCCACCAAGCTCCGAAACGGTGTAGGCAATAACCCAGGCAAATAATATTACAGGCAATCCTGTTGCAATTGCAAAAACAACAGGTAAATATAATCCGGAAGCACTAGTGATTGTCATTGGAATAAGCATGGCAAAATATAATACTCCACTATACGGACAAAATGCTAATGCAAAAAGAACACCAATAATAAAAGCATCCCAAAAACCCTTTTTTTCTTTCTTGCCTATTTTTTCTGACAACTTACCAAAACCGGGAATATTAATTTTAATAATACCAATCATAAATAAACTTATCAGTATTAACAGTGGTCCTAAGATCTTTTCTCCGTATTGCTGGAAAAAACCTGATATCTCAAATTGACTTGCACTAAAAAAAAGAACAACTGCAAGTGCTGTGTATGAAAAAGCTCGCCCAAGTGTATATACAATCCCATTAACAAACACTTTTCTTTTATTCTGTATATCCTTGCTAATAAAGCCAATTGCCGTAATATTTGTAGCTAAAGGACAAGGACTGATTGAAGTCATCAGTCCCAGAATAAAAGCAGTAAGAATTGGCAAATTATTATTCTCAATTAATGACGATAAAAAATCCATTTTATTAAGTTAAATTAATAATCCGTCAACAGTTTCTTTAATCTTTTCTTTAAGTTTATCAGGATTGCTGCGAGCATTCATGAAACCAACTGTTGTTAAGTCAACTTTTTTATCTCCCTTAACAAATAATAATGACTGACCAGAAATCCCAAGCTTTTCTGCAATTTCTTTTGAATCTTCATCTTCCAAATTTATTGACATAAAAACAATTTTTTTATTTTCAACCTGATCGGCATATAATTCATTAAGAATTTCATTCGTTTTTTCTTCAACGGCATTGCATGTTGCACAACGACGAGTAAAGTGAAAATAATAAACATTTATTTCATCAGTTTTAACAGTCGCTTGTTGATCTTTATTTTCTGTACTTTGTGCATTGCACGAAAGAAACAATGGCAATATAAACAATACAAGAATGAATGATTTAAGAATTTTCATAATTACTATTTTTTGGTTAATATTTCGGTTAATTCTTTTTCAGAAGGAAGCCTGCCACTCAAGACAACTTTTCCATTTACTACAAGTGCCGGTGTTTGCATGACTCCGGCATTCATAATATCAACTATATCTTCAACTTTTGATATCTGAGCATCAATTTCCAATTTTTCAACCGTTTCACGGGTAATTTTTTCCAATGTTTTACATTTTGGACAACCCGTACCAAGTACCTTTATTTCCATATCTTATAATTTATTGTTAGTTATTCGTAGAAACACGAACAAAGGTATGAATTATTTATAAATTCAAAAATAATTTGAAGTATTTTTTAGCTTCTTCCCAATTCTCTTTATTTAAACAGTACTTTATTTTCGGTGTTTCAATTTCACCTTGAATTAATCCTGCGCTCCTTAATTCTTTTAAATGTTGCGAAAGAGTCGATTTTGCAATAGGTAATATATCTGTTAAATCGCCACTATAACAACAGGCTTGCTTCGACAAATGCTCTAAAATGTATATCCTGATTGGATGTGACATGGCTTTGGCATACCGGGCGAGTTTCTTATGATCTTCTGTAATTACTTTTTGATTATCTGTTGTCATATTCGTGAATTTACGAACAAAAGTAGTAAAATAAATTACAAAGCAAAAAGCTGCATATAAATGAGTGGTACTAAATAAAAACTTGATATTAATTTTATAATCCTATTGATTTCAAGAATGCTTCTTCGTTTGGTTCTCTGCCAAGAAACTCTTTTACAATTTTCATCTCATCGAGAGTAGAACCTCGCTCAAGAACTGTATTTCGCAATTTCATCCCCGTTTCCTGATTCATAACCCCATTTTTTTCAAAAACAGAGAACATATCATCTGCAAAAACCAGCGCCCATAAATAGCTATAATAGCCAGCAGCGTAACCATTTAAATGCCCAAATCCCGCTTCAAAATGTGTGCCTTCCTGAAATTTATATAATGTAATTTCATTTTGAAGTTCTTTCACTAATTCTGTTGTGCTTTTTAATCCATTAGGATTGTATTTATCATGATATGTCATATCTAATATGCCATAAAATATTTGTTGTAGCACATGTAAACCTGAACCCACATTTTTAGCAGCAAGCATTTTCTCATGAAGTTCTTTAGGAAGCACTTCTCCGGTTTTATAATTCTTTGCAAATAAAGTTAAAGCTTCATAATTCCATGCCCAATTTTCAAAAATCTGCGATGGCATTTCAACAAAATCCCTGGCAACATTTGTTCCTGCCTGAGTTGCTAATTCAGCTTTAGTTAACAAATCATGCATTAAGTGGCCAAACTCATGGAAGAATGTTTCCACATCAT
>DAOUTQ010000032.1 GCA_030668615.1 Bacteroidales bacterium | reverse complement strand
CAGTAACTGTTACTTTTTCGCCAGGTTCTATTAATAAGGTAATAAAATTATTTTTTGAAGCAGATAAATTATAAAATCCAGGTATATCTGTTGAAGATTTAAATCTAAAAGTCCCTTTTTTATCAGTTTTTATGGTTTTAATATCTTCAGTCCCATCAATTAAAAGCTTGCTCAAAGTAAGATCCTTTTCTGCACCATTTTTAAGAATACCATTAATTTCAAACTGATTTGAATTGTTGCAGGATGATAGTATCAGGATAGTTAAAATAAAATAAAAAAAGCGTTTCATTCTAATTGTTTATTTACACATTAATTTTTATCAAATCCGGTTATTTCTTTTCAAAAATAACCGGATAATATTTTTTTGCAGATGCTAAGTTAATCAAATATTTCTGAAAGTTTTGCTTCAAGGGCATCGCCTCTTAAATTTTTTGCAATAATTCTGCCACTTCTATCGAGTAGAAAATTAGCAGGAATTCCCTGAACACCATATTGTTTAGCCGGAGCAGAATTCCAGTACTGCAAATCACTAACATGAGTCCAGGAAAGCTGATCTTTTTCAATAGCGTTAAGCCATGCTTCTTTTTTCTTGTCGAGCGATACCTGTATTATCTCAAATCCTTTTTCGTTATATTTTTTGTAGTTTTTTACTAAAACAGGATTTTCAACTCTGCACGGCCTACACCATGAAGCCCAAAAATCAAGTAAAACATATTTTCCTTTTAATGATGAAAGAGCAATTGTGTCGCCATTTGGAGATGGAAGGATTATTTCCGGAGCAAATTTACCGATGCCTATTACATTATCAGTTGCTGATTCTGAATTTATTTGACGTTTCATTTCTGAAATTTGTGAATGGAGAGCCCTAACTGCTTCAGAAGCAGGATGAAGATTCATTAAAGAGGAATCAACCAGTTCAAAGTATTCCATATGTTCATTCGGATTAAGAACATATCTTCTTGGAGCAATTTGCTGATAAAGAGCCATCAACCCTGCTAATGAGTTTGAATTATTTTTAATAAACGATTTGGTATATTCTGTATGGTCCAGAATAATTTGTTCCGAAACTTTTCTGAGCGAATCCCTTACTTTGTAAATTTCTGCTTTCCCGATTAAAGATTGGTAATATATTCCAAGTGAATCCAGCTTGTCAACACTTCTGTCCAGATTTTTTCGTAAATCAAGAATTTTTTTACTCTCTGGAGATCCTTCAAGGTATGGATTGTTTGTCAGGTCCGAACCATCAACATAAATTATAATCTGTTCTAATGGATTAATAATTAGAGTAATGTAATTATCAGGGCTGGTTCTCAAAGCATAAAATTTTGGTATATTTGTTTTGCCTTTAAAAGAAAAGCTTCCTTCATCGTTTAAAATAACAGAATCGACGATATTGATATTGCTTGTTTGAAGTTCTGCAAGGTATAGCTTAACTCCGTTTGCATTTTTAGCTGTACCTGAAATAGTAAAAAATTCAGCTTCATGTTCGCAGGAAACAACAACCAATGCAATGAACAGAGAAAGAAAGAGTTTTTTAATCATGATTAAAGTCTTAAAAGTTACTTTTAATTATTATTGCTATTTAAAAAGCTTTTATAAACGATGTCAAAATTAGTTTTATTTTGTGATATTAACAGATTTAGCATTTTTTTTTACGAGGCAATAATTCTTACTCTTCCATGTCTAAACGATAAAACATATTAAAATAGTTTATTTTTTATATTTTTGTCAACCTAAATTAGTTAAATTCGTGATAATTCATACTGATCTACATAATTTAAAAATTAACAATCCGGTTCTGACAATTGGAGTTTTTGATGGTGTTCATCAGGGACATCGTAAGGTTCTCGATAGATTAAAGGAAATTGCAAAGGAAAAGAACGGAGAATCTGTTGTTTTAACTTTATGGCCACATCCGAGAATCGTTCTTGATAAAGATATTGAAAGCCTCAGATTGCTTAATAACATAGAAGAAAAGAAACTTTTACTTTCAAAAACCGGAATAGATCATTTAATTATTATTCCCTTCACAAAGGAGTTTTCTGAATTATCAGCATGTGAATTCATTGAAAAATATCTGGTAAAAAAAATCAAAGTAAACCATTTGGTTGTAGGATATAATCATCAGTTTGGAAAAGACCGAAAAGCAGGATTCGAATTTTTAAACCAATGCGCAAAGCAATTTGGATTTAGTATTGAAAAACTGGACGCTAAACTTGTCGAACAAGATACTGTTAGTTCAACAAAAATCAGAAATTTCCTTACTTCTGGTGATTTGAAAATAGCCAACAACTATCTTGGTTATGAGTATTTTATTAGTGGACATGTAATCGAAGGCAATCAGATTGGAAGAAAAATAGGATTTCCAACTGCGAATATTAAAATTCCAGAACCATATAAACAGGTTCCGAAAGACGGAGTTTATGCTGTTCGTGTAAAGCTTAATGGTGATTCGTATTTTGGTATGTTAAATATTGGCTCTCGACCAACAATTCAACCCGAATTAATATCAATAAATATTGAAGTACACATACTTAACTTTGATCAGAAAATTTACAATCAAACAGTTACAGTTTCTTTTGTAAAAAGAATCAGAGACGAAAAGAAATTTAACGGATTAGAAGAGCTTGCACTTCAATTAGAAAAAGATAAAAAGGAAGTTCTGAAGATATTTAAGAAAGGTTAACGAACTTTTCATCAATATTAATCGTATAGTTTTGAATGATATAGATTTTAATGTAATTTTGCAATCCCAATTATTAAAGAATATTTAAATTAATTATAAAATATAAATTATGGAAATTGAAGGAACAATGGTTGACAGTTTACCTTATAAAGTTAAGGACCTTAGTCTTGCTGAGTACGGAAGAAAAGAGATTGAAATAGCAGAAAAAGAAATGCCGGGCTTAATGTCATTACGCGAAAAATATGGTAAAGAAAAACCATTAAAAGGTGCTAGAATTACCGGATCATTACATATGACAATCCAAACTGCAGTGCTTATCGAAACTTTAGTTGAGCTTGGTGCTGATGTACGTTGGGCGAGTTGTAATATCTTTTCTACTCAAGATCATGCAGCTGCAGCAATTGCTGAAGCAGGAGTTCCTGTATTTGCTTGGAAAGGCGAAACTCTTGAAGAGTATTGGTGGTGTACAAATCAGGCACTTACTTTTCCTGGAAGCAAAGGTCCAAATCTAATTGTTGATGATGGTGGCGATGCTTCTATGATGATTCAAATTGGATATAAAGCTGAAAATGACGCGTCATTTTTAAATGAGGAGCCAAAAGCAATTGATGAAAAAGAACTTTATAAAAGTCTTCTTAAAACTTTAGAACAGGATAACCAAAAATGGCACAATACTGTTAAAGAGTTAAAAGGAGTTTCAGAAGAAACAACGACTGGAGTTCATCGTTTATATCAAATGATGGAACGTGGCGAGCTTCTTTTTCCTGCAATTAATGTTAATGATTCAGTTACAAAATCTAAATTTGATAATTTATACGGATGTCGTGAATCATTGGCTGATGGTATAAAGCGTGCAACTGATGTTATGTTAGCAGGTAAAGTTGTTGTAGTTTGTGGTTATGGTGATGTTGGAAAAGGATCAGCAAATTCAATGCGTTCTTATGGAGCAAGAGTTATTGTAACTGAAATTGATCCTATATGTGCATTACAAGCTTCAATGGAGGGATTCGAAGTTAAACCAATCGAAGAAGCTCTTGACGAAGGAAATATTTTTGTTACAACAACAGGTAATAAAGATGTAGTAACTGCAGATCATATGTCTAAAATGAAAGATCAGGCTATTGTTTGTAATATTGGCCATTTCGACAACGAAATACAGGTTGATCAGTTAGAAAATTACCCTGGAATTAAGAAAATTAATATTAAACCTCAGGTTGATAAGTATGTTTATGCTGATGGTCATGCAATTTTCTTGCTTGCTGAAGGGCGTTTAGTAAATCTTGGTTGTGCAACAGGACATCCATCATTTGTAATGAGTAACTCGTTTACAAATCAAACTTTAGCACAAATAGAACTTTGGAAAAACAATTATGATATTGATGTATATCGTTTACCAAAATATCTTGACGAAGAAGTTGCAAGATTACACCTTGAACAAATTGGAGTTAAACTTACTAAGTTAACACCGGACCAAGCAGAGTATCTTGGAATTCCTATTGAAGGTCCTTACAAAGCAGATCATTACAGATATTAAAATAAGAATTTGAAAAAATGAAAGCCTCCTGAAAAGGAGGCTTTTTTAGTTTGTTACCCGAACAGTATTTACTCCATCATAAGTACAACTGTATCTTTTTAAAGGATATTTAGCTGGACCTAGATAAACAGTCCCAGCAATATCATTATTTACCATCCAGAATTTGGAACCACAACAAGGGCATTCCAGCATACTGTCATCATTAGCAAGAATGCATGTGTGTGATGCTTCGTTAGTGCAGGCTCTATCAAAAGCCAGAAAACTATTGAAATCGGCTCTGTATATAATTAAACCTCCAACGCCATATCCATCAACAAGAACATAATTTCCAACTAAAACATTACCAAGCTGAGTGTCAAGTGCAAGATTTGCATATACTGACACATACGGAAAAGGGATTTCATCTTTATCACAACGAACAAAAATGAAAAGGAACAGGGTCGGTATTAAAAAAAATCTTAAATTTGATTCTGAAATTATTTTTTTCATATTCGAACTTATTATGTTACAAAAATAAGCAAATGCTTTTCAAATTAAAGCAATCGTTCTTTATAATTCTAAGTTTGATAATTCTTAATGCATGCAATACAAGATGGATTGCAGATAGCTTTATTAAACCAAAGCCTAATAAAGAACAAATAAAAAAGGATAAAAGAAAGGCAAAAAGAAAAAAGGAATATCAACTACAAGTAGAAAAGGATAGAGAGAAAAATTATAACAGGCAGGCTGCAAACACTAAAAAAACCTGGGATGAAAATACTGAAAAATCTGAACTTTGGCGAAAAAATGAATTTCATAATAAATCGTTTGGTGATAAAATAAGAACTTTTTTTGATCGTTTTAAGAGAGAATCTAAGCCTAATAATGGCTTATATTCAAAAGAAATAACAAAAATTAACACGAAGAAAAAAAGTAAGGAGCAAATAGCCAAAGAGAATGTAAAAAGAGTAAAGGAAATAAAGAAACAGAAAATCAGTTTACAAGAGAAGAAGGAAAGAGATCAGAAGAAACAAGAGAATGAGAAGGCAAAGGAGAAATCCAGAAAAGCAAGTGAGAAAGTAAAAAAAGAGAAGCAGAAAACGCAGCAAAAGATTAAGCTGCAAGAGAAAAGGGAAAGAGACCAGAAGAAACAACAGAATAAGAGAGCAAAGGAAGAATCCAGGCAAGAAAGTGAGAAAGTAAAAAGAGAGAGGCAGAAAAAGCAACAAAAGAATAAGTTGCTGGGGGAAAGGAAAAGAGATAAGAAGAAACAACAGAATGAGAAAGCAAAGGAAGAATCCAGAAAATCTAGAGAGAAAATAAAAAGAGAGAAGGAGATAAAGAAACAGAAAATCAGATTAAAAGAGAAGAGGGAAAGAGATAAGAAGAAACAACAGAATATAAAAGCAAAGGAAAAATCCAGAAAAGATAGAGAGAAAGCAAATAGAGAAAAGCAGAAAAAGAAACAAAATATTAAATTGCAGAAGAAAAAAGAAAGAGCAAAGAAAAAGTAGATAAATAAAATAAATAATTATGGATGATATTTTCGATAGTTTAATATACATAATCATAACAATTGTTGTATTTGCAATATCTATTCTTAGAAAAAAGAAAAAGAAACAAAATCAACCAGTTTTTAAAAGCCAAGAGGGTAATGATCATTATGAAAAAGAAGGAAATTCACTTTTACCAAATCTGGAAAAGCTTATTAGAGAGCAGGTAGGCATTCAAGATCCATATGCTTATGAAGAAAAATATATAGAACAAGAAGAAGTAATTCAGGAAAAAAAGCCTTCGGATATTTTAGATGTTGTTCCTCCTGAAATGTTAGATGATAAAGAAGATGTTCCGTATAGTATAGAATATGATGATACCAGTGAGATTTTTAATGATGCTATAAAAGATTCAGATCTTACAGTTGAGGAAGAAAACAAAGTATTAGATAATTTTGATCTTCGAGATGCTGTTATTTTCTCAGAAATTATTAATAGAAAAGAATTTTAGTGCTTTTTTTCTTAATAAACAGCATGTTAAGAAAATAACAATCAATAAAAATTATGTGTTTATAAATTTTTTTGCGTAAATTTGCAGTGATAAGAAGAGTTCCTACTGCGTTATGGAATTCTTCTTTATTTATTGATATAAGTGACAAGATAAAAATACAATTTAAAATATTACAAAATGACAAAAGTTTCTTACGTTACAGAACAGGGGTTGGAAAGGTTAATGAAGGAATTAGAACAATTGGAGACTGTCGAACGACCATCAATTTCACAACAAATTGCTGAAGCTAGAGATAAAGGTGATTTGTCTGAAAATGCTGAATATGATGCTGCCAAGGAAGCGCAAGGTATGCTCGAGTTGAAAATTAGCAAGTTAAAAGATACAATAGCAAATTCAAGAATATTAGATCAATCAAAATTAAATACTGATACTGTTCAGATTTTAAATAAAGTAAAAATTAAGAACAGAACAAATGGTGCAATTATGGAATATACCATAGTTTCTGATAGTGAGGCGAATCTGAAAGAAGGTAGAATGTCTGTTAATACTCCAATTGCAAAAGGTTTATTAGGCAAAAAAGTTGGAGACGTTGCTGAGGTTCAGGTGCCATCTGGGAAAATGGAATTTGAGATTATTGAAATTGCACTATAAAATTTAAAATTATGGCCTCCATATTTACTAAGATTGTTAATGGAGAAATTCCTTCATATAAAATAGCAGAGGACGAAAACTATTACGCTTTTCTTGATATTTTCCCTTTAGCAAAGGGACACACACTTGTTATTCCTAAAAAGGAAGTCGATTATTTATTTGATTTAGATGATGAAACTCTGAAAGGATTAACAACATTTTCAAAACGTGTTGCAAAAGCAATTGACAAAGCGATTGACTGTAAAAGGGTTGGAGTAGTTGTTCTGGGTCTGGAAGTGCCACATGCGCATATTCATTTAATTCCTTTACAAAGTGAAGCGGATGCTTGTTTTTCAAAACCAAAACTGAAGCTTGAGCAAAAAGAATTTGAAGAAATTGCAGATAAAATAAAATCAGAACTTATATAGAAATAATATTTTAACAATATTATTAGTGTCCGAAGCCATTTAGCTTCGGATTTTTTATGTTAAATAAAGTTAAAAGAAATTCTTCTGAAAATATCGTATTTAGTAAATACGTTAGTTATACAGATCGAAGAAAATGATTTTCGTTAAATAAAGTTAAAGCTACAAACTACCAATAACCTATCTCGTATACTTATATAGAAGCTGGCTTAGAGCGAAAATTTGTGGGGAAGAAATGTTTAACCTAAAACCCCAATACCATGAAAGCAAAAAAATCAAAACGTGCAAACCTCGAAAATTTACGGACCATTTTTATACAAATAGGTCTGGTGATTGTCCTCTCCGTAATTCTAGCTGCATTTGAATGGAAATCAAGTGTTGAAAGTCCAAAAGAATATATTATTAATACTAATTACGATGATTTAACTATTTTACCACCTATAACAAGACCTAAAGCTGAAGTTCCTAAAAAAGTTAAAGTACCAACATTTGAAATTACTACCGATGAATTTGAAGTTCCTGAAGTTGATTTAAGTCTTTTAATCTCTGAAATTGGAGAAAATGAGGGTTTTGAGATAGTTGAATTTAAAGAGACAGAATCAGTTATTGAAGAATTTGTAAAAGCTGAATTTATGCCAACTTTTAAAGGAAAAGATGGAAGCTATTTTAGAAATTACATAGCGACTAAAGTAAAATTTCCTGCTTCGGCAATAGAAAGCGGAGTTACAGGAACTGTTTTTGCTTCATTTGTTATTGACGAAAATGGGAAAGTAATTAAAACCAAAATTACCAGAAGTGTTCATCCTGTTATTGATAAAGCAGTTTTAAAAGCGATTAATAATTCTCCTCGCTGGGAACCAGGAATTCAGGATGGTAAATTTGTAAGGGTCAAATATTCAATAGCAATAGCATTTCAACTTCAGTAAATTCAATTTACTTAGGGAATTAGCCGGTTTTTACCGGCTTTTTCTTTTTGCATTAATATCTAATTACAAATTTATTACCTTTGCAAACACATTTTTAATAACAATCGAGAACAAAAGGATGCCTAAAAATATTAATACAGATATTGAGCCCGAAAAGGCAGTGTTGGTTGGAGTAATAAATCAAGAACAAAATTCAGAACAAGTACAAGAATACCTCGAAGAGCTTGCTTTTCTTATTGAAACAGCTGGAGCTATTCCCGTAAAGCAATTTACTCAAAAAGTAAGGATTCCAAATGCACGAACATTTATTGGCGAAGGGAAACTTGAAGAAGTAGAATATTATGTTAAAGATAATGATATTGACATGGTTGTTTTTGATGATGATTTATCACCAACACAACTTCGTAATATTGAGAAAGCTCTTAAATGTAAGATAATTGACAGAACGAATTTAATACTCGATATATTTGCAAAAAGAGCGCAAACTGCGCATGCAAAAACACAAGTAGAACTTGCACAATATGAATATTTATTACCTCGGTTAACAGGACTATGGACTCACTTGGAGCGTCAACGTGGAGGTATTGGGATGCGTGGTCCGGGAGAAACAGAAATTGAAACTGACCGCCGAATTATTCGCGATAAAATTTCACTTTTAAAGGAACAATTAAAAAAGATTGATAAGCAAATGGCAACTCAACGTAAGAATCGTGGTAAAATGATTCGGGTTGCATTGGTTGGATACACCAATGTTGGTAAATCAACCATCATGAACATGTTGAGCAAGTCAGCAATTTTTGCTGAGAATAAACTTTTTGCTACACTTGATACAACCGTACGTAAGGTTGTCATTGAAAATTTGCCTTTTCTTTTATCCGACACTGTTGGATTTATTCGAAAACTTCCGCATAATTTGGTTGAATCGTTTAAATCAACCTTAGATGAAGTTCGGGAATCCGATATTTTACTTCACGTAGTAGATATTTCACATCCTAATTTCGAGGATCAAATTCAAGTTGTACAAGAAACGCTAAAGGAAATAGGCTCTGCTGAAACGGAATCATATATCGTTTTTAATAAGATAGATGCATATACATTTGATAAAAAAGACGATGACGATTTAACACCCAAAACGAAAGAAAACTACTCATTGAATGAGTTAAAGAAAACATGGATGGCGAAAAACCATGATCATTGTATTTTTATCTCAGCCAAACACAAAGAAAACGTTGTGCAGTTTAAACAAATGATTTACGATAAAGTGAAGGAAATTCACGCTATCCGCTACCCTTACAATGATTTTTTGTATTAGGAAAAGGTCATATAAATAATAAACAAGCTATTCAATTTCTTCTATTATTAGATCATCTACCCACGCATCTGCAGTACCAAAATATAATCCAAGAGTAATAGGTAGACGGGTATCATCCGTATGAAAATAGAAAGTTTCTTTTTTCCAATCTAAGTCTTTTGAGTCATATTCTTCTAAAATATAATTTACTCCTTGTTTAACTCTTATTAGAAATGAACTTACACATCCAATTCCAACATCACTATTTTTATAATAAAATGATATTTTGTAGTTCTTATTTGCCCCAACAATTACACCTTCTTCAAGTTCAAACATTGAACATCCCGAAGTGCCATGAATTTTAGCAGAAGCAGAGCCGCTCACGAAATTTTCATAGTCAATAGATATTGATCCATTTTCTGACTCCCATAGTGAAAGAGATTCTTCATTCTCAAAAGTAAAATTTACCAAATTAGAGTTTGATCCATTGTAAATAGCATCTCCATCATCGTCACTACAACTTAGAAATATAAGGAAGCTAAACAATATACTTAAAGTAATTTTTTTCATATTATTTCTTAGGTATTAATTACATTTTTAAACTAAAGTTACACAATTTTATTTTTATTTAAATACTCTGCAATCTGAATTGCATTTGTAGCTGCACCTTTTCGTAAATTGTCCGAAACAATCCACATATCAAGACTTTTGGCTTGAGATAAATCACGACGAATTCTGCCAACAAAAACATCGTCTTTGCCTTGCGCAGTTTTTGGCATCGGGTAGACATTGTTTGCGGGAACGTCTTGAACGGTTACTCCAGGAAATTCTGAAAGTAGCTTTTTAACTTCTTTAATATCAAAATCATTTTCGAATTCAATATTCACAGCTTCTGAATGTCCTCCATAAACAGGAATACGAACAACCGTTGCAGTAACATTAATGCTTTGATCACCTAAAATTTTTCGGGTTTCATTCACCAATTTGGTTTCTTCCGAAGTGTATCCGGTTTCATCAAAATCACCACCATGTGGTATACAATTTAAATCTATAGAGTGCGGATAAGCCATTTCTCCTTTAATGCCTTTTCTCTCATTTTCAAGCTGCTCAACTGCTTTTACGCCTGTTCCGGTTACCGATTGGTACGTAGAAACAACAAGTCTTTTTATTTTATATTTTTTGTGTAATGGAGCCAAAGCAACAACCATCTGAATAGTTGAGCAATTCGGGTTGGCAATTATTTTATCATCAGGTGTTAATTCCGAAGCATTAATTTCTGGAACAATAAGTTTAATATTTTCGTGCATTCTCCATGCCGACGAATTATCAATTACTGTAGTTCCAACTTTTGCAAATTCAGGAGCCCATTTTAGTGATGTTGATCCTCCGGCAGAAAAAATGGCAATATCCGGTTTTAACGAAATAGCTTGTTTTATTCCGATTACTTCAAGTTGAGAATCATTGAATTTGATTTTTTTACCAATTGATTTTTCAGAAGCAACAGCCAATACTTCAGTAAATGGGAAGTCTCTTTCAGCTAACAGTTTTAACATTACTGTTCCAACTAATCCGGTTGCTCCAACTACAGCTATTTTCATTTATTTAAATTTTAAAATTTCTCATACATGATTTGAAAATACTCAAAATCATTTTTTGTATCTTTCAAAATTAAATATTTAATTGATATACTCATGATTAAAAGACTACTAATTCTGTGTTTGTTTATGCCTGTAACATTGTTTGCTCAGCTTACAGATGATTTTGAAGATGCTGATATTACAAACTGGACACAAAGTACAGCAGATCGTTGGGCAGCTTCAGACATTTCTCCCTTAAATGGATCGTTTTCATTGCATCATGTTTTTGATAATCCTGACGGAGATCATGATCAGGTGTCTTTTGATATACCTACATTAGACTTAAATGCGGATATAACAACATGGAGATTTAAAATTAAATATAATTATAATCCATCCGATGGTAATAACTGGAATGTTTTTCTTGTAAGTGATGTTGATGCAGGGTTGATGATACCTGGAGAGGATGTTAATGGATATGTATTAGGAGTTAATTATACAGGATATGATGATATGCTTAAACTGTTAAAAATAACTTCAGGTACTGCTGATGTTGTAATAACTTCTACGCTTAACTGGGATCTTAATACGGAACCTTCCGATACAATTGCTCTTGAAATTACAAGATCAGCAACAGGATTATGGGAAGTGTTATATAATGCTGACGGAGATTTTAGCAGTCTTGCGAGTATTGGAACAGGTACCGATAATACCTATACAAAAGCAAATTATTTTGGTGTATATTATGAATACACTTCAAGTGCTGATAGATTACTCTGGCTTGATGATATTGAAATTATTGGAGAAATTTATGTTGATAATGATCCTCCAGTTGTTGATTCCCTTTATGTTTTATCTTCGAATAACCTTAAAATAGAGTTTAGCGAGAAAGTTGATTCAGCTATTGCTGTAAATCCATTAAACTATACTGTAGATGAGGGTATTGGGAATCCCGATGCGGTAATTGTTGATGCATTATATCTAAATGCAGAACTATTTTTCAATCAGAAGTTTACTGACAGTCAGCTGTATGCAATGGATATTCAGTCAGTTGAAGATTTGAACGGAAATGCCATTAAAGATACGACTGTAACGTTCATGTATGAATATATAAAACCGATTAGTCTTGAGCTAATTTCTGCAAATGAACTTCAGATTCAGTTTTCAAGACTCGTTGATACATTGAGTGCTCAAGATGCAAATAATTATTCTTTGGATAATGGTGCCGGGAACCCAACAATAGCTGAAGTGGTTGCTGGAGATTCAACAATAGTTCAATTGCAGTTTGGTTCAGATTTTATAAATAAAACGGAATACAATTTAAGCATCCAGAATGTTGCTGACCGAAATTTAGATTCCTTGCAGACAGAAATCATTTCATTTACCTATTTTGTTCCTGAACTTTATGATATTGTTATAAATGAAATCATGGCAGACCCTGATCCTGTAGTTAGTTTACCCAACATTGAATACCTTGAAATTTACAATACATCGGAGTTTGATATCAATATTTCGGGCTGGACTTTCAAATCAGGAACATATATTAGAAATTTCCCTTCACTTACTGTAAAATCAAATGAATATTATATTGTTTGTGATGAAGATGATGAAGCCGAATTTACAAGTTTTGGGAATGTAATAACAGTAGATGGTTCTCTTTCTCTTACCAATTCAGGGCAGACATTAATTATCAGGAATGAGTCCGGAGGTATGATTTCAAGAGTTATTTATTCTGAAGATTGGTATCAGGATGATTATAAAATGGAAGGTGGTTGGTCGTTAGAGCAAATTGATCCATTAAACCCTTGTGGTGAGGAAAATAACTGGAAAGCGTCGGAAAGCGGAACCGGAGGAACTCCCGGACAGGAAAATTCTGTTTATGCCTCAAATCCGGATTTGGACGCTCCTGAACTTTCAAGAATTACTGTAATAAATGAAAATAGTATTCAGTTGTTTTTTAATGAAAGCTTGGAAAGCTTATCGGCAATGCAAACCGAAATTTATTCTGTCGATCAGGGAATTGGAAATCCTATTTCTGTTAATCTTATAGCTCCTGATAATAAATCACTAACACTCGATTTTGCAAATTCGTTTAGTACAAGTTTGGTTTATACTCTGGAAATAAGTGGAGGGATAACAGACTGTACAGGGAATGAAATAGCAGATAAAAATTCAGCTCGTTTTGCAATCCCTGTCGATTTTGAAGAAAATGATGTTGTAATAAATGAAATCTTATTTAATCCACTACCCGATGGTTCTGATTTTATTGAGGTTTATAATAGATCGGATAAAACATTTGATATTAAAGACCTTAGAATCGCAACTTTAGATATTGAAACTGGCGAATATTCTGGGATTGAACACATTATAAATGACGGATTTCTTATTTTTCCAGGTGATTATCTTGTGGTTACAGAAAATGCAAGCTTAATAAAGGAGCAATATTATACTTCAAATCCTGATGGATTTATTGATATGGATTTACCAACAATGAACGATAATAACGGAATAGTATTATTATTAAATAAATCTCTTACTATTATTGATAAATTGGCTTATGATGAGGATATGCAATTTCCACTTTTAGCAACTGATGAAGGTGTTTCTTTAGAACGTATTAATTACAATAGGTCATCAGTTGATAAAACAAATTGGCATTCTGCATCAGAATTGGCAGGTTTTGCAACTCCTGCATACGAAAACTCTCAGTTTTTAGATGAAGAGGATATTGTGGATGAGGTAAACGTTGTACCAGAAGTTTTCTCTCCGGACAACGATGGCTTTGAAGATGTTACGAACATTACGTTTTTATTAGATGAGCCTGGATATGTTGCGAATATAAAAATATTTGATTCTAAAGGCAGAATAATAAGATATCTTGCTAATAATCAGCTTTTAGGAATTGAAGGAGTTATTACCTGGGACGGACTTGATGATAAAAATCAAAAAGCACCAATAGGAATATATGTTGTATATATCGAAATTTTCGATTTGGATGGTAATGTTAAGCAATTTAAAAAATCAGTTGTAGTTGCTGCTAGATTATAGTTTTTTGTATTTGTTTCGTAAGATTAAAACAAAAGGAATTGCCAGAAAAGCAAGGATAGAAGCAACCTTATAAGTCGCAACTAATCCAATATAATCACTTAAAACACCAACGAACAAAGCAGTTACCGAAGAAGAAACAAAAGAGATAAACATAAACACACCACTTAAAAAGGATTGATGTTCAGAGTCAATATCCATAACCAGAGCAAGTAGAACTGGTGTTGATGAAATAAGAAAAAATCCGAGTAAAAGTAAAACAGGAAACATCATTGTTCCTTCGGAATAAGTGAAAAGGAGCATTAAAAATGGAGAAACAAGAATAATAATTGTTAACATTCTTAATCGCCCGATCTTATCCGAAAAGGTGCCTGATAAATAAGCTCCTGCGGCACCGGCAAATTCAAAAACAGATAAAGAAATACCGCCTAACAATAACGAACCCCCTTTTTCATCTAAATATGTAGGCAAGAAACTTGATATAGAAGTTTTCATAAATCCTCTGAAAAACATTCTTCCTGCAATAAGTATAAAGAATGGAAGATGTTCTTTAAACGTTTCTTTTATTCCTTTTAATGATTTTTTATTCTTTAAATCTTCTGAAATATTAATGTTTTTAAGCCTGAAATAAAGAATTAGTGAAGCAAATAACCCAAAGGGAATAAGTTTATATGTTCCTTCAAGACCCCACATATTAACAGCAGCAACAATAATCAGAGGGCCAACTGTTCGTGCTGCTTCACCACCAAGCATATAAAAACTCATGCCTTTTCCAATTCTGTCGCCTGAGATTTTCTTAATGAGCACAGGAGTAGGAACATGAAACATGGCACTACTTAATCCCATAACAAATAGAAGCACAATAATAATAATGTATAAAGGAGCAACCCCTAATAAACTCATACAAATAGTAGTAATTGCAGGAGCAAGAATTACCAGATATCTGATTTTTATGTTGTCGGCAATAATTCCTATAAAAGGATTCAGTAAAGAAGGTATTTGTTGGGTAACAAACATTAAACTTACTAATGTATTATTTATTCCTAATTTTTCTTTTAATAAAGGAATTATGGGAGCCAGAAATGCAGAATAAGTATCGTGCACGAAATGTGCAAAAGAAATTAAAATGACATTTTTTAACTGAAACTTTTTCTGGTCTTTCATTAGCTTAGATACAATTTTTCACCCTCTTGGTTCATGCTTTGACAATTAATTCCTGAATAGGATTAATTGGGAAAGTAAAAAGTGTAATAAAAAAGCCGAGATAAACCCGGCTTAACTTTATAATTGAGATATTAATTCTTCCATTATGAGGGTCATTTTTGTTTCGGCTTTTGAAGCTACTTTCTGAACTTCCTCATGAGTCACCTCAACAATTTTTCCCGGAACACCTAAATCAGTAATAATTGATATTGCAAAACAAGGAATTCCCATCTGTCGAGCAACAATAACTTCCGGAACAGTTGACATTCCAACAGTATCGCCTCCAATAATTCTAAAATACTGATACTCTTTTGGAGTTTCAAATGTTGGTCCTGTTGTTGCAACGTAACATCCAACCTGAACTTTTATGTTATTCTTTTTAGCAATTTCTTTTGCTTTTTCTATTAAAGCAGGATCATATGCTTCGCTCATATCTGGGAAACGAGCACCAAACTCAGGAATATGTCTCCCAATTAATGGATTTGGAATTAAATTAATATGATCATTCTGAATCATTAAATCACCAATTTCGAAATCAGGATTTACACCTCCACTAGCGTTTGAAACAAACAATGTTTTTATTCCTAAAAATTTCATAACGCGAACAGGAAAAGTTACCATTTCCATTGGATAACCTTCATAAAAATGGAATCGTCCCTGCATGGCAACAATTTTTTTGCCCCCTAATTCACCTAAAATTAATCTTCCATGATGACCATCAACAGTAGAAACCGGAAAATCAGGGATTGTGTCATAATCAAGAGAATGTTCAATTTTTATATCTTTTACTAAACCTCCTAAACCTGTTCCTAAAATAATACCAACTTCTGGTTGAAATTTTGTCTTATCCTGGATATAGGAAACTGTGCTTTTTATTCTTTCTAACATATTCAATGACTTGTTGATTAAAATTATCTGTTCGGTTATTTAAAAATTTAACCTGAATCGGAATATAATAAAACGATTCTTTCAGATTATCAGCAATATTACTAAATTTTTGCAAACGCATTGCATCTTTTTCTGTTGTAATTATGATTTTATTCTCTGAACTGATCTCTTGAAATTTTAGTGTAATCGCCTTAATATCAGAGTCTTTAAAAGAGTAATGATCCGAATATTCTAAATTATGAATATTTTTGGAAATATTTTCCAGTATATATTTCTTTAAGGGTTTAGGATTGGCAATTCCTGTTACTAACAATACTTCGTAATTTTTGGAAATATTATTTGCAATTTTGTTCTCAGAATTACCAAAGACGGGAGTTATTTTGCCGTAATCAAAACATGTAAAAAACACATGTTGAAAAGGGTACGGTTTTATTTCATTAAAAATAATTCTACGTTCAATGGGTTTTAAATCATTTGGCGATTTTGTTATGATAATTATATTAGCCCTCCGTTTTTCAAAATTCTGCTCTCGTAAATTACCAAAGGGCATCATAAAATCCTTGTTTATAGGTCTTGAAAAATCAATTAAAAGGATTGATAAACCAGGACTAACCTTTCTGTGCTGAAAAGCATCATCTAATAAAATTACATCAGGTTTTTTTAGTTGAATTAGTTTATTAATCCCATTTGTTCTGTTTGCATCAACAGCAACCTCTATTTTAGGAAATTTTTGTTTTATTTGTTTAGGTTCATCACCTATTTCGATGTCAGTAGAATTTATTGAAGATAAAATAAAGCCTTTTGTTTTTCTTTTATATCCACGGCTTAATGTGGCAACTTTAAATTCAGATTTAAGTAGGTCGGCAAGATACTCAATATGAGGAGTTTTTCCTGTTCCGCCAACAGTAATATTGCCAACAGAAATTAAAGGAATATTAAACTGATTCGATTTAAGTAAATTGTAATCATAGAATCGGTTTCGGATATAAATGATGAAACCGTAAAGCAAGCTTAGCGGAAACAAAATAGGGCTTAAAATATTTCTTATTGCTTTACTCATTTATGAAATTTACAGATGTACAGGACTATAATGATGCTAAAATACTAATTTTTTAAGTGTTTTAAATAATGCAGTTTCATAAAACATAAGTTATAGGTTAAACTTTTACAGTTTTATTAACTCTACATCCTTGCTAAATGACTAATATCTAAATTTCTTTTCAAATTGAATAATAACATTTGTATTTAGCAATTTACCAAGATATTGATCCAGAATAAATTGTAAAGATTCGAGTCGTGTTTGTTTATGAGTGAAGCATCTAATTTAGAACACTTCTAAAATAAGTAGATTTTTATGCTTTTAAATAGGAAAATGGGGCATTTCATTATCTTCGTATTTTTATTGTTGAAATTTAAATTATTTAATAACACTTTATTATTAACCTATAGATTATTTATATGAAACATTTGTTATTTAAAAAATCAGCCTTGTGTCTGATAATGTTTTTGTTTTTATCAATAACAACATTTTCTCAAAACACTTACCTTTCTTTTGAAGATGGAATAAAAGATGCAAAGACGGAAATTGAAACAGAACCGACAAGATCGTATGAGAGCGTAAAGTCAAATGACGTAGAAATAGGATATGTTTTTACAGGTGCTTTTATTTCAGAGAAATTAGTTGAAAAATCAACTTATAATTATTTTTTTATTGATGGTTTTGGTACCATGTCTCAAATTGGTGCGCCAGCTTTGCCTGCTCACAGCGACATTATAGCAATGCCTAAAGGAGCAAAAGGAAAAATTATTATTCTCGATGCTAAGTATTATGAATATGATGGATATATGATTCATCCAGCCCTTGAACCTGCCAGAGACACTGAAGGTGCACCTAGCCCAAAGTTTAAAAAAGATGAGGCAGTTTATTCAAGAGATGAGTTTTTTCCAAAAAATATAGTTGAAATTGTAAGTGTGGGTGTAAACAGAGGAACGTGTCTTGCTACTACACAAATCAGACCCGTTCAGTTTAATCCGGTGACTGGGAAAGTAAGAGTTTATACTAGTATAAAATATCGCTTAGAAACTGTTGGTGGTGAAGAATCTTTTGATTATATCGCAGCAGAAAATACATTGCATTTTACGAATTTACTGAAACGGAGTGTTATTAACTCAGAAAGCATACCTGATGGATTTTCTGCGGAGAATCAAAAAAAAAATAAATCAGGAGGAGAAAAAAACTACATTATTATCACGCATTCGCAATATCTTTCGCAAGCGGAAAAACTAGCAAATTGGAAACGACAACTTGGTTATTCTGTTGAAGTTGTTTCAAAATCATCATGGACTTCAGATGAGGTAAAAACAGAAGTTCAAAATAGATACAATTCATGGATTCCTAAACCTGATTATTTTGTAATCATTGGTGATCATACCGGATCTTATGCCGTTCCTGGCGAAATTCATCAGGATCCTTCATATGGAGATGATTTTGCAACCGATCTTTATGTCGCTTGTATGGATGGAGGAACTGATCACTTCCCTGATATGGCGCATGGAAGAATTTCTGTATCAACAGATGCCGAAGCTACTGTTATAATTGATAAAATTATTAATTACGAGAAAACTCCAACAACAAATACAGATTATTATAGCAACATTTTAAATTGTGCCCAATATCAGGATGTTGAAGATGATGAACCTGCTGATGGATATGCTGCTAGAAGGTTTTGCCATACAAGTGAAGAGATAAGAGATTATTTACAGGATAATTTCTCTTATAACTCGACTCGTGTTTATAATACCAGTACAACATGGGATGTTACAGATCTGCATTATAATAACGGTAATTATTCAGACGGTCAGTTACTACCTGCAGAATTAAGAGATGTTTCCTTTAACTGGAGTGGTAGTAGCTCTGATATTACTACTGCAATTGATGCCGGTAAATTCATGGTTTTTCACAGAGATCACGGTTATACTGGTGGTTCTGGCTGGCACCTTCCGTATTATACAACTTCCTCAATGACAAGTCTTTCTAATGGAGATTTGCTCCCTGTTGTTTTTAGTATGAATTGCCATACTGGAGAATTTCAATTGGATAACTGTTTTGCAGAGAAGTTTTTACGAATGGAAAATAAAGGAGCTGTTGGTGTAGTAGGCGCGTCATATTATAGTTATAGTGGTTATAACGATGCAATGTCAATTGGAATGATAGATGCTATATGGTCAGATCCAGGAATATCACCTGATTTTGGTTCTTACGGGACCGGAGTTAATTATACAATTGGCGCAGGAAATGATGTTCGCACAATGGGAGATGTTGTAAATCAAGGTTTGTATGCTATGGTCCAGAATTATAGTGATAACACTTATACTTTTGAATTATTTCATTACTTTGGTGATCCAGCAATGAAAATATGGACAGAAAACCCAAACAACAATTTGATTTCCGCAACAATTCCTTCAACTGTTGATTGTGATGCTACATCTTTTACAATTACCGGATGTAACGTTGATGATGCTATTGTTACCCTTGTTGTTAACGATATTCTTGTCGGAAAAGCAACTGTTTCCGGTGGAACTGCAACTATGAATTTTGATTATGCGGGTAATTCAACAGATCCTGCGATTGTAACAATTTCAAAAGAAAATCATAAACCATATGTTATAAGTGCAACCGTTAACGGAACCTGTGAATTTCCTCCTTCTGCTTCATTTATGGCTAATAAAAATAATATTTTACCGGGAGAATCAGTTCAATTTACTGATAACTCATTAAACGAACCAACAAGTTGGTTTTGGTATTTTGAAGGAGGAACACCTTCAACCTCATCAGATCAAAATCCAATAGTAAGCTATGCCGATTTAGGTTCTTATAATGTTGGTCTGAAAGTGGTAAATGCCAACGGAGAAGATTCAATTGGATATGATAATTTAATTAATGTTGAAGAAGCATCATATTGTGCTGCATCTGCAACAACATGTGATGAATATGTTAGTCGGGTAGAATTAAATACAATTGATAATTCGTCTAGTTGTGGAAATTATCAGGACTTTACAGCTATATCAACAGATTTGGGCCAGCAATTGTCATATGAGATTGTTATAACAAATGGCAGTCATTATGATGCAACTGATGCTGTGGGATGTTGGATTGATTGGAATCAGGATATGGATTTTGATGACGAAAATGAAGAGATAACTATTGCTTATTCAGCGATTGAAGGAACGAATGAAGGAGAAGGTCTTGGAATAATTGAAGTTCCTGCAGATGCATTATTGGGAGAAACTAAATTAAGAGTGAGGGTTCAATGGGGTGGAACTCCAACTTCATGCGGAACTACAAGTTACGGAGAAGTAGAAGATTATACTATTAATGTATTTGAACCTGTTAAGCATGAAGTTACATTTAAAGTTAAAGACGGGACGGATAATAATGTTGAAGGAGCAAGAGTATTAATTAATTCAAAGCAGCAATATACTGATGACCAAGGTGAAGCACTCTACAACTTAGTAGCAGGGTCTCATGCATATGAAGTTTCTGCTGTTGATTTTTATTTGGAATCTGGAAGTGTTGAGGTAATTGATGAAAATATGACTTATGAGGTTACATTACTATCAACATCAATAGATAATGATATTTTGAATTCAAATGAGTTTAAAATTTATCCTAACCCAACTTCAGGAGTTATAAAAATAGAGGGAGATAAATTGATGAACTCAAAGATTTCTGTTTATGATATTAGTGGTAAACAAATTCTAAACAGGATTTCTGAGAACTCAGAAGTTAATATTGATATTTCTGATTGTTCAAATGGAATTTACATAATTCAAATAGACACAGGAGAAAAGGTTTATAAACAAAAATTGATCAAAGAATAATTAAAGAGGCGACCATCGGTCGCCTTTTCTTTTTAAAATTTACTTACAGATCCTTTTTTAGGATAATCAATGGTATAGTGTAAACCCCTACTTTCGTGCAGGCCCTGAGCCATTTTTAATATTAGATAACCAACATTAATCAGGTTTCTTAGCTCGCAAAGTTTTTGTGAAAGGATAGACCTTTCGTACAATTCTTCAGTTTCTTTATAAATGATTTCTAATCGTCGCAAGGCTCTTTCTAATCTAAGATTTGACCTTACTATTCCCACATAATTACTCATTATTTGTTGCATTTCCTTATAATTCTGAGTAATCATAATCATTTCTTCAGGATACGTTGTTCCTTGAGAATCCCATTCCGGAATATTTTTGTTAATCTCCAGAAGAGCTATTTTTTTTATTGCATCTTTAGCTGCTCTGTCTGCATAAACAACAGCTTCAGATAAAGAATTTGATGCCAATCTGTTGGCTCCGTGTAATCCTGTTGAGGATACTTCTCCTATTGCATAAAGACGGTTAATTGCACTGCATCCATTTTTATCAACTTTTATTCCGCCACACATATAATGGGCTGCCGGAACAACGGGAATAGGATCTTTAGTAATATTAATATTTAGAGATAAACACTTATTGTAAATATTTGGAAAGTGATCTTTTAATTTTTTAGGATCAAGATGAGAACAATCCAAATGAACATAATCATCGCCAGATATTTTCATCTCATGATCAATCGCCCGAGCTACTATATCACGTGGAGCAAGACATCCTCTTTTATGATATTTCTGCATGAATTCTTCTCCTTTTGTGGTTTTCAGTATTGCTCCAAAGCCACGAAGAGCTTCAGTGATTAAAAAAGAAGGCTTTTCGCCTGGATTATAAAGAGAAGTTGGATGGAACTGCATAAACTCCATATTTTCAATAACTCCTTTTGCACGGTAAACCATGGCTATTCCATCACCTGTAGCTATTTTTGGATTTGTAGTGGTGTCATATAAATTTCCTGTACCTCCGGTTGCAATCAAAGTAACTTTAGAAAGAAAAGTGTTTACCTGGTCTGTTTTTAAATCAAGAACATAAGCTCCGTAACACTCTGTATTTTTATGATTGCGTTTTACTAATTTTCCAAAATGGTGTTGTGTAATTAAATCAACAGCAAAATGATTTTCTAATATATCAATATTGTTATGCTCCTGAACTCTTTTTACTAAGGAATTTTGTATTTCTTCCCCTGTCTTATCTTTATGGTGTAATACTCTGTATTCAGAATGTCCTCCTTCTCTACCCAAATCATATGCTCCCTTTTCGTTACGATCAAAACTAACACCCCAATCAATAAGTTGTTGTATTTGTGCAGGCGCTTCTTTTACTACCATTTCAACAATTTCGCGATTGCATAATCCATCACCAGCAATGAGAGTGTCTTCAACATGCTTTTTTAAGTTGTCTGGCTCGTAAGTAACAGCAGCTATTCCTCCCTGAGCATACTTCGTATTCGATTCATCAAGAGATGTTTTACTAATTAAAATTACTTTTCCAAATTCTGCAACTTTAAGCGCGAAGCTTAATCCTGCAATACCTGATCCTAAAACCAAAAAATCGGTTTCTTTTATCATTCTTAAAGGAGTTTAAATAAAAATATTATTATAATAAGCAAAGTTAGAAATTGTTATTGAGAAATTATAGATTTTAAGGTAATTATGCACTTATAGGTATATTCTAATAATGTTATGATATAAAAACTATTTCGATTATTTTTGTCTGATTAATAAAAAAGAGATTATAAAAGAATAAAATATGGCTCAGGACGATCAATTTAAGAAACTTATTGCGCACGCAAAAGAGTATGGTTACATTTTTCAATCAAGTGAAATTTACGATGGATTAAGTGCCGTTTATGATTATGGACAGATGGGTGTTGAATTAAAAAACAACATCAAAAAATACTGGTGGGATGCAATGGTTAAAATGAATGAAAATATTGTTGGAATTGATGCAGCAATATTTATGCATCCTGAAACGTGGAATGCATCAGGTCATACCAGCGCTTTTAACGATCCATTAATAGACAATAAAGATTCTAAGAAAAGATATCGTGCTGATGCCCTAGTTGAAGATCATATTCAAAAATATCAAGCAAAAATAAACAAGGATGTAGAAAAAGGCCGAAAGAAATTTGGAGATTCCTTTGATGAGAAACAGTTTTTGGAAACAAATCCAAATGTTATACGCAACAAGGCGAAGATTGATGAAATACAAAGCCGTTTAGTTAAATCATTAGAAAAGGATGATTTGGTTGAGCTAAAACAAATAATTATTGATTGCGAAATAGCTTGTCCTGTTTCCGGCTCAAGAAATTGGACCGATGTTCGTCAGTTTAATTTAATGTTCGAAACGCAATTAGGCTCAACTGCCGATGGTGCAAGTAAGATTTATTTACGACCTGAAACTGCACAAGGTATTTTTGTAAACTATCTTAATGTGCAAAAAACAGGTCGTATGAAACTTCCGTTTGGTATTGCGCAAATAGGAAAAGCTTTTAGAAATGAGATAGTTGCTCGTCAGTTTATTTTCCGTATGCGTGAATTTGAACAAATGGAAATGCAATTTTTTGTTAAACCAGGAACCGAAATGGAATGGCTTGAGCATTGGAGAGAAGTTAGAATTAACTGGCATAAAGCAATGGGTTTGCCAGAAGAGAAATATAGATTCCATAAGCACGACAAATTAGCTCATTATGCAAATGCAGCTTACGATATCGAATTTGAGTTTCCATTTGGGTTTAAAGAATTGGAAGGTATCCATTCAAGAACTGATTTTGATTTATCGCAACATCAGAAATTTTCTGGTAAAAAGATACAGTATTATGATCCTGAATCAGGAGAAAGTTTTGTTCCATATGTTGTAGAAACTTCAATTGGATTGGACAGAACCTTCTTAACAATATTATCTGCTTGTTTAAAAGAGGAAGAACTTACAAAAGAAAACGGGGAATCAGATACCAGAGTTGTATTACAGATTCCACCAGCATTAGCTCCAATTAAGTTGGCAGTATTACCACTAATTAAGAAAGATGGTTTACCTGAAAAAGCACGAGAGATTATCGATGAACTAAAGTTTGATTTTACATGTCAGTATGATGAAAAGGATTCTATTGGTCGTCGTTATCGTAGACAAGATGCTATTGGAACTCCATATTGTGTAACTATTGATCATAAAACACTTGAAGATAATGCCGTTACAATTCGTGATCGTGATACAATGAAGCAGGAAAGAGTTCAAATTACGGAACTTTCTAAGATTGTTGATGATAAAGTGAGCATGAAAAAACTATTGAAAAAGATTTATTAAGAAAAGTGAGTATTAATCTTATAGATTGATGGGTAAAAAGGTTCTAATAGTAACATACTACTGGTTTCCTCAATCAGGAACGGGGATTTATCGAATTTCTAAGCTTGTAAAGTATTTGAAAAAGGCAGGCTGGGAACCAATAATTCTTACTGCTTCAAAATCATTATCTGCCTATAAAGAAAAGCAAATCGATGATGAATATAAAGATCTAAAAGTTTATCACACAAAAATTATTGAGCCAACAAATTTATTTGCAAAAAAGGAAGGGGATTCGCAGGTAAATTTTAATTCTGCATATGTAGTTGCAAAAAACAAAAGCCTTAAACAGAAATTTATTGTTTGGATACGATCGAATCTTTTTATTCCTGACGCAAAAGTATTTTGGAAATATTTTGCTGTAAAGAAGGGAAAAGAAGTGATAAAGATTGAAAAACCTGATATTATTTTATCAACATCACCACCTCCAACAACGCATTTAATAGCAAGGAGACTTGCAAAATGGAGTAAAATAAAATGGATAGCGGATTTTCGGGATCCATGGACAAATATTTATTATTACGAAAATCTTAATATAAATCCATTATCAAAAAAAATAAATAAACGATTAGAACAAAAGGTTCTCAAAAGTGCTGACCAGATAGTTACTGTGAGTGATAATTTCTTTCCAGGGAATAACTTAACAGAGAAAATGATTAGAATTGAAAATGGATTTGATCCTGATGATAAACCATTAGATGAGAATCTTTCAACAAAAAACTCAAACCGCTTTATTATTCGTTATATAGGGACTCTAAAACAGAATCAGTTTTTCAGGAATTTTTTAATAGTAGTAGATAAGTTGTCCAAATCCGGTTTAAATAATATTGAACTAAAATTCGAATTTATAGGTTTTGTTGATTCTTCTATTAAAGAATTCATTGGTTCTCTTCAAACGAAAAGCATATTTGCTTTCTATGACTACTTGCCCCATAAAGAAGCAATTAGCAAAATGAGCGAAGCAGATTTGCTTGTTCTGGCAATTGGACAGGGAACATATAGTAAAAATGTAATCTCTACCAAGATATTTGAATATTTAATGGCAGGGAAACCTGTTATTGCTTTTGGCAACCCTGAAGGTAGTGCAAACGAAATATTAAAATTAACACAAGGAGGGAAGTTATTTAATTATTATGACAATGATGGTATCAAAGACTATTTGTTGGAAGTGATTGAAAATAAGAAAAAAGGAAAGTCTAACACTTTGAAAAAGGAAGAAGTTGAAAAATTTAATTTTAAGAATTTGACTCAAAAGTATATTGATCAAATAATGCAGGTTATTAGCAACTAAAATCATTGTATGGAAAAAGAGATAAACGAATTAAATAGTTGTCGAAAAGGACATTACAAGAAGGATGATAATTCTGAAAAATTTCTTGAAGATTTTAACAGACTTCTACTAAAAAATGAAATTAAAGAATACAAAGATTACCCTTTAGAATATCCATTCATATTTGTAGTTGGGGCACCCAGATCAGGAACGACACTTTTATCTCAGTTAATTGCCAATTCATTTGACATTAGTTTTATTAATAATCTTGCAGCCAGATTTTACCTGGCTCCTCTACATGGTATAAGATTCTCAAAATCGGTTTTAGGGCAGATAAAACAATCTGATTTCGAATCTGATTATGCCCGAACAAGTAATTTAACTGACATTCATGAATTTGGATATTTCTGGAAATATTGGCTTAAGAAAAACACTTTTGATGATATTGTTTACTGCAAAGAGAGAGAGAATCAAATCGATTGGGACGGTTTAAAAATGATACTTTCTACCCTTCAAAAAGAGACAAAGAAACCGTATATATTTAAAAATATATATGGCTCGTATCATATGCTCAAAATGACAGAATTACTTAAAAAAGTTATTTTCGTTTATATAGAAAGGGATGAGTTGGATGTTGCAATTTCAATATTAAATGCAAGAAAAAAATACAATAACGATTTAAATGCATGGTGGTCATATCAACCAAAGGAATACTATAAGCTTAAAGATCTGGATTATTGGGATCAGATAGCTGGACAAATTCATTACCTT
>DAOUTQ010000163.1 GCA_030668615.1 Bacteroidales bacterium | reverse complement strand
TTTGAATGTTTTACCAGTACCATGAGGCAATGTAACAACGCCTCTAACCATTTGATTGGATTTTTTCGGGTCAATTCCTAATCGTACATTAAGATCTACTGAAGCATCAAATTTTGTTTTAGAAATATCTTTAACAAGACCTGCAGCTTCTTCAAGGGTATATTCCTTACCCTCTTCAATCTTTTCCAGTACAACTTTTCTATTTTTAGTAAGTTTTGTCATAACTTCTTTCTGGATATTTTACGTTATTTATTACCAGGAAATGCACCTTTTACAGTTATTCCCATACTTCTGGCTGTACCAGCAACCATCTTCATAGCTGATTCAACAGTAAAGGCATTTAAATCTTGCATTTTTTCTTCTGCAATTATTTTCACCTGATCCCAAGAAACAGAAGCAACTTTTACTCTGTTTGATTCTGCAGAACCAGACTTTAATTTTGCCATTTCCAATAATTGAACAGCTACAGGAGGTGTTTTCGTAACAAAATCGAAAGACTTGTCAGAATAAACAGTAATGATCACAGGAATCACCTTACCGGCTCTGTCCTGAGTACGAGCATTAAACTGCTTACAAAACTCCATAATATTAACACCTTTAGCACCTAATGCAGGTCCTACCGGTGGAGATGGATTTGCTGCACCACCCCGAATTTGTAACTTAATTAATCCAGCAACTTCTTTAGCCATAATCTAAATTTGTTCTTTAAATTTATTCTTTTTCCACCTGCATAAAACTTAATTCTAATGGTGTTTTTCTTCCGAAAATTTTAACCATTACTTTAAGTTTTTTCTTCTCATCATTAACTTCTTCGATAATTCCATTAAAACTATTAAACGGCCCATCGATCACCTTTACTGTTTCGCCTACATAAAAGGGAACATTGATTTCTTCATCACTCTCAGCTAACTCGTCTACTTTTCCAAGTATCCTGTTAACTTCCGACTGACGAAGCGGGGTTGGATTATCGCCTTCTGACTCAAGGAAGCCTATTACATTAGGTATACCTTTCAGGATATGTGTAATCTCTCCAACTAAATTAGCTTCGATTAAAATGTAACCAGGGAAGAAACTTCGTTCTTTACTAATTTTCTTTCCATTTCTAATCTGATAAACTTTTTCAGTAGGAATTAATACCTGAGAAATATACTCCTGTATGTTGAGTCGTGATATCTCGCTCTCTATGTATTCCTTTACTCTTTTTTCTTTCCCGCCAATAGCACGGAGAACATACCACTTCTTATCCACTTCAGCCATCTTACCTTTCTATAATTAATAAAACATACTGTAAATTAAGTCCATTAAATTTTGGAAACTATAATCCATCACAAAAATTATTAATGCAATGATTAATGAAGCAACCATAACAACTAGTGCACTACTTTGTAAATCAGACCAAGTTGGCCAAGATACTTTATGTATTAGTTCGTTAAATGCTTCCTGAAAGTATAATTTGAGCTTCATGATATTTTTTAATAATTTGCACGGGTGGTAAGGATCGAACTCACGACCTTTGGTTTTGGAGACCACTGCTCTACCAGCTGAGCTACACCCGTATTAAATAAGGGAGATTCAATTATTTGAATCTTCCTTATTTTATAATTTATTTAGTCTATTAATTCTGTAACCTGACCAGCACCTACAGTTCTACCACCTTCACGGATAGCAAAACGTAAACCTGTGTTAATTGCAACAGGAGTGATTAATTCAACAGTAATAGATACATTATCACCAGGCATAACCATTTCAGTTCCTTCAGGTAAAATAATTTCACCAGTTACGTCAAGAGTTCTAACATAGAACTGAGGACGATACTTATTATGGAATGGAGTGTGACGTCCACCTTCTTCTTTTTTCAAGATATAAACCTCAGCTTTGAATTTAGTAGCAGGCTTAATTGAACCTGGCTTAGCAAGAACCATACCTCTTTTGATTTCATTCTTATCAACACCACGTAGTAATAAACCTACGTTATCACCAGCTTCACCTCTATCAAGAATTTTACGGAACATTTCAACACCAGTACAAACAGTCTTACGACCTTCAGCACCTAAACCAATCATTGCTAATTCGTCACCAGTATTAACAACACCAGTTTCGATTCTACCAGTAGCAACTGTACCACGACCTGTAATTGAGAATACGTCTTCAACAGGCATCAACATTGGTTTTTCCATATCACGAGGAGGAATAGGAATATAGCTATCAACAGCAGCCATAAGTTCCATTACTTTGTCTTCCCATTCAGCTTCACCATTAAGTGCACCTAATGCAGATCCAATAATTACAGGAACGTTGTCTCCATCGAATTCATAGAAACTAAGTAATTCACGAACTTCCATTTCAACTAATTCGATCAACTCTGGATCATCAACTAAGTCAACTTTATTTAAGAAAACTACTAAGTGAGGAACGTTTACCTGACGAGCTAATAGAATGTGCTCTCTTGTTTGAGGCATTGGACCATCTGTTGCAGCAACTACAATAATAGCACCGTCCATTTGTGCAGCACCTGTAACCATATTCTTCACATAGTCAGCGTGACCTGGACAATCTACGTGTGCATAGTGACGGTTTTCTGTTGTGTACTCAACGTGAGCTGAGTTAATAGTAATACCTCTTTCTTTTTCTTCAGGAGCATTGTCAATTGAATCAAAATCTCTTATTTCAGACAATCCCTTCTTAGCTAAAACCATAGTAATAGCAGCAGTAAGAGTTGTTTTACCATGATCAACGTGTCCAATGGTACCGATATTAACGTGAGGCTTGGACCTATCAAATTTTTCTTTAGCCATAACTCTAAATGTTAGATAATTAGATAATTTATAATAATAACAATTTTAATAACTTTTCAATATCGAGCCAATGATGGGAATTGAACCCATGACCTCTTCCTTACCAAGGAAACGCTCTACCCCTGAGCTACATCGGCAAAGATTTGAGCGGGAGACGGAACTCGAATCCGCGACCCTTAGCTTGGAAGGCTAATGCTCTACCAACTGAGCTACTCCCGCAATTGGATGTTTGTTTGTGATTTATTCCAAACTTACATTCAAATTCATTTTGTGGGGAGAGCAGGATTCGAACCTACGAAGGCGTACGCCAGCAGAGTTACAGTCTGCCCCAGTTGGCCACTTTGGTATCTCCCCAATAATAATATTAACAATGAGCCGATAGGCGGATTCGAACCGTCGACCTGCTGATTACAAATCAGCTGCTCTGACCAACTGAGCTACATCGGCAATATAAAAGAACGCCGATTTTAGAAAATAACTTTCCAAAATCGGTTTGCAAATGTATGAATATTTTATATTAAACACAAAAATATCAATGCTATTTTCATGTTTTTATAAAAATATTTAAACACCTCTCTGTTTTTCTTTATGTTTTGTTATTTGTCGCTTAATTGCTTCAATTGAAATATCAATAGATTCTTCAAAACTTTTGCTTTTTTTCTTTGCAAAAATATCACTTCCTGGAATATCAAGACGTATTTCTGCAAGTTTATTTTCAATACCTTGATCTTTCTCTAAACGCAAGAACACTTCAACACCGATAATGTTATCATAAAATTGGATTAGTTTTTTCACTTTACTATTAATAAAATCAATAAGTCTTTTGTCTGCATCAAAGTGAATTGAATGAATTTTAATGTCCATAGTAACTCCTCCGTTTTTTATGCTCTGGGATGAGCTTGTTTATAAATAGTTTTTAATTTTTTAAATGTATTATGCGTATAAACTTGAGTTGCTGATAGATTAGCATGCCCAAGCAATTCTTTTATCGCATTTAAATCGGCTCCTCGATTTAACAAATGTGTTGCAAAAGTATGTCGTAAAATGTGCGGACTCTTTTTTTCTATTGTAGTAACCAGTGTTAAATACTTGTTTACTATTCTATATACAAATTTTTCGTATAATTTGTTTCCTTTATCGGTTACAAAAAAGTAATCGTGAGCTAAATTATTAAATTCTTGATCCCTGAACTGAATATATTCTTTTAATGAACCAATAAATGTTGAATTAAAAGGAATAATTCTTTCTTTATTTCTTTTACCAAGAACCTTAACTGTATTATTATATAAATCTACACTTAAATTTTTAAGATTTATTAATTCAGCTAATCGCATTCCTGTATTATAAAACATCTCGATTATTGTTTTATTGCGAATCCCTGAAAAATCATCTCCAAATGAATAATCATCAATTAAATTATTTATTTGTTTTTCTTCAATAAATAATGGCAGTTTTTTGGATGCTTTTGGGGAGCTTATCTTATCCATAGGGTTTGCATTCACATACCCTTCTCTTAGTAAAAACTTAAAATATGATTTTAGTGTAGAAATTTTACGATTAACTGATAAAGCGGATAGGTTCTTTTCCATTAAACTTACAATCCACGCTCTTATTACTTTATCATTAGCCTGATGAATTTGGGTTTCACCGATATCCATAACAAAATCAGTAAACTGGCTTAAATCAACTTTATATGATTTAATCGTGTTTACTGAGAATCGTTTTTCGAATTGTAAGTATTTTAGAAAAAGGTCGTTATACATATAGGGTTAATTAAGATTAAAAAAGTAATTCAGACACCAAATTGGATGCAGTATACTTCCCCTATGTATTCTATTCTTCCTTTTGCTGCATTTGTTGAACGTAAATAGCCTTTTTCCTTAGTTCTCTATTTTTAATAGATGGTTTGGTAAATGCCTGTCTTTCTCTTAGTTCTTTAACAACACCTGTCTTTTCAAATTTTCTTTTGAACTTCTTTAAAGCTCTCTCGATATTCTCACCTTCTTTTAATGGTACTACTATCATAATTAGATTTGTTTTTTTTAATTGAGCCGCAAAAATATTAATTTAAAACGCACTTTTCAAAAATTATTTACTAAAAAAAAATAAAAAAATATTTTTTAACAATTATTCCGTACTTTTTTCACTATTACAATACTATTAATCAGCAAGATAAACCAAAAGCATCATAATAAATAAATATACACTTTTTTTATTCAAATGTCAAAATATAATTATTAATTAAGTCTTAAATACGGTTTTATTTTGATTAACTCTTCTTTAGATAAAAGGTTATTTTCATGAATTTGTTCAAATTTAGTAAATTCACCAATGATTTCTTTATATTTTAAAATAGCTTCTGTTTCATATTTATTTATATAGGGGTGACTAATAAGGGTTCTATAATCAGCCTTATTTATATTAATTTTTTCAATCAAACTTGTATCAACAATTGCATCATTAAAGAAACCAGTGTAGCGTAAAGAATCCATTCCATAAACTTCTAGCAACTGATCTTTTTTGTAAAATCCACCTAACTTATTTCTGTATTTTATTACTCTTTGGGCATATGCATTCCCAATTCCTTTTAGACTAATTAACTCCTCTATTGTTGCAGAGTTTATTTCTATCAATTTCTTTTTTACTGTAAATTCTTCTCGTTCTTTAAACTTTGTTTTTTCTTTGATCTTAATATGTGCTTCAAGAAACTCATATTGATCTTTTTCAATTCCGTAAATTTTTAAAAGGTCTTCTTTAATAAAAAAACAACCGCCTTTATTCCTATAATTATTTAATGTGACAATTTGTTTTTCAGAGAAACCTAGTTTACTAAGATTTTCATCTGAAACAGTATTTGGGTCGAAGCAAAATAGTTCTTCAGGTTTATTCCACACTTTGCTTTCTGCTTTTACTCTATTTTCAAAATATTTTTGTTTATCACTTGTATTTTCTTCTTTTAGAACTAATGTTTTTTCAAATGCATCAATTTCTGCTTGAAAATTGCTATCAAATACCACAATTTCTCCAACAGATTTATTATTCTGATATATTTTAATTAGAATTAGAATAAATAAAATAATAAGGAGCACAATTAATCCGTTGCGCTCCTTTTTTGTATGTTTAAAATATTCTTTAAATCGTTTTTTTATCATAAATTGAATTTACTAAAAATTTAATATTCCAATACTATTTAAAAATATTAAAGCAATTGCGATCGGGGCAATAAATTTAATAATAAAAACAAAAACTCCAAGAAATCTATTTTTTAATGTACCATCATTTGAAAGCTCATCTGAAATGATTTTTTTGCCAAGATACCAACCTAAGAAAATTACAATTAACAATGCTCCTACGGGCAATAATATATTAGCAGCAACATATTCTAAAAGGTCGAAAATAGTTAAATTGAATAATTTTACATCACTTAGCTCACTAAATGATAATGTAGTAATAATTCCAACCAACCAAATAGCAACCGCCCCAATCAAAGTAGCTTTTTGACGCGACATTTTCATTTCTTCTGATGCAAATGCAACAACAACTTCAAGCAAAGAAACTGTTGATGTTAATGCTGCTACTGCTAACAGAACAAAGAAAATAATTGAGAAATAATATCCACCTGGCATTTTCATAAATAACTCTGGCAATACTTGAAATACTAATCCCGGTCCTGCTTGAGGATCCATTCCTAATGCAAATACTGCCGGGAAAATCATTACACCTGCCAAAATAGCTATAAGGGTATCTGCAATAGAAACTTGAATTGCAGTTACTGATAAATTATTGTCTTTATTTATATAACTTCCATATGTAATTAATGCCCCCATTCCAATACTTAGTGAAAATGCTGCTTGCCCTAAAGCTTCTAAAACAACTCCCCATGTAATTTTTGAAAAATCAGGTTTGAATAAGAACCGAATACCATCCATCGGTCCTCCTACTTCTGTTGCTGGTAATGTTAAGGCTCTAGCACACATCACAATAATAAGAACAAATAATAAAGGCATTAATATTTTAGTATACTTTTCTATTCCATCTTTAACACCTGAAAAAACTATCCATGCAGTAAGAAACATAAAAATAAATTGCCATAATAATGGACGAAAAGTAGATGATTTAAAACTTTCAAATATTAGAG
>DAOUTQ010000010.1 GCA_030668615.1 Bacteroidales bacterium | reverse complement strand
GGTCATCAAGTTACTTTTATTACTAGTTCAGCATTTCTAACTGGGAACTTTAAAAAAAGATGGACAATAATAAAGCAAGATCATTTATTACTACATGTTCTAAAGTCAAATTATAACAATAAATTGAAATTTAGAAAGAGAATTGTTGAGTTTATTAGATTTATGGTTTTTGCGAGCCTTAGAAGTTTAAAAATTAAAGCTGATGTAGTTGTTGCAACATCAACCCCACTTTCTATTGGAATACCTGCTTTGTTCAAAAAGATATTCTCTGGAATTCCATACATTTTTGAAGTAAGAGATGTTTGGCCAGATGTCCCTATTGCCATGGGAATAATTAAAAACCGGCTAATTATATACGTACTAACAAAGTTTGAGAAGTTGTTTTATAAGAAAGCTATAAGAATAGTAGCACTATCAACGGATATGTCTAAATCGATACAGAATAAAGGAATAGTTAAAGAAAAAATTATTATAATTCCTAATATAAGTGATGTCAATAAATTTGAGAATTATAAATCGAATTCAATATTAAAAGAAAATGGTATTGATTCAGATCGTAAAAGAATAGTCTTATACGCAGGAACAATTGGTTATGTCAATGGACTTTCATACATGGTAGAGCTAGCAAAAGAATTTAAAAAAGAGAATGGTAATAATGTAGTTTTTGTAATTGTTGGATCAGGTGTTGAAAAGAATAAAATATATGATTTGGCTATAGAATATAAAGTATATAAAGACAATTTATATATACTGGAACCTGTTGCAAAAGAAAAATTACCATTCTTGTATAAGGAATGCACTGTTGCCTGTTCTTTTGTGATAAATATACCAGAGCTTTGGGCTAATTCAGCAAATAAATATTTTGATGCATTGGCTGCAAGTAGACCTATTATAATAAATCATTTAGGTTGGCAGGCTGATGAAATTAAGAAGGATGAGATAGGTATTGTTTTAGATATATTACCAGAAAATGGAGCAATTCAATTAAAAGAGTATTTTAATAATGAAAAAGGCTTAAAAGAGCATGCTCAAAATGCAAAAAAGATTGCTGTTAGCAAGTACACCCTGGAAATAGCCGCAAAAAAATATTTAAGTATTTTTAACGAAATATAAATATGTATAGAAAGTACATTAAACGAATTATTGACTTTGCAATTTCATTGTTGGGATTAATATTATTTAGCCCTATTGTTTTTGTTTTTATAATGCTTCTTTCCATATCAAATACTGGTAAATCTTTTTTCTTTCAAAAAAGACCTGGAAAGAATGAAAAACTTTTCAAAATATTTAAATTTAAAACTATGAATGATGCTAAAGATAATAAAGGTATATTGTTGTCAGATGCTGAAAGAATAACAAAAATCGGTAAATTTGTTCGCAAAGTCTCAATCGATGAATTACCTCAATTAATAAATGTATTAAAAGGTGATATGTCTCTCGTTGGACCACGCCCTCTTTTACCAGAGTATTTGCCATTGTATAATGATTTTCAAAAAAGGAGACATGAAGTAAAACCAGGAATTACTGGATGGGCGCAAGTTAATGGGAGAAATGCAATAAGCTGGGATGAAAAGTTTGAATATGATGTGTGGTATGTTGAAAATGTTTCATTTAGAACTGATATAAAAATATTATTATTGACCTTTGTAAAAGTATTTAGATCAGAAGGCATAAGTTCTGAATCTTCAGAAACTATGGAAAAATTTACAGGATAATCTATAAAGGAAAATTCTATAAGAAAATGATCTATTAAGATTTAAATTATTATTATGAAAAAAATATCAATATTTGGTGCTGGAGGATTTGGACGAGAGGTTCAGATGTTAATTGAGCAAATAAATGAGATTAGTAAAGAATGGGAATTTATTGGATATTGGGATGATGATGATAATTTGCCAAATAAGATTAACGATCGTCCATTGCTTGGTAATTTGAAAAAATTAAATGAATACAAAGAAGGAGAACTTTATCTTGTTTGTGCTGTTGCAGATCCTATAACAAAAGAAAAAATATTAAATAATATTACAAACAAAAATATAAAGTATCCAATATTAATTCATCCAAGTGCATTAATAGGAAATAGAAAGTTTGTTGAAATAGGTGAGGGAACAATAATAGCTGCAGGAAATATTATTACAACAAATATCACTATTGGAAAACATGTAATCTTAAACTTATCGTGCACAGTTGGTCATGATACTTCAATTGGTGATTATTCATCTTTTATGCCTAGTGTTAATATTTCTGGAGAGGTTATTATTAAAAATAATGTTTATGTTGGAACAGGAGCAAAAATAATTAATTTATTAGAAATTGGTGAAAATACAATTATTGGTGCAGGAGCGGTTGTTGCAAAAAACCTTCCTCCTAATTGCACAGCAGTTGGACTACCGGCAAAACCAGTAAAATTCAGGGAGTAATATATTTGATTGTTATGTTTAGGAGTAATTTGTAGTAAAGATTTAATTCATGAAAAATAAAATATGGCTTTCCACACCTCATATGGGAGGAGCGGAATTAAAGTATGTAAATAAAGCATTTGAAGAAAACTGGATAGCTCCTTTAGGTCCAAACGTTGATGGTTTTGAAGAAGATATTCAGAATTACTTAGGTGTAAATCATGTTGCAGCCCTTTCTTCAGGTACAGCTGCTATTCACCTTGCGTTAATACTATTAGGAGTTAAAATCGGTGATGAAGTTCTTGCTTCAACTTTTACATTCTCCGCTACTATTAATCCAATTTTATATCACGGAGCAACTCCTGTCTTTATAGATAGTGAGAAGGATACATGGAATATGGATCCAGAGCTTTTAGAACAAGCAATAAAAGATCGAATTAAAAAAGGAAATAAGCCAAAAGCAATAATATTTGTGCATTTATATGGAATGCCTGCAAAAGTTGAAGAAATAATATCAATAGCAGATAAATATGAGATACCTGTTATTGAAGACGCTGCAGAAGCTTTAGGGAGTAGTTACAAAGGAAAGAAGCTAGGTACATTTGGAAAATTCGGAATACTTTCTTTTAATGGAAATAAGATTATTACTACTTCGGGTGGTGGAGCTTTGGTCTCAAATGATGGCGACGCAATTTCCAAAGCACGTTTTTTAGCAACTCAGGCGCGTGATGATGCACCTCATTACCAGCATTCACAAATTGGATATAATTATAGAATGAGCAACATTCTGGCTGGTATTGGACGAGGACAGATGGAAGTTATAGAAGATCGGGTAAAACAACGAAGAGAAAATAATAAGTTTTATAGAGATTTGCTTAAGGAAAAGAGTGGTGTCGATTTTCTGACTGAGCCAGATGAAAATTTTTATTCTAATTTTTGGTTAACAACAATATTGTTACAAAAGGAAAAATTTAGTTATGATCGTGAAGAATTAAGGAAGCTATTTGAGAAAGAGAATATAGAATGCAGACCTTTATGGAAACCGATGCATATGCAGCCTATTTTTAAAGATCATCCTTCATATTTAAATGGCATTTCTGAAAGTTTGTTTGAGAATGGACTTTGTTTGCCTTCAGGAACTAATTTAACATTGGATGAATTTGAACGCATAGCTCAGGTGTTTAATTCAATTTAAAAAAGATGCTTAAAATTTTAACTTATTTTAAATTAGGCTTTATATTTTTAATCTTCATTTTTCTAATTGTATCTTATAAATATTTACAGTATCCACTTGCGGGTTTATTAATTCTTAGTTTAATTACAATTAAAAAAGATCAATTTAAAATTTCTAATTTTAAATTGATCTTCTTCCTTTTAGGTTTCTTCTTACTCAATTTGATTTCATTATTTTATTCTGAAAATTGGATAGAAGGCTGGAAGACAATAGAAACGCAAATTTCATTAGTACTACTTCCCTTGATAATTATTATGGATGAGGAGTTTTATTTAAGTAATAAAAAACGAATTCTGGATATTTTTGTTTCTGCATCTTTATTAGGAATTATCATATTTATTACTAGATTTATTTATTTAGTAAATCTACATTATTTAATCGAAAAATATGGGAAAATAACTTTCCTTGGAATAATTCGCTGGCTTGATATTTCTAACTCTCAGCATCCAACATATATTTCATTAGCATTTTTATTTTCAATAATCTTAATAGTTCATTCGTTTTCTGAAAAGAGTAAATATTATTGGATTATTCTAAAATTAACAAGTATTCTAATAGTGTTGATTTTTATTTACATTTTAAATTCACGTGCGTTATTATTAAGTGTATTTGCTGTGACTTTTTTTTATGTATTTAAGTTTTTATTAAAATATAAACGTGTATATATATATATCACCCTCATTTTATTTTTATTTTTATTTAGTTATTTAATGAAAAGTTCAAGGTTTAGTCAAAATATTGAGCAAATAAAAAGTAGTATAGATACACAAAATTATGAGAATATAGATGCTCGTTTTTCATTGTGGATAGATGCTGTGATAGTTTGGAAGGAGAAAGCAATATTTGGACATGGAATTGGCGATGCAAAGCATAGATTACTTGAAATTCATCAAAATAGGAATATTGAGGAAGCTTTTGTTAACAAACATAACTGTCATAATCAATTTCTTGAAACGGCAACACAAACAGGTGCTATAGGTTTAATAACCTTATTATTAGTATTTGCTATTCCATTCTATCAATCAATAAAGAAAAAACAGGAATTGTTATTCCTGTTTTTAATGATTAGTTTCATTAATTTTTTATTTGAATCTATGTTGCAACGAATTGTTGGAGTTGTTTTTTTCGCTTTCTGGTATAGCTTTTTATGGTTTGTTTATTATAAGGATAAAAAAATAAAAAAACTTAATTGAGTTTGTTTATTTGTTTATTCATACGTCTTATAAGTAAAAACAATAAAGTAATAAACCAAAGAAGTAAACCCCCTGATATAGTATATGTAGTTGTTTTTTTAACGGGCTTATTATATACAATAAAATCTTCAATAACTCTAAAAGCCGATGCATTATTTAACTCTTTTTCTCTTTGAAATTTTTCTTCTAAAAGAAATATGAGTTCATTGTAAAAAGTTTCATTGCTATTAAAAATATTGATTTTATTTTTCTCACTAATTTTTGAGGAAACTTGTCCATTTTTTAATCCTATATTACTAATTTCATCTGTTATGTGATCAATAATTACAGTATTTTTTTCTTTAAAACTTTCTATTTCGCTTTTGATATAAGGTTCTTTTTCAAGAAAACTCAGAATTCCATTGCCCAGTTTATCTAATACAATATTTTGAATACATTTAACATGAATAATTGTATATCCCAGTTCATCCTTTCCTTTTTCGTCATATGGAATTTCTGTAGTTATTTCCTTAATACTTCTCAATTCCTCAATTGAAAGATTAGTTTGTTCATGCAGAAGTTTATAATTCTCATCATTTAATAAATTTTGAAATTTTACAATATATTCAGACAATAAATTTGAGGACATTATGTATGATTTAACGATCATTGAAGATTCAAAATGTGGTTTTGCAAAAAATTTCGTAGAATAACCTAATCCAGCTCCGATAATTGTTGCAATAAATAAAATCCAAAATTTCTTCTTGAAAAAAATATAAATTTTAAAAAATACTTCAATCAAATCAATTTCATTATTTCCTTTTTCAGTTGTCATATTATCTAGTATTATTTAATTATACTATAAAGATCTTTGAGATTATCTACTTTTTCAGGATATCCTAATTTTTCGTACGAATATATTAAATTTAATATTAACTTCTTAATTATTTCAATATTTGAGCAAGGATTATAGTAAGATTTCTTTGGCTCCAACTTTTGTTGCTTTAAGAAATAGTCTATTTCTCGTTTCCCCAAAACCGTACCTTTGTTAAAAGGATTTATATAAAACAGAATTTCATCCTCATAAGGATTATGAATATTATTCTCATCAACATAAGCTAAAATAAAGTTTCGGGGCATACTAACACCATAAATCGGAATATCTAATTCCTGAGCAAGAGCAATGTATATTATTCCAAGTGTCAAAGGATTTCCTTTGTGACTTTCCAGAACATGATTGATATATGAGTTCTGTGGAGCAAAAAAATTGGAACTATTGCCCGAAAATTCATAAATCTGATAAATTATATGATTTATTACACGAACCTTCTCAAGTGCAGTTAAATTGCTATTCATTTCAAGCCAAGCATCCTGTTTAATTTTATTAAACAAAGAAAGTATATTATCATACTTAAGATCGGGATACTGATATTTGGCAATTAAGAATGCTCCTTTTAAGATATCAACAGCACCTTTTTCTTTCCATTCCTTTAATTGCTTTTGAGTAGAGCTAAACTGAATTTCTTGAATAAGACTTTCTATACGTTCCTGTAAAACTTCATTTAAGGATTTTTCCCAAGCTTTTTCAAGCTCAGGAATTACATTTTCTCCTTTTTCGAGCAAGCTTTCCGAAACATGCTTGAAAACCTCGTTATCGGGATCTTCAAGTAACAGTAATAAAGCCTTTATTTCTTTTTCTTTTAAGTTCACGTTATTTCTTAGTCTGTTAATCTTTCTAAAACAGTTTTAACTAATTCTTTAATTACAGGTTTATAGTCTTTGCTATATTCTTTTTTACGACGATTTGCTATGATTGCACAAATTGTAATTGCATTATGACCTAATAATTTTGATAAGCCAAAAATGGCAGAACTTTCCATTTCATAGTTGGTTATTTTCTGTCCTTGAAACTCGAAAGATTCAATTTTATCATTTATGTCTTTATCAACTATAGGAAGACGTAATTGTCGACCTTGTGGACCATAAAAACCAGATGCTGAAATATTTATACCTTGAACGATGTTGTCACCATCTAATTTCTCAATTAATTCTTTTGATGCGTCTACCACGTATGGCGAAGGCAATAATTTATTCCAGTCCAAGTGTTTTTTTAAAGCTTCTTCGAACTCAAGATCTGACACAGAGTTTCTGTCTGCATAAAAATTAAGTAAACCGTCAAAACCTACTGATCTTTTACTCATTAAGAATGAATCTACAGGAATATCCGCTTGTAATGATCCCGAGGTTCCAATTCGTATTAAGTTCAAAGTTCTGTGTTCTTTATTTTTTGTTCTTGTTTTTAAATCGATATTAGCAATAGCATCAAGTTCATTAACAACAATATCAATATTGTCGGTCCCAATTCCTGTTGATATTACCGTAATCCTTTTGTTTCTGAATGATCCCGTAATAGTGTAAAATTCTCTATTTTGTTTCTTTAATTCAATACTATCGAAAAAAGATGCAACAACTTCAACTCTCCCTGGATCACCAACAAGAATAATAGTATCTGCTATATCTTCAGGTAATAAGTGTAAATGAAAAATACTTCCATCCTGATTAATAATTAATTCCGACTCTCCAATTTTCATAATTCCTCTGCTTTCTTTTAATTTAGGACTCAAATTTATTTAAAATATATTAAAAGCGCAATAAAGAAAAATCAACACAACCATAATAATTATAAGTAGTGCCTGTTGATAACGTTATAATTTTAATGAGATTTTTACGAATTAAACTAAATAAATCACCCTTGTTTTTATATTGTGATTATATGTAATACCTTTATTCTCTCGAAAATTAATAATTAAAAAAAATAAATTATGAACGAAGATCAATTTACTCAGTTTGAAATTCCTCCGGGAATAAGAAAAGCACTTGGGAAATCAAGGCTAATAATTATAGTGGTTATTCTATTTATTTTAGTTTTAGGATCATTCTTTCAAGTAGAAACGGAAGAAGTTGCAGTCATTACGCGCTTTGGTAAATATACGCGTTCGGTAGAACCTGGACTTAATGTAAAAATTCCGCTAATTGAAAAAGCTTTAAAAGTACCAGTTGAAAGACAACAAAAATTGGAATTTGGATTTCGTACTTTAAGTGCTGGAATACGTTCTGAATATACACAATCGGGTTATAAGGATGAATCTTTAATGCTTACTGGGGATTTAAATCTTGCAGATGTTGAGTGGGTAGTGCAATATCGTATAGAAGATCCTTACAATTATCTATTTAAAGTAAGAAACCCTGAAACAACCTTAAGGGATATCTCCGAATCTTCTATGCGTCAAATAGTTGGAGACAGAACTGTTAATGAAGTATTAACTGTTGGTAGAACTGAAATAGCTGGAAGAATGGAAGAGTTAATGCAAGAAATTTGCAGAGAATATTCATTGGGAATTAAAATAGATCAGGTTGTATTACAGGATGTTAATCCTCCAGATGAAGTAAAGGATGCATTTAACGCTGTAAACCAAGCACAACAAGAAAAGGAAACCCTTATTAATAAAGCTAAATCAGAATATAATAAAGTGATTCCAAAGGCTAGTGGACAAGCAGAAGAAACAATACAAAAAGCTGAGGGATATGCTACAGAGCGTGTGAATAATGCGCTTGGAGAAGTTGCAAGATTTAATGATCTCTATAAAGAATATGTAAAAGCTCCTGAAGTAACTAAAAGGAGAATATATCTTGAGACGCTTCAAGATGTTTTACCAAAATTAGGTAATAAAGTAATTACTGATAGTGAAGGCACACAGGCGCTTCCATTGTTACAAATGAAAATTAAATAAAAAGCATTTGAATTATGAAAAATAAAAAATCAATCATATCAATTGTAATAATTGTTATTGCAATTATTTTAATAGCACAAAGCACATTTGTGGTAGATGAAAAGCAACAAGCGGTTATTACGCAGTTTGGCAAACCTGTTGGTGAGGCAGTTATTACATCAGGTTTAAAGTTTAAAACTCCGTTTGTACAAAAAGTAAATTACTTCGAGAAACGTTATATGGAATGGGATGGAGATCCAAATCAGATTCCTACAAAGGATAAAAAGTTTATTTTTGTTGATACGTATGCACGTTGGCAAATTACTGATCCTCTTCAGTTTTTTAAACGATTAACAAATGAAAGAGGTGCGCATTCAAGACTTGATGATATTTTGGATGGTGAAACTCGAGACTATATTGCGAATCATAACATAGAAGAAGCTGTTCGTAATAGTAACAGAACGCCGATATCTTCCGGTGTACTCAGTGAATTGATAGGAGATTCATTGATGAATATAAATGTGGGACGAGATAAAATTCAAAATATGATCCTAAAAACTGCTAATGAACAAGCTAAAGATTTAGGAATAGAAATACTTGATTTCAGATTTAAAAGGATTAATTATGTGCAGGAAGTAAGAGTGCAGGTTTATGAAAGAATGAAAAGTGAAAGATTTCGTATTGCTGATAAATTTAGATCTGAGGGGCAAGGTGAAGCTTCAAAAATAAATGGAGAGAAAGAGCGCGAACTTAAAACAATACAGTCTGATGCATTCAGAATAGCGGAAGAAATTAAGGGTAAAGCTGATGCAAAAGCGGCATTAATATATGCTTCTGCATACAATAAATCTTCGATGTCAAGAGATTTATATAGTTTTCTTAAATCTATGGAGACATATCAAACCACTTTTGATTCAACGACATCTGTTATCCTTACAACTGATAGTGAACTATATAAATATTTAAAGAAAATGAATTAATATGGATTGACTATGTTTTAAGGAATCGTAAGTGATTGAAATTTAGGATTTTTTAATTCGTTGTGGAAATATTAAAAATACTTAAATAAAATAAAATGGGGATTAATAATCCCCATTTTGTATTTATAAATCTTTTTGAAATATTCTATATCGTTTATATACTTTGCCTCCAAGTTTTTCTACTTCGGCTCGCATTTTTGTATTCGTTTCCATTACTACATGGCTATCAATAAATTCGAGCCCTCGTTCATTAGTTGATTTAAGCATTGCTTTTGCCATCATTGTATCTAAACCAATATTTCTCAGATCATCTTTAACTGCACCCAATAACAAATCTAATTGATTTGATTTTTTCATTGAACGAAGTATTTTAATAAATCCGAAAGGAAATAAACGACCTTTTGCTTTCCTAATACCATCACTAATATTAGGCATACCAATAACATAAGCTACAACCTTAAAGTTTGAATCAACTATAACTTTAATAAACCTTGGATCTAAAATAGGTAAATACCTTTTTGCAAAGTCGTCCATTTCTTCGTCACTAAATGGTACATAACCAAATATCTCAGTATAAGTATCATTTGTAAGCCCAAGTACAGGACGAATAAAAGGTTTAAGTTGCTTACGTTTGGTGAATTCAACTAATTTGTAACCATTTTTCTCTGGTCGCTGAGCAATACGTTCATAAATTGCTGGAACTTCTTGAGGAGTTTTAATATTATACTGAACAAAGTCCATCTTTTTAGAAAATCCTTCATCTTCAATCATTTTAGCCATGTGAGGAAGACTACAATTTGTTATCATAACAGTAGGCTGATAAAATCCTTCAACTAAAAAACCTTGTGGATCTTCATCTGAAAAACCAAATGGCCCAATTAATCTCTTCATTCCTTTATTTCTTGCCCAATCTTCAACAAATGAAACCAATTCATGAAAAACTTCTTTGTCATCCCATGTTTCCATAAAACAAAACCTTCCAGAATTATCATTATTAATTTCGTTATAACGATGATTAATAATTCCCATAATACGTCCTACAACTTTGCCATCTCTTTTTGCAATTGCGAGTAATGTATCACAGTAATTGAATGCCTTATTCTTTTTGGGGTCAAACAAAATCCATTCGTCTGAATATAACGGGTGAAGCCAGTTCTTGTGATTTTTATGAATCTTTTCGGGTAAGTATATAAATTTTTTGAGATCAGATTTATTTTTAACTTCTATAATTTCCAGCATATTGACTTTCTGTATTGTAAATAAAATATAAATTGAATATCGGGGTTAAGATAAAAATAAATCTATTAAAAGCTATAACACCTTATTTGCTATTATTGAATTAAAGTATTTATTATATATCTTTTCAGATAAATAATAAAACATAATTCCTGTAACTAATCCTGCTAATATATCAACGGCATAGTGAGCTTTAATATAAACTGTAGAAGCAACTAAAATAATAACTACAAGGATTAACATAAAAAGTAATTTTTTATAGTATTTACCAATCAAAATAAGAAATAAAATTGCCATACCTACATGTGAACTTGGGAAAGCTCCAGTTTGTGTTTCGCCAGTTTCAAGTATAATACTCAGTAATTTTTGAAAGAGATACCCATCAGGAACAATTCTTTGTTCAATTGGAAAATAAAATTGCGGACCAATTGAAGGAAAAAGGATAAAAAAGATATAATAAAAGCAAAAAGACAATACTATTATAAACATTGTTTTTTCAAATTGCTTTGGTGCTTTTAAATAAAAAAGAAGAGGAACACCAAAGGTCATTAAATAGTATGAAAAATAACCAAAGTGCATTAATTCACTAAACCATTGAAAAGGAATATGTTGGGAGAATTCTAAAGAAAGTTGAGAGCCGAATAGAAAGTTTTCAATAGGTATTAGGAGTGGGTCAAAATTTTCAAAAAGAAGATTGTTATAGTAATCTGTTTCGCTGTAAAAGAAACCTAGTAATAAGAGTGGATAAAAGTTCCTAATAAAATACAAGAACTTATTATTAGACTTTTCAACTGAAATAAGCAATAGTATTAGAGTAATAAAAACAACTCGTATTAGCAGGTGAGAAAAAATGTTTTGAAGTTGATTAAAACCAAAGGTTATGTAAATTCCTGTTAGAATACAATATAGTATTATAATAAGATCAAAAGATTTTATTTTTTTTAAAAGTATTCTCATATTAAAGAATTAACGTACGAATATAAAAAAAGTGCCATGAAAAAATCCATGACACTTGATTTATTTTAATAGAATGTACTATCTGTTTTTTTCTGCAAATTCTCTACCTGCTCTCAAAGCTTTTAAGTTTGAATTTACAATATCTTCTCCTTTACGTCCAAAAATCTGACGAATACCTTCTTCGAAACTTTCAAATGATATTTCAAAAAATGGAGATGCAGCTCCAAGCATAACAATGTTTGATGAGCGTTTTGATCCAATTTCGGAGGCAATTTTATCTGCATCAACAGCAATAAACTTCTTTTGTTTTTTCACTTCTGCTAAAACTTCTTCTACTTCAGGATAATTAGGAATATTTACAAAAGGAGTTGTATTAGTTACTAACCAACCACCTTTTTTTAAGTAAGGTAAATATCTTAACGATTCCATCGGTTCAACCGAAAGAATAATGTCTGCAGCTCCCATAGGAATAAGATCCGATGCAATTGGTTTATCAGAAATTCTCATGTTTGATTGAACAGCTCCACCGCGTTGGCTCATTCCATGAACTTCGGCTTGTTTTAAGTGTAGATCATTATGTAAAGCTGCCATACCAATAGTTGCAGCAATTGATAATATTCCTTGTCCACCTACACCAGCTAATATAATATCTGTTTTCATAATTTTTGTTTTAATGATTATTTATGTTAGTAATGTAGATTATTTAAGATTTAATTCTTTAAGTTGCTCAGCAAGCTTCTTATTTTTCATTGTTTGAACACACTGACGACGTGGAATAATAACTGATACACCTTTGTATGTCAATTCTTCTTTCATTATCTGAACCATTTCGTCCATGTTTTTCTTTAGTGGTCTGAAGACTCTAATGTGATCAGGGTGTACTCCAATACCTTTACATATATCTTCGATTCTACCAAGAGCTTTTGAATCTTGCCCACCTGTCATACCTGTGGTATAGTTGTCAGAAATAATTATTGTAACAGGGCTATTTTCAGTAACACAATCAATTAAACCTGTCATTCCTGAGTGAGTGAAAGTAGAGTCTCCGATAACAGCAACAGCAGGAATTAAACCAGCATCAGCTGCACCTTTTGCCATTGTAATAGAAGCACCCATATCGACACAAGAGTTAATAGCATTGTATGGAGGCAAAGCACCTAAAGTATAACATCCTATATCAGAAAATACTCTTCCAGTACCATATTCTTTTAACGATTCGTTTAATGCTTCGTAAGCATCTATATGACCACAACCAACACACATTGAAGGTGGACGATTTCTTACCAATTCAGGAATCTCTCCATCTAATACAGTTTCAAAACCAAGTGCTTTTGCAACTAAATTTGGATTTAGTTCACCATCTCGTGGTAAAGTACCGTCTAATCTACCAGAAATTGGAGTTCCAGCTTCTTGATATCCTTTTAACGATTCTTCAATAATAGGAGCACCTTCTTCAAGAACAAGAATTCTATCACACTCTTCAATCATTTTCATGATTTGCTTTCGCGGAATTGGATATTGTCCAATTTTCAATACAGGATTGTTTAATTCTTTATCTTGGAAATTCTCCATTAAATAGTTGTAAGCAATCCCTGGGGCAATAATTCCAAGAGATTTATCAGAACCATCAATGTATTTATTGAATTTAGATTCTTCAGAAGCTTCTTCTAAAGCGCTTTGTATACCTAATAAAGTTTTATATTGCTTTCGAGCAATAGATGGTAATAATACAAATTGTGTTAAGTTAGATGGAAGAGAAACTTCATTTTCTGCTTTTTGTTCCATTGTTTGAACACCGGCACGAGAGTGAGCAAGTCTTGTTGTTACTTTTAATAATACCGGTAACTTAAATTTTTCCGATAATTCAAAACCATGATAAGACATTTCGTAAGCTTCTTGTTGATCAACAGGCTCAAGCATTGGCATCATGGCAAAGTTACCATAGAATCTTGAATCTTGTTCGTTTTGAGATGAATGCATTGACGGGTCATCTGCTGCAACAACAACTAAACCACCATTTACACCAGTTATTGATGAGTTAACAAATGCATCTGCTGCAACGTTTAAACCAACGTGTTTCATACAAACCATAGCACGTTTTCCAGCATATGACATACCTAATGCAGATTCCATTGCTGTTTTTTCGTTTGCTGACCATTGGCTATGAATGTTTTTTTCTTTAGCAAATTTAGATGCTTGTACATATTCGGTGATTTCAGTTGATGGAGTACCGGGATAAGCATAAATTCCAGACATCCCTCCATCTAAAGCTCCTTGAGCTATAGCTTCATCGCCTAATAATAGTAATTTTTGCATATTGTAATTATGTATTAATATTTTATAAAAAAATTATTCTTTACCGTTTTTTATTATTTAAAAGCAAATGTAGGGTAATTTTTAACAAATGTCCAATAAGTAAATGTTTTAAATAACATATTTATAGTAAATTGGGCTTATTACTTACAATTTGTAACTACGGTGTGTGTTTTTCGGAGCTTTTTTATATTACTGATAGCTAATGGCTTATGCCGAAAGAGTATTAGTAAAGAAATTTACGTGATCAGATAAGCGCAATATTATTTTTTTATTCTTTGAAACTTTAAGTTTCAACATTCAATTAGTAATAAATTGTTAGAACAAGTTTTCTATTACCACCATGATTTCGAAATTCGCATAAATATATACCTTGCCAAGTACCTAAATTCAGTCGATGATTTGAAATTGGAATAGTAAGTGACTGTCCGTAAGTGGATGATTTGATATGTGCTGCCATATCATCAGGACCCTCCATAATATGCGAAAATGTGCTATCGCCATCGGGAATTAATTTATTTGTGAAGTTTTCAAAATCTACTAAAACTGACGGATCTGCATTTTCATTTATTGTTAAAGCTGCCGAAGTATGTTTAATAAAAATATGAAGTAAACCTTTTTCTGGAAGATTCTTAATTTCATCTTTAATTAAATGATTAATAATGTGATAGCCACGTTTAAAAGCTGGAAGTGTGATTTCTTTTTGATCTATCATGATAGTATGGAATTGTTTATTAGGAAATAAATTTATTGTTTTTTTTTAATCTAAACAGAATGAATTAGTTTTGACTTTCTTAAAAATACCATAATATTTTCATGATTTTGGTGTTTATAGCTTAGTAATTATTGATTATTTGCACGATGAGGTCGGTTGTTGGTTTAATTATTCTTAGTTTATTTTTTGCATTTTCTTCAATGGCGCAAAATGTCGTTACATTTAAGGGGAAAGTTCTTGATGCAAAAGGTAATCCAATAGAATCGGCTCATATAAGAAACATGTCAAATAATACTGGAGTTATTTCTGATAAAGATGGTAGTTTTTATTTTAAAATTTCACCAAATAAAGACGTTTCAATTCAAGTTTCGTGCATAGGTTATTCTGCTAAAAGTTTTACGATAAATTCAAAAATAGATCAAATTGCAAATTACAACATTATTTTGGAAGTTTCTGTCAGCGATATTGGCGAAGTTTCTGTTGTTGGGGAATTATCTCCTGAAAGTAACTTAGTAAAGATAGATGCAAAGCATATAGAGTTAAATCCTGATATTTCCGGAAACCTTGAATCCTTGATTAAAACAATGCCGGGAGTTTCATCTAACTCCGAGCTGAGTTCACAATATTCGGTACGTGGAGGAAACTTTGATGAAAATCTGGTTTATGTTAACGATATTGAAATTTATCGGCCAATGTTAGTTCGTTCAGGACAACAGGAAGGACTTAGTTTTCTGAATTCCGACATGGTTTCTTCGATACATTTTTCTTCAGGTGGCTTTGAAACCAGATTTGGTGATAAAATGTCATCGGTACTGGATATCAGATATAGAAAGCCAATCGATTTTGCAGCAAGTGTTACATTAAGTTTTCTGGGTGGAGCGGTACATGTCGAAGATATTTCAAAAAATGGAAAATTTACTTATAACACCGGATTTAGATATAAAACATCGCAGTATGTTTTAAATTCACTCGAAACAAAAGGTGATTATAATCCTGAGTTCTATGATTTTCAGACATATTTTACATATAAAGTGAATAACAAACTCGATTTTGATTTCTTAGGATATTATTCACTGAATAGTTATCAATTTGTTCCTGTAAACCGCAAAACTTCTTTTGGAACAATCGATGAAGCATTAAACCTGAATATTTATTATGATGGAAACGAAAAAGATCGATTTGAAACATATTTGGGTGCTTTTACAAGTAATTATAATCCTAACGAAAATCTAACTTTTAAATTGATTCTTTCGGCTTTCAAAACCTATGAGGAAGAAACATACGATATACAGGGTCAGTATTATTTAAATGAGTTAGATAACACGATTGGTTCTGATACATATGGTGATAGTATTATGAATATTGGTATAGGAACTTTCCTTAATCATGCCAGAAATTATTTAACAGCAAGCGTATATTCAGTTTCTTTTAAAGGAGGATATTATAAATCAAATAATCGTTTGCGTTGGGGAGCTAAATACAATTACGAAGTTATTGACGATATAGTAAACCAATGGAAAATGTTGGATTCGGCTGGTTATTCATTGCCTTATACCGGAACTTCAATTGAATTATTCGAAACTGCAAGAGCTTCAAACCAAATCTATTCGAGTAGAATAACAGCGTATATCCAGAATACTTATAATATGAAATTAGTCAATAATGGCGATTTCTATTTTAACATTGGTTTACGTGCCAATTACTGGAATTTTAGCGATGAGTTTATACTTACTCCACGAACATCTGTATCCTACAAACCCAATTCGAAAAAGGATATGCTTTTCAGGTTTGCAGCGGGATTGTATTATCAACCACCATTTTATAAGGAGATGAAAAACTCAGATGGCGTTGTTAATCCTGAAATAAAATCACAAAAATCAATACATTTTGTATTAGGAAACGATTATAATTTTAAAGCATGGAGCAGACCTTTTAAATTAACTACTGAGCTTTATTATAAGATTTTAAATGATTTGATACCTTATAAGATTGATAATGTTCATCTTGTATATTCGGCTGAGAACATTGCGAAAGGTTATGCTTACGGTATTGATTTTAAAATTAATGGCGAATTTGTTCAGGGAATTGAATCATGGGCAAGTTTATCTTTAATGCAAACCAAAGAAGATATTGATGGAGATTTTTATTACGATTCTGAAGGGCAATTAATTGAGCCGGGATATTATGCACGGCCAACTGATCAATTGGTTAATTTTAGTATGTATTTTCAGGATTATTTACCAATGAATCCATCATACAGAATGAATCTGAGTTTACATTACGGAAGTCGATTGCCTTTTTCTTCACCTGAAAAAGACCGGTATGATCAGGTTTACAGAATGAGACCATATAAACGTGTGGATATGGGATTTTCAAAAGTCATAATCAAGGAAGAAAAAGAGTTTAAAACTGGCAGCTTTCTTAATGTTTTCGAAGATATGTGGATTAGTTTTGAGATATTTAATTTGCTCGATATAAACAATACAATATCGTACATGTGGGTAAAAACAGTAAGCAACCAAGCTGGAAATGCATCTCAATATGCTGTTCCCAATTATTTAACTTCACGAAGGTTTAATCTCAAATTAACCATAAAATTTTAGCATTAACTTAAAATCATTGTAGATTTGTATAAACATTAAATTGAAAATAAAATGTTTACAGAAAAAGATATTCAGCAAATTAAAAACAAGGGATTAACTGTTGATATAGTAAAAAGTCAGATCAATGATTTTGAAAACGGTTTTCCGTTTCTAAATATATATAAACCTGCAACTATAAATGATGGAATAGTTCGTTTGAGCAAGAATGAAATTTCGGTATACGTAAAGTTATTTGATGATATAAAACCTGATACATTGAAATTTGTTCCTGCTTCGGGAGCTGCATCACGCATGTTTAAATTTTTATTTGAATTTTATGAAACCACAGTTGAACAATATGAAGATATTAGTCAAGTTGAGGAGGTAGAGGTAAAAATCTTTTTTACAAATATTAGTCAGTTTGCTTTTTACAACGACTTAAAAGCGATAATCAAAGCTAATAATTTAGATATTGAAGATCTATTGGAGCAAGGGAGATACAAAGAAATCTTAAAGTATTTTTTGTTTGAAGAAGGATTAAATTATGGACAAAAACCTAAAGGTGTTTTATTATTTCATATAAACGATTCAGTTGCTAAAACTGCTTTTGAAGAACATTTATTAGAAGGAATTAACTACGCAAAATCTGCAGATAATAAGGTTAAAATTCATTTTACAATATCGCCAGAGCATCAAGAAATGTTTAAAGAGCTTGTCTTAAATAGTGTGAAAAGCTTGGAAGATAAATTCTCAGTTAGGTTCGAAATATCGTTTTCAGTACAAAAACCTTCAACAGATATGGTTGCTGTTGATTTAAACAATGAACTTTTCAGAAATAATGATGGATCTTTATTGTTCAGACCAGGAGGACATGGAGCTTTAATTGAAAACTTGAACGATTTAGAAGCCGATATTATTTTTATTAAAAATATTGATAATGTGGTTCCTGAGAATCTTACAGAAACTTCTGTAAGGTATAAAAAGGCATTAGCTGGAGTTCTTTTATCATATCAAGAAAAAATCTTTAATTACATTGATGAAATAGAATCCGATGATTTTGATTGTGAATTAACTCAGGAAATAGAGCAATTTATTGAACAGGAATTATATTATGATTTTGTAAAATATGAGAAGATGGAATTAGGAGTATGCAAGAAACGCTTAATTGAAATCATGAACAGACCTATTCGTGTTTGTGGAATGGTAAAAAATGAAGGAGAACCTGGTGGAGGACCATTTCGTGTTATTCAATCAAATGGAGCTATAAGTTTACAAATTGTTGAATCATCTCAAATTGATCCGAATAATGATCATCAAATGGCTATTTTGAAATCATCGACACATTTTAATCCGGTTGATTTGGTATTTGCGGTGAAAGATTATAAAGGAGAGAAGTTCGACTTATTAAAATACCGTGATCCTAATACTGGCTTTATTTCCAAAAAATCTAAAGATGGAAAAGAATTAAAAGCTCAAGAATTACCGGGTTTGTGGAATGGTGCTATGGCAAAATGGAATACGATTTTTGTTGAGGTTCCAATAGAAACATTTAATCCTGTAAAAACAGTTAATGATTTATTAAGACCTGAGCATCAATAATGTTTAAAAATTATATTCGAGGTTGAAATAAATTGCCGATATATCATCTTTGTATGTATCATCACACATAAAACCTTGATAATTTAGGGCAAGTTTAACTTTCTTTATAGGCGAAAATTGTATACCCGATATAAGAGTATTTCCATCTTTCGAAAGATTCCAGTTATCTGTTTCTCCAGAAGGTATATTTGATTTCAGATCATCAAGACGTGCAAAAAGCTCCCATTTTTCCGTAATGTTAACAGTCCCGTAAAGAGAATAACCAAACAAATCGTAATTGTTAGAAAAGTCATTATTAGTTTGATAGTTATATTCAGCGCCAAGACTAAATTTATTTGTTTGTTTATATCCTAAAAAGAAAGCGTATGTTGCTTGAGTATATGTTTTTTCAGAATAATCAATGTAAATTCTTGAATAAAAGTTTTCGACAGGATTATAAGATAAACCCAGTGCGGCTTTAAATGTATTATCAAGCTGTAAGTTAGAATAACCTTCTCCGTTCAATACTGAAAAATCTACGTTCAATTTATTATTAAACTTATACAAAAAACTTGCTCCCAAATCAGCACTCGGACCAAATTTGTTTTTATCGAGGAATGATTTATAAATATATCTTTTGCCAAAAAATTTCTCGTGTGTTTTAAACATGTATGAATCAATCAAACCAAAGCTTATGCTAAGGTTTTTATATTTATAGCTCAAATGAGCATTTTTAAAGTATGCATATCTTTTTGCATCACTTACGTTACTTGCAATATCGATCTTTAAATTAGCCGAAAAATTATTGTCATACTGATATTTGTAACCCAAATAAGTTCTTTGTACTTCGAAAGCGGAGTTCTCACTTATAAAATCTGAATGAAAGTTTGTAAAAAGAACACCATAGACATTGCCTGTTGGTTCAATTTTTTTTTCTTCGTCCTGCGCAAACAGCGTGTTGGGAAAAAGTACTAGAAAAGCAACAAGTGTCAGCAAAAACAGAATGTTTATTTTCATTTTTCGGTTTTTATTAGAAAATGTTTTTATTTGCAAATTAAAACAGAATAAATCTATTTAATATTAAATTAATGTTAAGTTAACAATTTAAGGTGATTTTTATTTGGTGTTGTTAGTTTGTTTTATGATTTATATATAACCCAAATAAATATTACCTTTGCTCAAGAATCAGATACAATTTTCAATATTAACTTATAATTAACAGTATGGCTAAGTCACAGGATGCAAAGAAAAGTGTTAAAAAAGAACCTCAAATGTCTGCTAAAGAGAAAAAACAGGCAAAAAGAGAAAAGAAAGCCAAAAAATAGAAATTCTTGCATTTATATAGCAAATAGAATTTTTAATATCATTTCAAAGCACAGGCAATTTGTCTGTGTTTTTTAGTTAATAATAAAAAGATCAGGTTGTTTCAGATTCAAAAAAATATTTAACTTAGTAAATTACTTAAAAGTAAAATATGAGCAAATCAAAAACTACTCTTCTTATTATTATCTTCTTTTTTCTTGGAATTCTTATAGACAGAGCATTTTTGTATTATGAAATTGGTGAAAAGAATAAGGTTTTGCTAAAGGAACAAGAGTCAATAAAAAAAGACTATGAAATGCTAATTGAAAGATTTGAAAAGCTTGAGGAGGATTTACAGTTCCGTATTATGATGGATTCTCTGATTCCTGATTCTGTTAATATTTATGATTCATTGAATATTGAAGAATAAACCTAATAAGAGAGTCTTCTCTTAATTTTATACCTTAAAATAAAATATTAACTTCAAACTTTCTGAAAAGGTATTTATGAAAGCAGCAAGTGTTAAAGAAATTAAAGATGAGTTAAAAACGCGTTCGCCAAAAGAGTTGCTCGAATTGTGTTTGCGATTATCAAGATTCAAAAAAGAGAATAAAGAATTATTAACATATCTTTTATTTGAATCATATGATGAATTGGCTTTCGTCGAAAGCGTTAAACGTTATATGGATGAGCAATTTGAGGAAGTGAACCGAAAAAGTTATTACTACATAAGAAAGAGTCTCCGAAAAATATTGTCGACCACAAAAAAGTATATTCGATATTCTCAAAAAAAAGAAACTGAAGTAGATTTGCTTATTTATTATTGTTTAAAACTCAAGAATTTTAAACCAAGCATAAATAGGAGCGCTGCATTACAGAATATTTATATACGCCAAGTTGAGCTGATAAAGAAAACATTAAAGCAACTTCATGAAGACTTGCAGTTTGATTATGAGGCTGATATGGATGAACTGCTAAATAAGAATTAATTTTGTAAATAGTATTGAAGAAGCTAAAGAAAAATTTATAAGAAATTAACCATTGTTTAAACTGCTTTCTTAATCTCATTTCTTATTACGTATAATTATTTGAAAATAAGAAAATTCGAAACTAATTATTGTTAACTTAGTAGTAGTAAAATTACATTATTATGAGAGAGAAAAATGATTTAAAATTAGCCGTTTTAATTGATGCGGATAATATTCCATATTCGAATATTAAGGGAATGCTCGACGAAATTGCCAAACTTGGAATACCTACAATTAAAAGAATTTACGCCGACTGGACAAAGCCTACAGTATCGGGATGGAAACCTGCATTGCTTGAACATGCAATAACACCTATTCAGCAATACAGTTATACTACAGGTAAAAATGCAACCGATTCAGCTATGATTATTGACGCAATGGATATTTTGCATAGCAGTAAGGTCGATGGATTTTGCCTGGTATCCAGCGATAGTGATTTTACACGCTTAGCAACAAGATTAAGAGAGTCGGGAATGCTCGTAATTGGAATTGGTGAAAAGAAAACCCCGAATCCATTTATTGTTGCCTGTGATAAGTTTATTTATATCGAAATTATTAGTGCTTCTAACATTTTAAAAACTAAAACAGTAAAAACACCGGTTGCATCCGAAACAGCAAATCTTGATTTAATCGACAATAAAATTATTCGCTTATTAAAAGTTTCTATTGATGATATAGCAGACGATGACGGATGGGCTTTTTTAGCGGAAGTTGGTGCATTAATTATTAAAAAGAAACCTGATTTTGATCCGCGTAATTATGGATTCCAAAAACTAACCCCTTTAATAAAATCTTTGAATGATCATTTTATTGTTGATGAAAGAAACGTAGAAAAGTCGCGTATAAAACACATTTATGTTAAGATAAAAAAATAAACCGGTTCAACAATAATTAAGACCTTATAACCTGAATTTGCGATTTATTTTTGCTTTTATAAGAATTTTCTAATGCAGTAATATTTAAAAAGAAAGTTTTATACCTTTGCACTGCGTATGAAAATAGGAAAAACAAACAAGCTTAAAATAGTAAGAGCAACAGACAATGGCTTTTATCTTGAAGATGAAGACAACAATGAGGTTCTTTTACCCAATGCCTACATCACCGATGAAATGAAAATAGATGATGAAATTGAGGTTTTTGTTTATAAAGACTCAGAAGATCGAATTGTAGCTACAACAGAAAAGCCTTATGTTCAACTCGAAGAATTTGCATGGTTGCAGGTTAAAGAAGTTAATGATTTTGGAGCTTTTATCGACTGGGGATTGAGAAAAGATTTATTAGTACCGTTTGCCGAGCAGAACGAAAAGATGAAGGAAGGAAACTGGTACTTAATCTTTTTACTCAAGGATGAAGAAACAGAACGTTTAATAGGTTCTGCCAAAGTTAATGAGTTTGTATTTTTCGATGATATTGATGTAGAACTAGGAGATGAGGTAGATCTTTTGCTTTATGAGATGACAGATCTTGGCATGAACGCTGTTGTAAATAGTTTGTACAGAGGACTTATTTTTGAGTCAGATATTCATAAAAGTATTCAGCCGGGAGAAAAAATTAAGGGATATGTTAAGCAAGTAAGGGAGGATGGTAAAATAGACATAGTTTTAGAACCTTTAGGTTATAAAAACACGATTGATAAGAATTGTGAGGTAATACTTTCTGCGATTAGCGAAAATAGCGGACTTCTAAATCTTTCAGATAGAAGCACTCCTGAAGAAATAAGCAAAATGCTTGGTATTAGTAAGAAAGCATTCAAAAAAGGACTTGGAAAATTATATAAAGAGAAGCAAGTAGAGATTACTCCCGAAGGAATAAAGTTACTGTAATTAAACACACCTTAAATTTTCTTGAAATAGCAATCTATCTAATGTTTTGATATATTGACAATCTGTAATAGTCATAATATGAGATTATTATGGTGGCTCGCAATGTTGAATTTATAATAGAACAATGAAAGTGTCGTTGGAAAAATGATTTTTGAATCTTAAAAAATCACACATATTTTAGCGAAATAGAAAATATGTACAAATAGTAAAACACTGAAAATAAAAGCGTACATTTGAAAAAAATCAGATTTGAGAATTTGTGCTTTAGTTTACTAATAACTATCACCTTTTAGTTCATCACTGCCTCTTTTTAGAATCCTGATTTTTAAATTACGGTAGCCGACTTGATGAAAGTATATTCAATAACTTTTTTTATCAATAGGATTGAAGATGACATTTATCAAAAGAATAGTGTTACTACTAATCAATTAAATTAAATAACTATGAATATTTATGTAGGAAACCTTGATTTTAAGGTAAACGAAGACGAATTAAAAGAACTTTTTGAAGAGTACGGTAGTGTAAGTTCACATAAAATTATTACCGATAAGTATAGTGGAAGAAGTAAAGGCTTTGGTTTTATTACAATGGATAATAACGATGAAGCAAATAAAGCTGTGGAGGAACTTAATGGAACTGATTTGAAAAGTCGAGAAATTGTTGTTAATGAAGCAAAGCCTAAGAAAGAAGACTATTAATATAAACTGAATATTTATTATGATTAAAGGCAAAGTAAAATGGTATAATCCGGTAAAAGGATATGGCTTTATTGAATCAGAAAATGGAGAAGATGTTTTTGTTCATCGTACTGGTTTAGCTAATTCTTTTGCAGGTCTTCAACCTGAGCAGGAAGTTGTTTTTGAAACACAGGATGGAGAAAAAGGACTTAGTGCAATAAATGTAAAATTAGCAGAATAAAGAATGGTTTTTGAAAATTAAGATACCTGTATCAGTCATCAGATTGATATGGGCATAAATATGTAATTTCAAGAGATCTATTTGGGAATTAGAACCGGAAAGAAAAAATAAAGGGAATTAATGCGGCAGTTAAAAATTACAAAACAAATAACTCAAAGAGCAGAAGGATCAATAAACAGATACTTTCAAGAAATAAGCAAGTATCCTGTAATCTCTGCTGAAGAGGAAGTTGATTTGACGATTCGAATTAAGAGCGGTGATAAAATTGCACTTGATAAGTTGGTTGTATCAAACCTACGTTTTGTAATTTCAGTGGCAAAGCAATATCAGAACCAAGGTTTATCTTTTTCAGATTTAATTAACGAAGGAAATGTTGGATTGGTGAAAGCGGCCAAGAAATTTGATGAAACACGAGGTTTTAAATTTATTTCTTATGCGGTTTGGTGGATTCGTCAGTCAATTATTCAGGCTATTTCAGATCAAACCAGAATTGTACGACTGCCCCTAAACCGAATATCATCAATTAATAAAATTACAAGAGCAATTCCTTTTTTAGAACAAGAATTTGAAAGAGAGCCAACCAATGATGAAATTGCAGGTTATCTCGACTTAACTGACGAGGAAGTAAAGCAAGCAAACGATATTAGAAAAAGACAAATTTCTTTTGATTCGCCAATGTCAGGCGATGCTGAAAGCGATTTTAATTTGTACGATGTTGTTCAGACAGGTAATATTCCGTCACCCGATAATAAGTCTATGATGGAATCGCTTGTAACAAATATAAAAAGAGCTTTAAGTAAACTTTCGAAACGGGAAGCAGAAATATTAACTATGTCATTTGGTTTATTTAATACTCCTATCTACTCACTGCACGATATTGCTCTTGAATATGATATGTCATCAGAGCGAATACGTCAGATAAAAAGCAGGGGATTATTGAAATTAAAAATGCTATTAAAATCAAATATAACTCTTTTAGAGAATTAGAATTTTGCATAACAAAGAAAACAAATACTAACTTTAAAATAAAAAAGTAAAATATATTTATGGGAAGATCACAGGAAACTTTCAACAAAAAAGAAGTTCGAAGTAAAAAAGAAAAAAAGAGAAAAGACAAAGAGAAAAAGAAACTTGCTAGAAAAGAAGGCGAGAAGAAAACTAGTCTTGATGATATGATAGCATATGTTGATGAAAACGGAAGAATATCATCTACTCCTCCTGATCCTGATAAGAAACAGAAAATCAATGCTGAAGATATTGAATTGGGGGTTCCAAAAAGTGATTCTGAAAACTTTGATCCTATAAGAAAGGGAACTGTTGCATTTTTTAATGATTCAAAAGGATATGGTTTTATAAAAGATTCGGAAACAAAAGAAAGTGTTTTTGTTCATGTGAATAATGTACTCGAAGAAATTAAAGAAGGTAACCTTGTTAGTTTTGAAGTAGAAATGGGACAAAAAGGTCCTACTGCAGTAAAAGTAAAACTGTTTAAATAATAATTTAGAACTTTTCACACTATATTAGAAATAAAAACCTGGACGAGAATCCAGGTTTTCTTTTTTATCTTAACTTGTAATTCTGAAATTATGTTCAGAATTCATTAACTTGCATAAAAATTCAGCAATGGATAAAAGAGAACATATTGTAAAGATTCTTCAGGATAACAGAGACTTTTTTGCAAGTGTTGTTGATATTGAATTAAGTGATAAAAACGTTTTTGTTTTTGATTTTTCAGATAATAACTCAGAACTATACGATATTGACTTGGATAATACAAATGTATTTACTGGTTATGTTTTTGAAAAGCTTAAAAAAGAAAAAAAGAAAGTTGGTGTTGGTGGCTATTTTGAAGATCGTTTGATTTATAAAAGGAGTAAGCATTTCGATAATGAAGGAGAACCCCGTAGTATTCATCTTGGAATTGATATTTGGTTAAAAGAAGGAAACCCTGTTTATTCACCTTTACCTGGAATAATTCATAGCTTCAAAGAAAATGAAACGTTTGGAGATTACGGTCCAACTTTAATACTGGAACATTTAATCGAAGGTGAAATTTTCTATACTTTATATGGCCATTTAAGTAAAGATTCAATTGAGAATAAAAAGGTGGGGCAACAGGTAAGGAGAGGAGATGAAATTGCTAAAATTGGCAGTGAAAATGTTAATGGTAACTGGCCTCCTCATCTCCATTTTCAGGTTATTATCGATATGTTAGGGAATGAAGGTGATTTCCCGGGAGTTGCACCTCCATCGGCAATTGAATATTTTCATAACTTATGTATAGATCCGAACTTAATTCTTAAAATAGAGAAGCTTAAATAGAAATGAATAATAAAGATTTTAAAATATTACTTGTTGATGATGAACCTGATATTCTTGAATTTTTAAGTTATAATATCCAAAAAGAGGGATTTGAGGTATATACTGCTCAAAATGGAAAAGAAGCTATTGAGCTTGCTAAAAAGGTTAATCCTCATTTAATTATTCTTGATGTAATGATGCCTGAAATGGACGGTATAGAAGCTTGCGAAATTCTACGACAAGATAAAAAGTTTCAGAATACAATAATTGCTTTTTTAACTGCAAGAGGAGAGGATTATTCACAAATAGCCGGCTTTGATGCCGGTGCAGATGATTATATTACAAAACCAGTTAAACCAAAAGTTTTAATAAGTAGATTAAGAGCTTTACTAAAAAGGTTTAAAGATAGTGATCATAAAAGCATAGATAATGATCTCATAATTAAACAATCTAACTTGATTATTGATAAGGAAAGATACGTTGTAACAAGGGATGAAGAAGAGTTAGTATTACCTAAAAAGGAATTTCAATTACTTGTACTTTTAATATCAAAACCAGATAGAGTATTTACAAGAGATGAAATTTTTAGTTCTGTATGGGGAGATGATATTGTAGTTGGAGAAAGGACTATTGATGTACATATTAGAAAATTACGTGAAAAGATTGGAGATGAACATATAAAAACAATTAAAGGTGTAGGATATAAGTTTAAAAATTAATATAAAAGCAAAACCATATTAAGCAAATCCAGATAGAATATTTCTAGCAAGGTTTATATTTTTCTGGTAAAAATCTTGAGGTAGATTTTTACTTTTTATCTGATTTTGGAAGCGTGAATAAGAATTCAGTACCACCGTTTTTTGAATTCCTAACTGAAATCTCTCCTTTATGCAATACTACTGCATTTTTCACGATAGCCAATCCTAAACCCGTACCTCCTAGCTTTCGAGATCTGTCTGAACCAATTCTATAAAATCGTTCAAATATTCTTGTTAAATGTTCTTCAGGAATTCCAATTCCATTATCCGAAAATGAAAAGTAATAGAATTTATTATCTTCATTGTAGAGATTAACAAGTATTTCGGTTTTCTCTCCTGCATAATTAATAGCATTTTCAATCAAATTTCTAAATATAGATAAAATTAAAGGTCTGTTACCATCTACATTTGAATCTTCCTTTAAGTCAACATTAAGATTCATCTTTTTCTTTTCTATAGCAGTCTCAAATTCATCTTTAACTTCAAGTATTAGTTTTGAAATATTAATTTTTTCAAAAGCAAAATGCTCACCTGCTTCTTCAATTTTATTTAATATAACAATATCATTAATTAAATCTGCTAATCTGGTTGCTTGTACATTGGCTCTTTCAATAAAATGATTTTTCTTTTCGGCTTCAATATTGGGATCATCTAAGATTGTTTCAAGATAACCATTAATTGATGTAACAGGAGTTTTTAATTCATGCGCAATATTTGAGGTCATTTGTTGTTTGATCAGCCTGTTTTTTTCAAGCTTTGTAATATCAGTAATAATTACTTCAAAGATTTTATCATGAAAAATTACACATTGAATTTTAAAATATTTCCCACTTTTATCTAATTTAAATTCAAGTCGAGGAAGTTCCTGAACTGTACTTATGTCTCCTTTTGTATTTTGATCAAGAAATTTTTCAACAGGTTTAAATTCTTTAAAACCAAAAAAGTCATCAGCTGTAATAGATAACTGATTAGAAATAATATTCATATACTGCATAAAGTGACTGTTTATTAATGTTTTACTTCTCTCGGGAGAAAAGAATGCAACACCTTCATGCAATACATCTAAGTGATTAAATAGCTTTTCTTTTTCTATATTAATTTCATCTTTAGCTTCCTTAAGATTCTGGTATATTTGTACAATCTGATTACTTATTACACCAAGCTCGTCTTTCGGGAAACGAAAATCGAGATCATACTTTTTATCTTGATTAACTTTTATGGCAAAATCTTTAAGTTTAGAAACTGATTTACCGAATTTGCTTGTTACTACATCTAATACGATCCAAAATACAAAGAAGGTAAATGCTATAAATAAAAGAAATAATCTTTCGGCTTTTAAAAAGCTTTTTACTTTAATATCATACACAACTGCAGTACGAACAAAGTATTTTTCAAAATATTGAGAGTAATAATAATAACTTGTGCCTGTTGTGGCTGATTTCCTAATATTTGTACCAAATTCACTATAAACAGATTTTTGAATTTCCGGTCTTTCTTTATGATTTTCCATTGAGCGATAATCCTCAACAGAACTGTCATAATTAACTAAGCCTTTTATATCAACTATTGTTATTCTCACATCATTTCGTGGAAGAATCTTTACTATAGAATCTAATATATCCCAATTTTCAGTTTCTGGGATTAAATTACTTTTAATATAGTTGTGAGTAATTTGTGTTATACTATTTAGGGTATTATTTAATTGATCCGTTCTATACCTTTTTTCTCTTGAGTATTGAAACAATAATATAGCTACAGTAAATGCAAGGAATACCGTAAAAAAGTATAAAAACAATTTTCTTTTAAATGAATATCTTTTCGTCATAATCTTGCTTGATATTTTGCAATTATTAAATAATTCTTTTATATCAAAAGGACATTAAAAAATAGAATGTAAAATATAAGTCCTTTAATATCGTTCCTCTAAGCTAAAATAAATTAAATCTTTGTTATGTTAAAAAGCTGGCTCTAAAGCCAGCTTTTTATTGTTTAAAAGATCTTTTATTCTTTATTATTCATTTGGTATTCAATAAAGTCTCTTTGTGCTTTTACCAGATTTATTGATTGTAATAAGAAATTCTTTATTTCATTCATAATTCCAAGATACAAAATACTATTTCTAGTTCCTGCTTCATCACTTTTTATTCTTTTAATTTGGTTTTTACGACCTTCTTTAAGTGAGTCTAAAATGATTTGTTGCTTTTCAATTAATCCAGGAATATTATCAAATTCATTTTTCTCGATTGTAAGTATTATTGTTTCAAATAAATCAGTAATACTTTTATTGAGTTCATTTAATTCATCAATTTGAATTTTAAGCAATGGTTTATGATTATTATCAACATGATCAAAACTAGGGTGTGAGATAAAGGATAAAGCATGAGCCATTTCCCTTAAATAGTCAATTACCTGTACATAATAGTGTCCTGTTTCTCCTTCTGCTTCTTGTAGTTTTAATAAAGTATTGTGAACATTATTCTTTAAGAGTTTTGCTTCTGCGTTTAACTCGTCAACTTCCTTACATACATTTTTAAGTGATTTTCGATCTTCATTAGTTAAACCTACTACAGTTTCATTAAATACATTTACCACCGACTTTAACATCCTTCTTACTTCAAGAGAGCATTTAGTCATAATGTTATCTGTTTGTAATTCGTCGTCATCAAGTCTTTTAATCAGGTGTTTTCTAGCTTCTTTCTTATGAAATGAAGTGTGTGTACGCATTACAGTATATAATGCAAGTAAAACAAATACACCAATAGCTATCGCTCCACCCCAACTTATAACCAAGGCTATAATAAATGCAACAGTAAACGCAGTTAATGCTGTCATAAACCAACCTCCAATTACCGCAATAACACCTGTAATTCTGTATACTGCACTTTCTCGTCCCCAGGCCTTGTCAGCTAAAGATGTTCCCATTGCAACCATAAAAGTCACATAAGTTGTTGATAACGGCAGTTTTAACGAAGTGGCAAAAGAAATTAATATACTTGCAACGGTCAGATTTACAGAAGCTCTTACCATATCGAATGAAGGAGCATCTTTCATTGTTTTAATACTTTTTCTATAAGTAGAATCGTCAAATCTTTTCGAAACACTCTTTTTCATTACCTTAGGAGTAACTTTACTTACAGCATTACCTATATCCATTGCAGTTCTAACAATTGTTCTAGAAAGTAGACTTGACCCAAATCGTTCGCTTCCTGCGCTTTGTCTGCTTAAATTAAGTTCCGTTTCTGTAACTTTTCTTGCTTTCTTTGACATCCATAATGTTACTACCATTACCAGTCCAGCAATTAGAAGAATTAAGGTATTTGCTTTTGATTTTCCAGTTAAGGCTACCATGAGTAATCCATCAGGATCAGATCCCGGATCAGCTAAAAATGTTTGAAATGATTTTAGCCCTGCCAATGGAACACCAATAAAGTTTACTAAATCGTTACCTGCAAATGCCATTGCCAGAGCAAAAGTACCTACAAGAACAATCATTTTTAAGATGTCTAATTTTACAATCCAGTATAGTAACTGAAGTAAAACTGTCCATCCAATAAAACTATATAGTATTATTAATGAAGTATTTCCTTTTATCCATTCTGTTGTTTCTGCTGATAAGAATGAAGAGCCTTTTGCACCTTTAATTAATATAAAATATGTTATGGCTGTAATTGCAATACCACCCCAGACCGCTCCAAAACGACTAAAAGTTTTTTTATGATTAAATGAGAAAACTAATCTGGTTATGTACATTACCAATGCACCTATGCTGAATGCTACAACTACCGAGAGCAATATCCCAGATATAATTGCAAGTGCTTTACCAGAATTTATATATAATCCTAAATCTGCAGCCGATTGACCTAAATGATTAATCTTTATTAAAGCAACTGCTACTGCAGAACCTAAAAGTTCGAATACTATTGAAACTGTAGTAGATGTAGGTAATCCTAAAGTATTAAAAACATCAAGCAATACAACATCGGTAAGCATAACAGCAAGAAATATGACCATTATTTCCGAAAAATAGAATTGATCAGGATGAAAAATACCTTTTCTGGCAACTTCCATCATTCCACTTGAAAACGTTGTTCCAACCAAAATCCCAATACTAGCTATTATCATAATAACATAACGTGGTGCTACTTTTGATCCAATTGCTGAATTTAAAAAGTTAACAGCATCATTACTTACTCCCACAATTAAATCGGAAATAGCTAATGCAAAGAGTATTACAACAAGAATAATGTAAAAATTTTCCATTTTTAATATTGATTTAAATTTGTGTCAAAAGTAGCTATAGTTAGTATTACGCGTATCTTTTTTAAGTTAAGTTTTAATTAAATCAATGTTAAGTTAATGTTAACAAGTTAATGAAATTTTAATTAGATAGGGATTGTAGTTTTTAAATAATTTATTGATAACAAGAAATTTGGTGAGGATTTTTGTTTTTTAATTAATAAGATTAAATTTATGTCTTTGTTATAATAAATATGAAATGTCTTCATAAATGAAGCAAATATTTTCTTTATGAAAAGTTATGATGTAGTTGTTAATCATAAGGGGTTTATTAGTTTAGAAATAATAGATGATATGTTACATCATTTAAAGATATTTCTAAACAACAAAGAATCAGAGAATAAAACACTTAGAAAAAGAGTATATTCTCTGTCGGTTGAATGTCTTGATAATATTTTAAAACATTCAGATCTGAATGAAGAAAATCACGAATTATTAGATCAATATCCTCCACGATTTATTGTTGAACGAATTGCAGGGAATTTCTTAATTCATACCGGAAATATTGTGTTAAATAAGAATGGTGAGGAGATAGTGAAAAAGCTAGGCGATCTAAATGAACTTGATGAAAATGAAGTGAATGCATTATACAAAAAATCGCTCTCAAATGCTGAGATTTCAGCAAAGGGTGGAGCCGGTTTAGGTTTAATAGTAATGTCTAAACTTACCAGACAAAAAATTAAATTTGATTTTGAAAAAATTAATGATAAGTTTTCTTATTTTGCAATGCAATTAAATTTTAAAAAATAAACTTCTGTTATGAAAGGACTAAATATACAAGCGAAGGAAAAGTCACCAAAAGTAATTTTCGATCCTGAAAAGAAAATATTTGAAATGGAAGGTAATTCAAGACCTGAAAATGTTCGTGATTTTTATTATCCGATAATAGATATTCTAAGAAAATATTTTGAGAAAGTTAGTGACAAAGGAGATCATGAATCCTTTAATGAAAATCCTTTTAAGTTTTCTTTTAAACTAGATTATTTTAATTCGGCATCAGCTAAATTCATATCTGATATTTTGGTTATTATAAAGGATTTTACTGATGAAAAACTGAAAATAAAAGTATACTGGTATTTCGAAGATGGAGATGATGATATGAAAGAGGTCGGTGAAGATTTTTCTGAAATGATATCATTGCCTTTTAATTTTATAATGATTCAACGTAATTAAGAAATGTTTTTCAAGAATAAAGTAGTATGGATAACAGGAGCCTCTTCAGGAATAGGAGAGGCTTTAACTTATGAGTTTGCACACCAAGGCGCTAAGCTTATTATTTCATCGAATCAACAACAAGAATTAGAAAAAGTTAAACTGCAGTGCGAAAAATTAGGTGTTGATTGTTTTATTCAATTTCTGGATATTACCGAAATTGATAAGATGCAAACCATAACAGATGGCTTAGTCTCAAAGTTTGGGCAAATTGATGTTTTGGTAAATAATGCTGGAATAAGTCAGAGATCTATGGTTATTGATACATCAATAGATATTGATAGAAAAATAATGTAAATTGATTACTTTGGAACTATTGCATTAACAAAAACAGTATTACCTTACATGATAAAAAATGGAGGAGGTTATATTGCGGCCACAAGCAGTATCTCAGGTAAATTTGGATTCCCATTAAGATCTGCATATTCTGCAGCAAAACATGCTTTACATGGTTTTTTCGAAACTCTTAGATCCGAAGTTTACGATTACAATATTAAGGTTCTGATCGCATTTCCAGGTCGTATAAAAACAAATATTTCTTTGCATGCCCTAACGAAAGATGGTACTGCGCATGGTAAAATGGATGATTGACTTAATACAGGTATATCAGTTGAGAAATGTGCAAAGCAATATGTAAAAGCAATTAGAAAAGATAAAAAAGAAGTATTAATAGGTGCTAAAGAATTATTAATGGTATATATCCATAAATTTTCACCTAAACTATTTTATAAATTAGCCCGCAAAATTAACCCAACATAAAGAAATAAAGATGAGTAAATTAATAAGTGGTATTCAGCAGATAGGTATTGGAGTTCCAAATGTTTATGAAGCTTGGAAATGGTATAAAGAAAACTTTGGTATGGATATCAGAATATTTGAAGATGATACAGTAGCCGAATTAATGTTGCCATATACAGGCGGTAAACCTCATAAAAGACATGCTGCTCTTGCAATGAATATGTCTGGTGGTGGTGGATTTGAAATTTGGCAATATACAAGTCGTACTCCTGTAGCTGCTAATTTTGAAATTCAGTTAGGTGATTTAGGAATTAATATTGCAAAAATTAAAAGCCCAAACGCCGAAAAAGCATATAATGAATTTAAAAACCGTAATCTGGATATATTAGGTGATTTTTATGAAGATCATTTTTTTGTTAAGGATTTGTATGGAAACATTTTTCAGGTTATACAGGAAGCTGATTTCTTCAAAAAAATAGGTAAATTAACAGGAGCTGTTGCCGGAGCTATAATTGGCGTTACAAATATTGATAATGCTCGAAAAGTTTATAGTGAAATTCTTGGATATGACGAAGTTGTGTACGATAAAGAAGAGGTATTTGGTGACTTTGCTAATTTGCCAGGAGGAAATAATAAGTTCAGAAGAGTTTTATTAAAATCATCGAAAAAACGAGAAGGTAGTTTTAGTCAATTATTAGGTGAAAGCTACATTGAGTTGGTTCAGGTTTTTGACAGAGAACCAAAGAAAATTTTTGAAGATCGTTTCTGGGGTGATCTTGGTTACATTCATTTATGCTATGATATAAGCGGAATGGATTCTTTAAAAAAGGACTGTGAAGCATTAGGTTTCCCGTTTACAGTAGATAGTTCTGTTAAACATAATGAGGATAATAGTTTTGATATGGGCGAAGCTGCAGGTCATTTTTCATATATTGAAGATCCTGATGGTACATTAATCGAGTTTGTTGAAACACATAAAGTGCCAGTATTAAAGAAGCTTGGATGGTATCTGAATATGAAAAAAAGAGATCCACGAAAACCATTACCTAAATGGATGCTAAGTGCATTAGGATTAAATAAAGTGAAATTTTAAATAGAAGAAGCTGTCTCAAAATTTCTTTCTATCGTCCAAAGGACATAGAAATGTGAAATTTAAATACTATTATTTAGTATTTTATAAATTCCCGATGGAAAGTCCAAGGACGTTTCCATGGATTTTGAGACAGCTTCTTTTTAATTACCAATTTGTGAAGTATTCTAAGTTGTTGAATTCATGAATTTTACTTTCACCGGTTTTTGCTGAGCTATAGTAAATTTTTCCTGAGATTTTTGTTGAAAGCCCATTTCTTGAAGCCCATTGATTACTTTTAGATTTTGGTATGCCAGCATAAACTTCAAAAGAATGATTCCCTTTACCTGAGAAACTTTTATTTACATTCTCTATAATAATTACTGGAAAATTCCTGAAATTGTAATCGTATGTGCAATTTCGCTTACAGAGTTTTGGAACAAGTTCTATTTTATTTATAGTAAACGGTACATGAGATTTTGATGTAATAGTAAAATAACATTTTATAGTCTGTTCTTTTTTGAAAAAACTTTTATCTACTGATGAGAAACTTATATCGTTTTTATTTTCAATGAAAATCTTTTTTATACTTACATCAAAATATGTAGTGTGATTAAGTTCCCATTCTTCAAATGAATAAGAAATATTTAAGTGGTTTTTATCTTCAACTTCACAATAATCATATTCATATTTAATGCATCCAAATTGATTGTTGGTATTTATTTCTTTAACATCGGCACAATTAGAATTGACTATAGGCTTCAATATTGTTTTTATTGAGTCTTCTCCAAGTCTTAAGAAATACTTGAAAAAACCTAATGAATCAACTTCAGGTATTATCTGTATTGCATTTAGTTTATTTACAAGTTTTTTAATTGAAATATCAGCTACTGCTTTTCTTTGATCAACAAAAAAACCTGAGAGGTATTGTAATTCTTCAATTTCTGCAATAATTGATTCTACAGTTTGATGTGCTTTCTTATTAAACTTTAAGGTATCCAGACGCTGAGATAATTCCTCTTCCTGACTTTCCCATTCTTCTATTAGTACGTTAATATCCTCTTGTGTAAATGGGTATTTTATAAAATAACTTATTTCTTCAATTCTGTTTTCGCGCCTTTTTTCCCAGTAAAAATCAGTTGCTTTGCTTAATGAAATTCCTTGCAGATATGACCTGTTGCCTGTTTTACTTACTGTTTTTGAGGTATATTCTTCTATGAACTCTATGGCTTTTTTATATCTTGTCTCATTTACTTCAATGTTTTGCTCAAATGAAATGCTCTGAGCAACTGAAGTAACTATTTTTTCTTTCACCATTTGCAAAGCATTGTATTTAGCTTCATTATAATCGCTGCCAGTTCCTTCGCCTACCAGGTAATCAGTTTCAATTCCGTATAACCAGTTTGGTTTCTCTTTCGAACTGTTTTCAATTACCTTTAGGCTCGCACACGATGTTATTGTTAATGTAATAAAAACCAGAAGCTTAAATAAATGCTGTTTTCCTGAATTAGGTAAATATCTCATATTAAAAACATGTTTGTTACAAAACAATTAATCAAAAATGAAGCCAATTATTAATTTTATCAAAATTGAAGAGAAAATAAATAGGAATATTAAAATATGGGTTCTGGTAAAGGAAGTGTAAATGAGAAAGTACTTCCTTTACTTAAAACACTTTTCACACATATTGTTCCTCTGTTTTTTTCAACAAATTCTTTGCATAAAATAAGTCCAAGTCCTGTTCCTTTTTCCCGTTCAGTACCAACTGTTGTATAACTTTCATCAATTTTAAAAAGCTTATCAATATTTTTAGCACTTATTCCTATTCCATTATCAGCAACATTTATTTTGCAAAATTTATTCTTTTTATTTGCAGAGATTTTAATAAATCCTCCTTGATTAGTATATTTTATAGCATTTGAAATTAAATTTCGGATTACAGTTCGTATCATATTTTTATCTGCATAAACAAATAAATCAGAACCAATTTCAGGATAAATTTTAATGTTTTTATTAGATGCTGTAGATTCTAATAAATCAATATTTTCTTTTATTAAATCGTTAATCCGTATTTTTTCAGGGTTAAAGTTAAGGTTACCTGTTTGTGATCCTGACCAATCCAGCAGGTTTTCAAGTAAATTATATGCAAGCTTTGAGCTCTGATGAATTATTTTAACAAAATTTTCAATCTTACTTTTGTCATATTTGTCAATATTCATCGATAAAAGTTGAGTGAAACCCATTAAATCGTTGAAAGGATTTTTTAAATCATGTGCTATGATAGAGAAAAATTTATCTTTTGTTGCATTAAGTTCTCTTAGTCTTTGTTCAGAGCCAGCTAAGGTTTTCTCTGCTTTTAATTGTAAGGTAATATCGTTAAATACGCAATGTGTGCGATTAAAATTACCATTTCTGTCATTTTCGATTGTCCCACTATAATTAATATTTATTGTTGAACCATCCTTTTTATTGATTAGAAAGCGGCCATTTTTAATTTCGCCCTTTTGTTTAAAATGGGTGAATTTTTTAGAAAAATCTGCTTTTTCTTTTTCACATAAAAAATCTGCGAAATTCTTATTTAAAACTTCTGCTTTTTTGTAACCAGTCTGTTTTTCCCAGGCAGGATTTATATCTATTATATTTCCGTTTACGTCTAATGAATGATATGGGATAGGAGAGTATTCAAAAATTTCTCTATAATGTTTTTCCTGAGTTGATAATTGTTGATGCAATTTTTCTTTTTCCGTTATATTTATTGCAATGCATCTTAAGCCGGTTATTTCTCTGTTGTTTACTACATGACTATTATATATTTCGAGTGCAATTTTTTCACCTGCTTTAGTATAAATTCCATAACAGTTACCTGACGTATGAATTCCCGATATATTTTTAGCAAGACTTTCTCTAATTCTGGTATAGTCTTGAGGAACAACAAATTTCTTAAGATTTATCTTATTGTTTATTAACTCTTCTTTACTGTAACCTAATATTTTACTGCAAGCTTCATTTACATAAAGAACATTTAAATCCTTGTCAACTTCGAAAATAATTTCGGGTAGAAGATCCAAAAATTCAGTAGAGTGACTATTCAGATTGTGTTCCATTTACACTTTGTTTTCTTAATAAACGTTTTTTAATAAAAAAGAGTGTTTATTAAACATTTAATTTCTTTATTATTTTTTTATCAAGCTAAAATATAATGTAAGGTAAGTATTTTTTAGAAAATAATTATTAAATATTGGGTTGTAACATTAAAGTTATTTAGATTAAATCTACTTGTAATATTTTTTTTGTTTTATTACTTACTTTAAACCTTTCATCAATTCTGTAACCTATAATCCATACTATTTTATTCCCACTTTCAAGGATCCATACATTTTCCTTCTCAGATATTGAAAATTTATTGTCAATAAAAAAATCGCTTAATTTTTTTAGATTATGCATTCCTAATGGCATAAAGTAATCACCTTTTTCCCATTTTCGAATGGTTAGTGGAAATTCAACTAAGTCTGCATCGAATGAACCCGTATTTGCATTTCTGGAAAATTCAAAATTGTCAGTCCTGTTTAATTCTGTGAGTCTTAAATTTAGAGGATGCTCAATGCTTTCGTCTATATTATTAATTACAAAAGGTTTTTTATTAATTAACGAAATCTCTTCAATAATAAGCTTTGTTCTGTCTTTTATTAATCTGTGTGTTAATGAAATGAATTTTTTACCTGAAATTCCATCAAGAGAATTAATTATATCGGAAATTTGAGTGTGTGAAAACCCAAAAGGCCGAAGGAATTCATGCATATAGGTTGTAATAGGATTAAGTAGTTTTAATTGCTCAATATCCAGTATAATTTGTTTATTTTCTTCTTTAAATATATTTTCTTTTTTAGATTCAATATTATCAAGATACACTTCTTCTGATTCTTTTAACCTCAATATATTTTCAATCATAGTTTCTTTAAAACCGGAATTTAATCTTTCAAATAACGGAATAAGTTCATGTCTTATTAAATTACGGCTATACTTAACTGACTTGTTAGATGAATCTTCGCGAAAATCTAAGTTGTTTTCATTCATAAATTGTATTATCTCATACCTGAAAGCAAATAAAAGAGGTCTAATAATTTCCCCATTCATTGGTTTTATTCCTGAAAGTCCTTTCAAACCGCTTCCTCTCGATAGGTTAATCAGAAAAGTTTCAATAATATCATCTTTGTTATGTGCTATTGCTATTAAATCGTATTCATATTTATTTCTTATTTCTTCAAACCAATCGTAGCGCAAATCTCGGGCTGCCATTTGAATTGAAATACCTTCCTTTTCTGCTATTTCAATTGTATTAAATTTTACAGTAAAAAATGGAATGTCAAACTCTTCGGCAAGATTCCGCACAAAGATCTCATCTTGATCAGATTCTTTGCCTCTTAACCCAAAATTGCAATGAGCAATTGCAATGGAATAACCTGCTTTAAGAAACTGGTGAAACATACATACGGAGTCTATTCCTCCACTAACTGCAAGCAGAATCCTATCGTTTTTCTGGCATAAATGCTCCTTATTGATAAATGATTGTAAATCTGACAACATATTTATTATTTTAATACTTCAATCATTGCTTTTGCTTTCACCATGCATTCATCATATTCAGATTCTGCATTAGCAAGATTTGTTATTGCTCCACCAACCGTAAAAGATACATAATTTTTATCATCATTGTATAAAATGCTTCTAATTACCACGTTAAAATCAAAGTTTTTTTCAGGCGATATATAGCCGACTGCTCCAGAATAAAGTCCTCTTTTCGATCTCTCATATTTTTCGATTAGTTTCATTGCTCTAATTTTAGGAGCGCCGGTCATGGAACCCATTGGGAATGCATTTTTTATAACTTCTATAATATCAGTAGTGTTTTTTATATCAGACGTTACAGTCGAAATCATTTGATGTACCTGTGTAAAACTATATATGCCATAAAGTTCTTCGACCTTAACAGAACCTTTCTTTGCTGTTTTTGATAAATCATTTCTTACCAGATCAACAATCATTACATTCTCTGCTTTTTCCTTTGGGTCATTTAATAACTTTTCCTTTAAATGTTTATCTTCATTTTCATTCAAGCTTCTTTTAATAGTACCCTTAATGGGTTGAGAAATAATTTTGTTTTTTTCTTTTCTCATAAATCGTTCAGGGCTTGCAGAAAGCAAGTATTTATCATCTATTTTATAAAAACATGAAAAAGGAGCAGGTGATATTTCTTTTAATCGCAAATAAGTTCTTACCGGATCAATTTTTGAATTGCTAAAAAATTCTTGGCAAAAATTAATTTCATATATATCGCCAACTTGAATATGATGCTTAAGTTTTTTAACTGTATCGATATATTCTTTTTCTGAGAACCTTTGTGTTAATTTTACAGATTTATGTACTTCTTTATACTCAGGTATTTCAATCTCTACTATTGACGAAATGTATTTTTTAATTTCATCCTCAGAAAATTGATTGTCAAAATAGATTACCGAAACATTATTTTTTTTACAGGTAATTACAATTTCCGGAATAAAGAAATGAAGTT
>DAOUTQ010000124.1 GCA_030668615.1 Bacteroidales bacterium | reverse complement strand
TAAAAGCGTTTTTATTCCAACTTTATCACTAATAATATTTGCTGTAGCAGGAAATTGATGATCAGGAGTAACTGTTGCACAAATTAATAAATCTACTTCTTCAGGAGATGTGTTTGTTTTTTCAAGCAACTGCTGAACAGCTTTTGTTCCAACAAACGAAGATCCTTCTCCCTTTTCCTTGATAATATGTCTTTCTTTGATTCCTATACGAGTCATAATCCACTCGTCAGTAGTATAAACCATTTTACTTAATTCATCATTTGTGAGGATATATTCAGGAACATAAGCTCCAATTCCTGTAATTGTTGCTCTCAACTTTGTCATTTAAATGCCTCCTTGATTTTTTCAGAAAGATTTGCTTCAATTACATGTCTGGTGTGAAGAATCATATTTTTGATGGCTATGTCGTTTGAAATACCATGACCAATAACAATGTTTTTATTAACACCTAAGATTGGAGTACCCCCATAGTTTTCGAAATTAAATCTGTCGAAAAACTCATCTTTTAATTTTCTCTTTCTATATAGCGTATAAAAAGCCTCCGCTTCTTTTAAAATTACATTTCCAACAAATCCGTCACAAACAATAACATCTGCTTTTCCTTCGTCAAATATTTCGTTTGCTTCAATATTTCCCACAAAATTAAAGTCAGTAGAATCTTTCATTAATTCGTGAGCAGATTTTGTTACCAGATTTCCTTTTCCCTCTTCAGAACCAATATTCATTAAGCCTACTTTAGGATTCTTTATATTATACACATTTTCAGCATATATTGAACCTAAAATAGCATATTGATACAGTACGTCAGGTTTAGTATCTGGATTTAAACCAACATCTAAAAGAATAGAATGTGATCCATCAAGTTTTGGAATAGGACCTGTAATAACAGGACGAATAACTCCAGGTATAGATTTAACAGAATACATTGCTCCAACCATCATTGCGCCAGTGCTTCCTGCACTTGCAAAACCATCAATTTCGCCTTTCGTTAAAAGATAAAATCCTTTAGCAATACTTGAATCTGGTTTTTTACTAAATGCTTTTGCAGGATGATCATGCATATCAATAACCTGAGTCGTGTGAATAATGTCAAAATTACTTGCATCAACATTCTCACGATTCAAGATATCGTTGATTTTATCTTGATCACCAATAAGTACAATACGATCTTCGGATGATAATTCCTTATGAGCTAAAATTGCTCCTAATACCGTAGCTTCAGGAGCAAAATCACCACCCATAATATCTATTCCAATCCTCATATGAGTTTGAATTTCTTAAACTATGCGTTTACTTCTTTATCAACAGCTAATTGTCCTTTGTAATATCCGCACTCTGGACAAACTCTGTGATATTCGTGTGTAGCACCGCAATTAGAACATGCTGCAACAGTTGGTGCTGTTGCTTTATAATGCGTTCTTCTCTTGTCTCTTCTCTGTTTCGATGTCTTTCTCTTTGGATGTGCCATTTTTCTTATTTATTTTTATTATCCATTAAATTCTTTAAATCATTCCACCTTGGATCAATTTCATCTTCAGCGGATTCTTCTATATTCAAATTATAAATATTCTTAATCATTTCGGGGTCACATGTTGATTTCCCCATTTTATAAGGATGAACTCTTTTCAACGGAATACTTAAACGTATGCTTTCGTACAAATAATGCGAAATATCTAATTCATGATCTGTTGGTGTTAAACAAATTACATCATCGTCAAGATCACCTTCAAATTCTGAAAACTTTACGTATAACTTACCTTTAAATTTTATTTTTTGTTTATACTCTCCGAGACATCTGTCGCAGGTAAGTTCAACAAAACCATTCATTTTCAGGTCGAGTTCCAAAAACGTTGATTTCTTGTTAAGTAAAACCTCTGTTTTTAATTCTCCCTTTTTTATTTCTGAATATTCTATATTCTCAAAGAACGAATCATTAATGTCAAATTTGAACTCGTGTAATCCCTCACTTAAACCCTGATAAACAATCCTATATTTATTTTCCTTTCCCACTTGTGTTTAAAAATTTTTACATCGTCAAAAAGTATAAATTTATATTTGAATAAAAAAAGAAAAAACGACTCAATGATTATCAATATTATTGAGTATTTAATAAAACCATAGAAGTGTTTATTTTTCTATTGCTTTTTTAACACAATTCTCATGTTTGTTCCCTTGTCGGGCTCGGAATGATTTACAAAAATTTTACCGGCGTGATATATTTCTATTATTCGTTTTGAGAGAGATAGTCCTAACCCCCAACCTCTTTGCCTGGTAGTATAACCCGGTTGAAAAATAGTTTTGTATTTCGATTTTGGAATGCCTTTCCCTTCGTCAATTACATCAATAAATAAATACTGAATTCTATCATCGATGTTTATAGTAATATTACCACTTCCATGAATTGAATCTATAGCATTTTTAAGCAGATTCTCAACAACCCACTCAAATAATGATGGATTAAAAGGAACCAAAATCTGATCATTTTCCGAAAAATTACAAATAAAGTTGATTTTTCCTGAAGATCGTGCCTTTATATATTTGATTGTATTTAATAAAACTTCTATTATATCTTGTTTCTCTAATTTAGGAGCAGAGCCTATTTTTGAAAACCTTTCTGTTATTTTTTCAAGACGAATTACATCCTTTTCAAACTCACTCACAATTTTTTCGTCGACATTTTTCATTCGCATTAGCTCAAGACTTGCCATTAACGACGAAGTAGGTGTACCGAGCTGGTGTGCTGTTTCTTTTGACATGCCAACCCAAACTTGGTTTTGTTCTGATTTTCGTGATGAGCTAAAAGCAATATACGAAACAATTAAAAACAAAGAAATAACACCAAACTGAATTATCGGAAAATAAAACAAACGAGTTAATAGGATTGATTCTTTGTAATAAATGAAATTCATGTTTCCGTCGAGCAAGGTTATTTCGATTGGATCATTATCGCTTTTCATTTTTTCAAGTTGCTTTTCGAGATATTCCTGATCGTTTTCATGGTGAGGATCCAGGTTTCTTGAAGATATTATCTGCCCTTCTTTGTTTGTAAGTATTACGGGAACAGTTTCGTTGTTTTTTATAACCTCAAGAATAAAAGTGTAGTCTTTTTCTTCGTTATCAAGCGCCGAAAGTTGACGCATTCCCAAAGCCCACAATTCAACTTTTTTTCTTTCTTCAACAGCAAGTTTTTGCGCTAGGTTATTTGTAATAAGAAATGTTGAAACACCTATTATAATTGCTACAACAAGCAAAAGGAATTTCCATTTCTGTTTTTTTGAATATATATTCAAAATGGCTTGGTTTAGTTAATTGGTTGTAAAAATAAAAATTACTCGCAGAATTAACGGATAATCTTGAAGTAAATTATCGATTATTTATATTTGTTGTGTCTTCTTCCCATTCTATCACAAATTTTTCCTCAGGTTCTGTGGTTTTTTTCTTTTTTTCTTTTTGCTTTGCTTCCTCAAATTCTATTTCAAACCCATCTTCTGACACTTTTGAATTTGAACTCTGATTTATAGTTGAATCGCTTTTGTACCATCCAAACTCATCGTTAAGAATATCTTTAAGTTCGTTTTTTTCCGCTTTCATATTCTCTTTTCGAACAGCTCTTGCAGCTTTTCTATCATATCGAACCTTAGAATCTTCGTTATCACCTTCCAGACTTAAGTATAAAGTTATTCTACCTTCATCATCTTCTTGTGAAACTTCTGTATCCATTCGTTTCTTCTTTGCTCTTTTTCTTTTACCTGACAATAAATCGGAAAGTAATACCTGGGTGTGATATAAATACGTGCTGTTGAAGTTATGCTCTCCCGAAGCTGTAATATTAATTGCAGAAGAATTTATATTCATCTGAGGCATAACAATTGTTTCATCTTTAATCGTAATTTTATTTTTAAGTTCAGAAAACTGAATGTTTTTCAATTCATCAACATCAATAAAACGCGATAATCCCATCATTGGCTCAAAATTATTTAATTCTCCATTCATAATTACAATATCGCAATCCGAAACTACTGTTTCTTTATACACTTCAATTTTATCAGACCATTCAGATGTAAAATACACATCTCCAGATAATGCGCCATCAAGATTTTTATTTGTAATAAAATCCTGTCCGAAATTGTTTAGTGAGTAAAATAAGTTATTAATGTTAATGCTGCTTAATCTACATTGCGTTTTAACATGAAAATCGTTATTCTGCTTTTGAAGGATAACACCACCGGCTTTGACTTTTCCATTCATCGAATTAAAAGCAATTTCGTGCAAGGAAAACATTCCAGGCTTGTAATTCATGTTCCCTTTTATATCAGTAGCATTAAATTTACCAACCTCGAAATTCTTAATATTTAACCTAAGCTGCATTGCCAACTTATCGGGAAAATGGTATGATGCTTTATCGTTTGTTTCTGTTTCTGTTTCAAATAATGGCGCAAGCTCATTCAGATTAATTTTCTCTGAATAAAGATTTGCATTTATATTAAACATTTGACTTTCTTTAAAATATTCAAATAGCTTTGTAATTCTTCCATTTATTAAGAAATCACTTTCTCCTATTTCACAATAAATACTATCGGCATGTAATGTATTTCTAATATTTACTTTTCCTGATATTTCAGTTATCCTAACAGGGTTGTCTTTTATTTTAAATTCTCCGTTATTAATCTGAACATTGCCAATAAAGTCTTTCGTAAACAAATCGCTAAATCTGAAATTTTTTAAATCGTAATACGTGCCATTATAAGCAATATTAGCTAATGCATTACCTTCAAAAACCTCCAAGGTGTCTAATGCAAATATTTCTTTTACTTCACTGAATTCTAATTCTGTATCCATGTTTAATTCAATATATGGATTAACCAAATCCTTTAGTTTAAAGTCTCCTTTAAATGAATTACTCTCCATATTAGCACTAAAACTTTTAAATATGATTTCAGAATTTGACAATCGGTTATATTCCCCGTTATTAAATACTCCGTCGATATTAATATTGTTTATTCTAAATTGTGTTTTTTCATAGAAGAGTTGCGCCTCAGAAATTAAAAATAAGGCATTAATATGAGGAAGGTTTCTCCCAGTATTTTCCCCTGAAATGTTTAGTTTTACGGTTATATTACCACTCTGAAAGGAAAACATTTCCATTTCTTTCTTAATGTCTGAAGGTAAGTGTTTAACAAAAGAAGGCAGGTGTAGATCTTTTCCTGAAATTATAAGATCTGTTTTTACTGATTCAGAATTTTCAATGTTTCCGTTAATATCAAATTTTAAATTTTCTAAATTCAAATTACCTTGTTTAATGTTAATCAAATTATTAACTATATCTAATTCAATTCTTGCTTTAAGATTTTTGTTTTCCAAATACTTTGTGTTTTTCACACTTAACTCACGAATTTTTAGCCCTGATTTAATTTTCATTAAGTAATTTTGTCTGGAAAAGTTTCCTTCAAAATCGACTTTATCTGCATATGTGTTTATTAACAAGTCAGTAGCTTCGTTGCAGTATAGAATCTCTGTGTTAATAATTTTCACTTCTGTTAATTCAAGATTAAATTTTTCGTTTTGTTCTTTAGGCTTAATATCCCAGAAAATATAGTTTGGATCTCCTATGTTATCATTAAACAGATTTATTTTCCCCTGATTAAAACTAATTGTGTTAATTGTGTAGTTTTTAGAAAAAACATTAGTAAGATCCATTTGAACATAAATACTTTTTGCATAAAACAGTGTGTCTGTATCCAAGCCTTTTATTTCCGCCTTGTACCCAGATTTTGTAAACGCGATAACGTTTTTAAACTCAAGAGTTGCTTTAGGGAATTTCTTTAAAATGGAAAAATTTACTTCACCAACATCTATTTCCGATAAAAGAATCTCATTCAGTTCTTCTACAAGATACTGACTAACCTCTTCTTCAAAAATCATACTTATAGAAATAGTAAAGGTCAGTAAAATTGCAATAGCAATTAATATCCCAATGAAAATTGATTTTATGTTACGCATATTATTAATTCTAACAACAAAGGTAAATATAAGATATCAAAAACAACATCAAATACTTTACCAAAGCATTTAAAACTATAAAAAAAAGCCAACAATACTGTTGACTTCTAAACGGTAAATACAATTTCTACTTATGTCTTTTTTCAATTAAATCAATATATAATCTTCTAATAGTTTTAATTTTATCTAACTGTCCTTCACAAATATATAATCGAACAACCTCAACAATTCCTTCTTTCCTATAGAAAATTCCTTGCGCTGCGTCAAAATCACTATTATCAACATTGTTTTTTATGCTTAAAGTAAATTCTTTAAATACGTCCCAAGGTAAATCTTTTGGTAAATCAATGTAAAATTTCGAGTCTTCTTCCAAATCATTATATATACCTTCCTCGAGTTCGTCAACATAAAAGTTCTTATTTATAACTATCAGTCCCTGGGAGTCTATCATCTTTTGTTTTGCAAATTTAATACCATGTTCTTGATACAATCCTTGCAATTCTGGTAAAAAAGTAAAGCTTTTTAAATATTTAATTCTAATACACGGATATGATGTGGTTTTAAAGTGAATATGCCCAGCAGAAGCATTAAAATCATATCGAAAGTTTTGTTTGATTTGTTTTGTAATACGGGCAATATCCTCAAAAGAATGCTCTTTTGTTAAAATTAAAAATAAAGAACGTGGTTTTGACTTATCAGGCAAATTGGTTCCGTGATATCCGGGGAATGGATGCAAACTTTCTAAAACAAGTGTATGGGGAATTATATTATTTTCAACCGTTGTAAGGTTTTGTTCTTTTTTAATATATCCCACTGTTTCGATTAAGGTTCGGTCTTGGCACATAGTATAATTTTTTTGTGATAAGTTATTAAATTGCTTGATGAATGTCAAATATTAACCAGTAATGATTCGCTGAATAGTTCTTTTTCTAAACAATAAGTAATATATAATGGTTCATACTTTTGATTTAAATCATCTAAAAAATTTACCTTTGTGCAGAATTTAAGAAATGTTATGATGAAAAGAAAAGATTTTGAAATAATGGCTCCTGTTGGTTCTTACGAATCATTAATGGGTGCTATTCAAGGTGGAGCTGATTCGGTTTATTTCGGAATAGAGAAAATGAATATGCGTGCTCATTCATCAAACAATTTTACTTTCGACGATCTGGAGAAGATTGTAAATATCTGTAACGATAATAATATCAAATCATATTTAACAGTCAACACCGTAATCTACGATACAGAATTGTTGTTAATGCAAGAAATTGTTAATGCTGCAAAAAAGAACAATGTTACAGCAATTATTGCTTCGGACATTTCAGTAATTAATTATGCGCGTAAAATTGGTGTTGAAGTTCATATTTCAACTCAATTGAATGTAAGTAATATTGAAAGCCTAAAGTTCTTTGCTCAATTTGCCGATGTGATTGTTTTGGCCAGAGAACTTAATATGGATCAGGTTTCTGAGATTAGCAGAGCTATTAAAAAAGAAAATATTACCGGCCCTTCGGGTAATATTGTTAAAATAGAGATGTTTGTTCACGGAGCTCTTTGTATGGCTATTTCAGGAAAGTGCTATTTGAGTCTGCATGAAAAAAACTATTCAGCTAACCGAGGAGCTTGTTTACAAACCTGTAGAAAAGCATATACTGTTACAGAAAAAGAAAGCGGTAATCAACTTGAGATAGACAACGAATATATTATGTCGCCCAAGGACTTATGTACTATTAATTTTTTAAATAAAGTTTTGGACGCCGGAGTTACGGTTCTGAAAATTGAAGGTCGTGCACGCCCAGCTGAATATGTTAAAACAGTTTCGGAATGTTATAACGAAGCAATAAATGCATATCTTGACGGAAGTTTCGATGAAGAAAAAATTAATGGATGGATGAAAAGACTTTCTTCGGTATTTAATCGCGGTTTTTGGGATGGATATTATTTAGGCCGAAAAATGGGTGAATGGAGTCATAAATACGGTTCGCGAGCAACTAAACGAAAATTATATATTGGTAAAACAACCAATTACTTTACAAAAATAAAAGTTGCTGAATTTCTAATTGAATCTTATGATCTTAAAGTTGGCGACGAAGTTTTGATTACCGGACCAACAACAGGAGTGGTTCAATTAACTGTTAACGAAATAAGGGTTGATTTAAAAAATGCCGAAATAGCTCAAAAAGGAGTTCAGTGCTCTGTACCCATCGACACCTTAATTAGAAGATCAGATAAATTATATAAAATTGTTGATGCAGAAAAGGTTAAGCAACAATAAATAATGTTGTTATTAATTCTCACAAAAAGCTTTTAAACCATTCCCTGGCTTCTTCCTCTGTGTTGAATATTTTTAAAGGCAAGCCAAATTTATTTGTTACTTTAATAATCATATTCAAGTAGTATTTTTTAAAAACATTACCATCGAATATTACTCCCGCTCTTTTTAAACCAACTCCAATACCTTTGGGAATCATTTCTTCTTCGAACCACTTCCTGTTTTCAGGAGAAACAACGCTCTGATCGCGAATGTCCGATAAAAAGTTTTGTGCTTCATGGCTTTTCGCATATTCTACAAGGGTGATAAAAGCATATTGATATTCTTCAAGAGATGTTTTTCTTTTCCATTGAATCTTACCCAGCTTTAACTCAGACTCATGTGATACTTCAGCGTAATCTGTATCAAGTATAATTTTCTTCATAGGCAAGATATAAGATAAAGTCCAAGAAAAGTGATATATAACCAAATGTATGAAAAAATTTGCAATATGAAAACACCTCACGGGTATTACAATCCTTTTTATAAGAAATGTAAAAATGACTGTGGGGAAATCGTAATATTTATTTACAGGAAATAAAAAAAATTATAACTTGCATGTATAAAGTTAACTAAACTAATTGTTTGCTAAAATATTTAAACTATTCTAAAGTAAGTAAGAACTACAGAGCTGCTTAATTTTAAAACTATTTTATACATTAACATTTATTTATAAATGAAATCAAACAAGAATTTTCAAAAGTCAAAGAAGTCAAAATCTTTTGAAGGTAATGAAGAAGTGAAAGTTAAAAAGGTTGGTTTATCATCTAAAAAAAAGAAAAACCTAAAAAAAGAAATCTTTAACGAAATAGACGAGTTTGAAGAAATAGATCTGTTTGGTTACAAAGAAGAAGACTTTAATATTGATGATGATTTTGACGATGAAGAGTGAACCATAACGAAATCAACAAAAAGGACTGATATTTCAGTCCTTTTTTTATTTATCCCAAGCATTGATTTTACCTCCGAGAGTAGTTTTTATATTTTCCTTTTCAGGTTTTCCATAATAATTCAGACTTGCTCCTGTGTTAACATTGGCATCAAGACTTTTATTAACTATTATTTCAGCTTTCCCTCCTGTATTCATTTTAATAAAAACCTCATCGCTACTAAAATCCGATCCAGATAATACTCCTCCAGTATTCACAAAGGTTTCTTGAATAATTGTTTTTCCTGATATGTCAATATGAGCTCCCTGATACGATTTAAGATCAATTGCATTAAGCTCAACATGCAATTTTATTCTACCCCCACTGGTTGCTGTTGCAAAAAGTTTATCTCCTTTAATGACATTTTTAACATTTACTTCTGCGGCTGCATTAGATGAAATTTCTCTTATTTCGGTGTATTTTAAAACTACCACAACTTTTACATCTTCATCAAATAAATTAGACTTCATCTTGATTTTTAATAATTTATCTTTTATTTCTGTTTCTACTTCCGAGGGATCAACGTTTGTTGTGAAAATGTTAATTGATTCGGTGTCGCTCAATATCATTTCTACCTTAATATTTCCAAATACATTCAGTTTGTCAAATGATTCTATTTCCCGTTTCTCGCTTTTTTGTGCATTTGCATAAAAAACAATTAATATAAAAATTGCTGTAATTAATTTTTTCATGACTTGTTTATTTTGTGTTTTATTAAAACGACCTCAAGTTAAAATTGTTATGAAAAACCTCTTTTTACTTCTTTATGATTATAAATTTTAACTGTAATTTCAAATATTGTGATAATAAAAACGGTTCCTCCACTATCTGAAAGAACCGTTTTTCTTTTCTCTTTATTCTTTATAATATTTTTTTAATGTTTTCTGTTACAATATGGCCATCGAACAACTGAACAATACGATGTGAATACTCAGCATCAGAAGGTGAGTGTGTTACCATAATAATAGTCGTTCCTTCACTATTTAACTCCGAAAGCAATTTCATTACTTCTTCTCCATTTCCCGAATCGAGGTTACCAGTAGGTTCATCGGCTAATATAACTTCAGGGTCATTTGCAAGTGCTCTTGCCAAGGCACCTCTTTGTCTTTCTCCACCAGATAATTCACTTGGAAGGTG
>DAOUTQ010000218.1 GCA_030668615.1 Bacteroidales bacterium | reverse complement strand
TTACTGAAATGCTTCTGAATCATACTTTATTTGAATTTTTAGAAAACGAGCACGAAGGACAGAAACTGGTTGATTTATTAGGTGGCTGGTTAAAAGAGGCAAAGTCATTTAGAAATAAAGATGTTATTGCTTACCATAAAAACTGGGCCTATTTCGCCGACGCATTTGGCTTAAATATTATTGGATATATAGAACCAAAACCAGGTATCCCACCATCAGCAAAACATGTTCAGTATATGACTAACTTAATAAAGGAACAGGATATTAAATTAATGCTTGTGGCAAGTTATTTCGAAAAAAAATCACCTCAAATGATTGAATCTAAAACAGGAATAAAAGCTCTTTACTTACCTTTATTTACAAGAAGTATTGAAGGTGTTGATGATAATTTTCAACTTATAGATTATTGGATTAAGCAAGTAAAAGAAAATATTAAATAAAAACCTATGATAGACAATTTAGTTTTTCTTGCTCCGGCAATTGCTGCTTGTGTTATTCTGGCAGGAATCTTGAGTTATTTTGGGAATCATATTTTAACACGAGGAATTATTTTTATTGATATTGCAATTGCACAGATCGCTGCTTTAGGAACAATGACAGGGCTTTTATTTGGTTTTGCCGAAGAATCTATTTCGGTTCAGTTTATCTCGTATGGATTTACTATTGTTGTTATATCCTTGTTTGCAGTTTTGAAATCAAAAAAAATGGCAATTTCACAAGAAGCAATTATTGGTATTATCTATTGCGTTGCTTTAGGATTGGCATTGTTACTGGCCGAAAGAATATCCGGAGGATCTAATTATATAACAAAAACAATAACAGGTAATATATTATGGGTAACCTGGAAGCAAGTAATATTTGCATTAGTACTTGTAATTGCTGTTGGATTAGTTCATGTAATTTTTTCAAAGAAGTTTATTGAAATTTCTGAAAACATTCGAGATAAAAAGGGCGCCGAAAACAAAAGAATTCTTGAACTGCTATTTTATGTAACATTCGGATTTGTAATTGTAAAAGCTGTTTTTATACAAGGGATTTTCCTTGTATTTATCTTGCTAATTGCACCTGCAGCAATTGTTAGATTGTTTACCTCAAATTGGAGGCAGCGTTTCATATGGAGCTGGGTAATTGGAATCTTAGGATCAATAATCGGGATTTACATCTCTTATGAATATAATGTTTCGAACGGACCAGCTATTGTATGCCTGTTAAGTACTTTTGTTTTTTTAGCAGCTTTTGCTAAGGCATTTAAGAAGATTCTTGATAGAAAATCAACATCAAAATTTGTACAAAACATTAAAGAATAAATTTTATGACAATTTTAGAATTTATGCTCGCACCCTTAATGGCATGTTTGTTACTAATACTAATAAATGTGTATTTTGGAATTCATGTTTTAAAACGTGAAATAATTTTTATTGATATTGCTTTAGCTCAAATAGCTGCTTTTGGAGCAACTATAGCTGTAGTAATAGAACATGTTATGCACGAAGGACATGGTCATGAACATTCCGAAGATTCTTGGCTTGCTTATGTTTTAGCATTATCGTTTATTACTGTTTCTTCATTGGTTTTCTCTTTTTTGAAAAACAAAAAAATTAGTATTCCTTTAGAAGCAATAATTGGTATCTCATATGCTTTTGCAACAACTGCTGCAGTTATTATATTAGATAAAGCAGCTGGAGGTGATGTTCATATACACGATATGTTAGTAGGCTCGATACTTTGGGTTTCATGGGCACAAGTTATTAAGCTGTTTGTAATTGTGGCTTTCGTTGGAGGTATTCATTTTATATTTAGAAAGAAATTTATTCAATTATCTGACAGTTATCAGAATAAAGAAAATAAAATGAATAATTCTTTTTTATGGGATTTTTTATTTTACTTAACCTTTGGTGTTGTAATTATTGAAGCTGTTAATATAAGTGGTATTCTAACTGTTTTTGCCTTTTTAATTTTACCTGCAGCATTTTCATCTATGTTTAGTAAAAGTTGGACAACAAGAATAATTATTGGATTTATTTTAGGCTCGGTTGTTTCTGCTTTTGGTCTTTATTTTTCTTGGAATATGGATGTTCCGGTAGCACCATTAATTATAATTGTTTTAGGTATATTCCTGATTTTAGGAGCTATATATAAACGTCTTATTAGCTTTAAGAAAAGTTAATAAATTTTGGTTAAAGGAGCTGTTATTTTAATGGCTCCTTTTTTTATGAATAAAGCTTAATCTTCAAGTAATTTAACAGGTTGATTATTATTATCAACTACAGCAAAAATGAAACTACCTTCTACCGATTTTTCTCTTGAGTTCGTATATTTTTCTTCAGTAAATATCTGAACATTTATTTCAAGCTTTACACTACCAACCTTAGCAATTCTGCCTATAATCTCCACAATAGTTCCGTATGGAATTGGTTTTTTAAAATCAATTTTTCCGGTAGATACTGTTACCACCTTCTTCCTGCAAAATCGAGTTGCTGTAATGTAGGCAACTTCATCCATCCATTGCAAAGCAATTCCTCCAAACAGAGTGTTGTGATCATTTATTAGATTTTTAAATACGACTTTTACCTGTTTTGTTTCTGCACCTTTTTTTCGTTCTTCAATATCCATTTTAATTTTTCGTCAAAAATAAGTAAAATAATTTGCATAATGAACATATGTTCATTAAATTTGTACTGAAAATCATTTATAAATATTTATGTCCAGACCAAAAAATAATAGAATTGTACATGAGCCACCAATCTTTACGGATTTTAAACCAATTGGTGTAAGAGGTGTTTCTTTAGAGCAAGTGATAATGAGTTTAGACGAATATGAAGCTTTTCGTTTGGCTGACCACATAGGTCTTTCGCATGAAGAAGCTGCTGAAGAAATGGAAATATCAAGACCTACTTTTAGCCGACTAATTGAAAAGGCCAGAACAAAGATTGCTGATTTTATTATCAATGGTAAAGTACTAAATATTGATGGTGGAAATGTTCATTTTAGAAATAATATTATAAAATGTCAAAGTTGTGGACAAATGTTCAAAACAAAATTTAGTGATCCAATTACAGAATGTCCAGCCTGTCATTCTCAGAATTTATTGAATCTCGCAGGAGGATTTGGACATGGTAAATGTTGTGGTCGCGGAAATAAAAAAAACGGGAGGTAATTATGCCAGGAAGAAATCAAACAGGACCTGTTGGTTTAGGTCCATTAACAGGACGACGTATGGGAAATTGTGCCGGAAGTACAAATTCTGAATTGAATAACAGTTTTGGATTTGGAAGAGGTATGAGAAATGGAAACGGAAGAGGCTTAGGAAGAAGTAATACTTATTCGGAAACTCAAAAATTTTCTAATAAAGAAACAATTGAGAATGAAGTAAAAATGCTTCGAGAGCAATTGTCAATTTTAGAACAAAAATTAGAAAATCTAAGTTAATCCATAGTTGTAAATAAGGCCGTTAGTCAATAAAAATATCATAATTATATTTTGGTTTAGTTTCTGTGTTTTTATGCTAATGGTCTTATTTTTTAAATAATTATAAAAGTAATAAAAATGAGAAATTCAGGTAAAGGTCAGGGTTTAGGTAATGGAAGAGGACTTGGTAGTGGTGGTGGAAGAGGTCGGAATAATGGTGGGGGTTTTGGAGTAGGAGGAGATTGTGTTTGTGCTAAATGTGGCGAGAAAG
>DAOUTQ010000025.1 GCA_030668615.1 Bacteroidales bacterium | reverse complement strand
TGGTGGATGGCAACCAGTAGACGATATCCCAATTGGCATTTACCTTGTGCTCGATGGCTTCAGCAAACTCATTTTATGTATTATAAGTATTATTGGATTTCTGGTATCCTTTTATTCAATTTCTTATATAAGCAAATACACATCAGAGAATAATTTCTACGCTTTATTCTGCCTTATGATTGCCGGTATGAACGGAGTTGTTTTAAGTGGAGACATTTTTAATATATTTGTTTTTCTTGAGATATCAGTTATTGCATCCTATGCTTTGGTTGCATTTGGAGTTGGTAAAAACGAACTTGAAGCATCATTCAAATATCAGGTTTTAGGAAATATTGCATCATTCCTTATTTTATTTAGTATTGCATTATTATACTGGCAAACAAAAACCCTGAATATTGCCGATATTTCTGATGTACTCCAAACTCATGATAGTTCTGCTTTCTTACTATTTACACAGATATTATTAATTACCGGATTCGGACTAAAAGCTGCAATAATTCCTTTCCACGCATGGTTGCCCGATGCTCACTCATCGGCTCCATCACCTGTTTCAGCAATGCTTTCCGGTGTTCTCATTAAAGCAATCGGAGTTTATGTAATTATTCGCTTATTTTTTAACATGTTTGTATTCACATATGAAATTGGTGTTTTAATTACAGTTTTAGGTATACTATCTATGATAATTGGAGCATTATTAGCAATTAATCAGTGGGACATAAAACGACTTCTTGCCTATTCCAGTATTAGCCAGATAGGTTATATTATTCTGGGATTTGGAATTGGAATGATGGTATTGGCAAAAGGAGGTAAAGAAAGTATTGCTGTATTGGCAATTGCAGGTAGCTTGTTCCATATGGTAAACCACTCCGTATTTAAAGGTTTATTATTCCTTGGAGCAGGTGCTATAGAACACAGGACAAATACCCGTGATATGAATCAACTGGGTGGCTTAGCAGAAAATATGCCAATAACATCAGCTACTTCGCTGGGAGCTTCCATGTCAATTTCGGGAATACCACCATTTAATGGATTTTTTAGTAAGCTTATCATAATAATTGCAGCTGTACAAGCTAAATTTTATCTTTTAGCATTTGTGGCAGTAATAGTAAGCATAATAACCCTTGCATATTTCTTAAAATTCCAAAAGTCTGTTTTTTATGGTAAAAACAAGAATTTTAAAGATGTTAAGGAAGTTCCTTTTGCCATGAGTTTCTCTATGATCGTATTAGTAATATTATGTTTGGGATTAAGTGTTTTGGCCATACCAAGTGTTCGTGAAATAATTTTGGATCCGGCTGTAAACTCATTAATAAATTTGGATGAATACATTAACCTGGTAATTAAGTATTGATATGAGATACATTGCGTTATTTATATTAGCATTTATATTTTGGTTATTATTAACCTTTAATATTGATATCTCAAATATTATTGTAGGGATTGTAGCCTCATTAATTACAGCTTTTGTTTTTGGAAAATATTTCATTAAAGATGTAATACCATTCTTACAGCCTCAGCGCTATTTCTGGTTAATAATTTATCTCTTCATTTTTACCTGGGAATGTATAAAAGCAAATTTCTATGTTGCTTATCTTGTTTTACACCCTGCAATGCCTATTAAACCTGGAATAGTTAAGGTTAAAATGGGATTAAAAACAAACATCGCAAAAACAATGCTGGCAAATTCAATAACTATGACGCCCGGAACCATAACAGTAGATATTATTAATGATGAAATTTATGTTCACTGGATATATGTTAGTTCAGAAGATCCCGAAGAATACAGCCAGAAAATATCAGGTAGATTTGAAAAATACATTAAAAAAATATTCGAATGATAGATTATCTGAACATATTACTTTATGTGCAAATTGCATTATGTGTTTTTTGCCTTTACCGAATAATTCGCGGACCATCGATTGCCGACAGAATGGTTGGTATTGATATTTTCGGGATTATTGTTGTAGGAATATGCGCTATTTTATCCATCACAACTAAGCGAGCATTTATTCTCGATATTGGTATTGCATGGATTATTTTAAGCTTTATAGGAACATTAACCTTAGCTAAATATTTAAGTGGTAAAAAATTAAACGAATAACATGGAAATAATAGGCTTCATATTCATATGTATAGGAATACTATTTAACTTTTTTGGTTGCATAGGATTAACCAGATTACCTGATGTATACAACCGTTTACAGTCAGCAACCAAATGCGTTACTCTCGGAACATGCAGTATTTTAATTGGCGTATTTTTCCATTTCGGATTTACAGAAGCTGGAATTAAAGCCATAATAGCTATTCCATTGCTATTTTTTAGCGCTACCGTAGCAGCACATGCATTAGTTAAGGGAGCTTATATTTTTGGAGTAAAATTAGGAGATAAAAGTGTAAAAGACGATTATAAAGATGTTACAAAGAGTTGATAAGTTTAAACTAAAATGAAATATCCAAAAATCAGAGAAGTAAAAGAAGCGTTGGTGTCATTATTTTCACCAGCTTATACAACTAAGTTCCCAAAGGAACCTCATGTTCCTTTCGAAAATTTTAGGGGCAAACCGATTGTTGATGAAGAAAACTGTGTTGGTTGTGAAACTTGCGCTAATGTTTGCCCACCATTAGCAATTACTTTCGAAGATAATAAAGTAAAAGGAATTCGTACCATCAGACGGGATTACGGAAAATGTATTTTTTGTGGACAATGTCAGGATCACTGTATTACCCAAAAAGGTGTAAAATTATCCGATAAGATTTTTGATATTGCTGTTTTCGACAGAACAGTTAACGTTGAATATCAGGAAAGAGAACTAATTATTTGCAAAAATTGCAGTGCAGTTATTACAACAAAAGATCATCTTCAATACATGCATAAAAAACTTGGACCAAAAGCATTTGCGTCTATCCAAAACCTTAACATATTAAATGAGAAACTTCGTTTAGCATCAAAATCTGAAGCTGAATCTGATATTAAGGACGGTCTAAAAAGAAAGGATATGTTTAATATTCTTTGTCCTAATTGTCTAAGAGAAGTAATAATCAAATATACCTTTGAGTGATTGAGAACTTAAGAAGTTTAATACAGCAAACCAATAAAAAAAAGCTCTTTGTAGGGATAGGAAATGTATTAAAAAGCGACGATGGAATAGGAGTTTTTATAAGTGACAAAATTAAAGAATCTGCTTCGATTCAGAGATTAACCGTTGAAGTAAGTATTGAAAATTATTTAGGGAAGATAAATTCATTAAATCCTGATGTTCTTATCCTTATTGACTGTGTTGATTTTGGTAAAACAGAAGGTTTTACTGAATTATTACCTGCTGAAAAAGTAAAAGATTTTACATTTAACACACATAATATATCACTAAAAAAGATATCGGAATTATTTAAAATGCCGGTTTATATATTAGGAATTCAGCCAAAAAAGATTGAATTTGGAGAAGAAATATCGGAAATTGTATTAAATACAGCACAAAAAATTATTGACATTATAAACCAATAAAACCCTAACACTATGGCAAAAGATTATTACTGTCCGATTTGTAAAAGTCAATTAAGAGTTAAAAACTCAATTTTGCTATCGGCAAGGTCAAAAAAAAATGAAAAGGGTTTAGTTTTTTTAAACTCTGAAATAGGTGATTATGCAATCACAACACACCCTACATTCAAAATTAACGAAGGAGAAGAATATACATTTCATTGCCCTATCTGTCATGCAACCTTAAACCGTGAAGAGAATCCTCAACTTGTCAAGATTCACATGAGAGATGGAGATGAAAATTTTGAAGTTTATTTTTCAAGTCTGGCCGGCGAAAAATGCACTTATAAAATAAGCGATAAAAGCATTGAACAAATAGGTCCTGATTCAAGTCATTACAAACAATACTTTGATGTTCCTGAGGAGGATAAAAAATATCTTTAAAAAATAACAAATATCAAATCACAATAAACAAATAAATTCCAAACCTCAATATCAAAAATACAAAGGGATTATTACAAATATGTTTTAAAAATTGATTTTTGATTTTTATTTGAACTTTGCTTTTTGTAATTTGGAATTTAGTTAAATACATTCATAAATATGAATATTGAATCACGCGCCCTTTACATTACGGCAGCCTCAATAGGATTTTTCCATACCCTTTTGGGGCCTGATCATTATATACCATTTATTGTAATATCCAAAGCTCGTAAATGGTCACTATTAAAAACAAATCTTATAACCTTAGTTTGTGGTATTGGTCATGTAGGTAGTTCAATTTTAATTGGTTTTATTGGTGTATTATTAGGAGTTGCTGTTAATAAGCTTACTCCTATTGAAGCTACGCGTGGTTCTGTCGCAGCATGGTTAATGATAGCTTTTGGCTTAGTTTATTTTATCTGGGGTTTTCGAAAAGCAATTAAGGAAAAGCAACACAACCATAAACATGTACATTCCGACGGAACAATTCATGTTCATAAGCATTCACATTTTAAGGAGCATTCACATATACATGAGAGGAAAAGTATTAAAGAATTAACACCCTGGATTCTATTTACGATTTTTATATTTGGACCATGCGAACCATTCATCCCTATTCTGCTTTACCCTGCTGCTCAAAACAATATTTTGGATATAATAATGGTTACAGCCATTTTCAGTACAGTTACCGTTGGAACAATGATGCTTATTGTAACTACCTCATTATTTGGATTTAAGTTTTTACCTAAATTAAATATAGAAAGGTTTATGCATGCCATTGCCGGAGCTACAATTCTACTTTGTGGGATTAGTATTCAATTTTTAGGATTATAAATATATATTTGTCATTCAGGCCTTAGAGCCGGAATATTTATATAAATAGATTCCGGATATTCGCTTCGCTTCTTCCGGAATGACAATCTTAATTTAAACTCTTTTTCTTTTCCAATAAGCAAAAATCGACAATGATAATACCAAGAATCCGCTTACAAAAACAAAATTCGGAACTGGCACAGGATCTCCTCCGGCGTATGAGTGTAATCCAGACAAATAATAATTTACACCAAAATATGTCATTAGAACAGAAGAGAATCCAAATAACGACATCAAATTAAATGCAAATAAGCCTTTTAGCCCATTTATCATTCTGGAATGAATAACAAAACTATAAACAATAATAGTAATTAACGACCAGGTTTCTTTTGGATCCCAGCCCCAATATCTGCCCCATGATTCGTTAGCCCAAACTGCTCCTAAAAAAGTTCCAATAGTAAGAAGATATAACCCAACAGTCAAAGCCTTGTAGTTAATAACTGTTAACTCTTCTATTGTTGATAATATATTTGTTTTATTACTTTCCGAAATCAATGAATAAAGAATAAGCACAATAATTCCAATAATAGCACCTAAACCTAAAAACCCATAACTACCTGTAATTATTGAAACATGCAATGTTAACCAGTATGATTGTAGGACAGGAACTAAATTAGTAATTTCAGGATCCATAAAACTTAAATGTGCTACCATTAATGTAAATCCACCTAAAACAGATGTTGCTGCCAAAACAAATACAGATCTTTTGCTAAAAATAAATCCGGCCAATATAGTAACCCATGAGATAAAAATCATAGACTCATAACCATTACTCATAGGTGCATGTCCGGAGACATACCATCGAATAGCTAAACCTAAGGTATGGAAAACAAATCCCAAAATAAGAAGTCCTGTAAAAATATTAATTATCAGTCCTGGTATTTGTCTTTGAGATATTATTCCATAAAGAAGTATAAATAAAAGCAGCAACCCAATTGTTGCGTAAAAAGGAAAAAGTTTATCATAAATTTCTGATTTATAATAAAATATTTCTGCGTTTACTTTTTTAATACCAGGCAATTCATATTGAGCAATATTTCTTTGATAATTAATAATTGATTTTAATATTTCATCTGCCTGTTTATAATCTCCATTTGCGTTTCCTGACTGAATACCTTGGGCAAACAATTTAACTATATTTCTTAAGTACAATGAATCTTCTTTGCCAGAAACAAATTTATACGCATCCTTTGGTGAGTGCCACTTCATAGATTGATCTTTAACCGGAAAAATTTTAAGGAATTCTCCTGAATAAATCATATAGCAAATATTTAACCTTTCATCTACTTTTATAATTTCCTTATCAAACTTATTTCTGGCACCTGATGGTTTCGCATATGCAGCATCAACATTTTGCTTTATTTTATAAAAATTAGTTTGCAAATCAACGATATCCGAAAATGCAGAGTAATCTCCTTGTATACCAATCATTTTTTTAATTTCAGCATTAGAAATTTTAATTAATGGTACATTTTGCCAATTTTCAAAATCGAAGTACATTCCTAAAAACACTTGCATTGGTGAGTATTCATCCAGTTTCGTATCTCGTGAAACTTTTCTTAAAATATCATTACTTAAAGTATATAATGGCTCTGTTCGACCTTTCTGATCCTGAACCAATATCTTTCCAAATTCATCAGCAAGTGATTTTTCTACCACAAATTTTTGACTTTGCCCTCCGGCTGGCAGATCTTGAGAATTAACTATCCCCGATGAAAATAATAACAAAACTGATAACATAACCATCTTACCTGAAGATGATTTAAAGAGGCTTCTTGTAACTTTTCTAAATGAAGAATTCTTATTTATCATAGACAATAATATAAACAAGAACAACATAAAATATCCGGAGTATGTAACAAACATTCCAGCAAAATCCTTATTCACAGATAAAATTGTTCCAAGCTCATCCTTATCGTAAGATGATTGATAAAAGCGCCATCCCTCATACTTTAAGATATGATTCATATATATTGAATAAGGCATATTTACACCATTATTTTCATCAACTAATACCACATTGCTTTTATAGGATGACGGACTACTTGAACCCGGATATCTTTCTAAAATGAAATCATCAAGTTTTATACTAAATGGTAATTCTATATCCAGTGAATTGTAAATTATTTCAACTACGTGATGTCCATTAATAAATTCTGTTTTATTATTACTTCCCTGTCCTCTCCATACATTTAACTCTGTTAATTTATTTCCGTAAGCCAATTCAAAAACTAAAACACTTTTATTCGTTTGGTGAGTTTTATAATTCAAATTCACCGCTTTAACAATCCCACTTTTGCTTACCCTATCCGTAACAACAGAAAAATCTTTTACTTTATAAATTTTCATCGTTTCAAAAGGAACAGCCTTACCTTTTTCATGGATAGTAGCCCTTTGCGACATCATGTTCATTTCACTTAAGGAATATTCTGATTGTATTTTAAATGTATCATCTTTCATTGTAATTCTTACATCAACAGAATCATTTTCAACAAAACCAAACAAAACACCGCTTACATTTTTAATTTCCCCTTCAGTTAAAAATATATTCTCCTGCAACATCATCCCTTTCGACAATAAAATAGACACTACAGGTTTACCGTTGTCAATGTCAACAATAGATTCCGCTGCATTAGGTAAATATTTTGTAAATTTTAATGAATACTCTACATCATTAATTTTTACATTTTTACTGTATTTTCCTTTTTTTACTGAAGTTATAGTTAATTTCTTTGAATCAGTAAAAAGTACATTTCCATTTAAGTCATTTATTTTAAAATTTAAGTACTTATCAATTGAAGTGCATATATTTTGAGTATTATTTTTCCTAATATGAACTATCCCCTCAAATCCAAAATATCTTGTTATTCCAGCCCCAACAATCATTAAAATAAAAGCTGTATGAAATAATAAAATTGTAATCTTTTTTCTCTTGTACAGTTTAAATATGAAAATTTGCCCTATAAGGTTAACAACCATCAGTAACATTATTAACTCAAACCACTTTGTATTATATACTAAAGATTTGGCTGCAATAGCACCAAAATCATTTTCATAAAATGTGGCAAAAGCCATTGACATTGCAAATACTACAAACAAAACTCCCATGAACCAGGGAGTAAACAGGAAATTACTTTTCTTTTTCATTAACCTAAGTATTTATATTAATTTTTATCCATTTTTTGAAATCATTTGAAGTTTTTCTCTTTTCAGGATTTTAATATGAGGGCATTTATCTTCAATAATTTTATCTTCTGAAAAAACCTTTAATATTCGAACAACACTTTCTTTAGCCATTCCTGATAATTCGCCTAATTCTTGTCTTGATAAAAGCATAGTATAATCATCTGAGTTATGAATCTCATCAGCTAAATATATTAAGGTTTCGGCCAAACGTCCATGCATTTTTTTCTGTGTATGACTTAAAAATTTATAAAATGTTCCCAATGCTTTTTCACTTATATCCCGCAACCATCCTTCCGCAAATTTGCTATTCCGATGAACAAGCTCTTTTAAAACATCCATTTTAATAAAACAAGCAGATACATCAGTTAATGCAGCAACTGAATAATGATGTCTTTCATCGACATAAGTACCAGGCCCTGCTATTAATCGTCTTGGTTTAGCTATGCCTACCATCATTCTTTTATTATCATAACCTTCTATATATATTTTTGCCATACCGCTAATAAGAAAAACTGCATTAGATGAAGGAGTGCCTTGTTTTAAAATTATCTCGCCTGGTTTAAAATCGGCCTGAAATCTATTTTTATTCGCATAATTTAGTTCTTCTTCAGTTAGATTTTTAAAATTTTCCCATCCGTGATTGCACTCTTTGCATGATACTTTAGTGTTTATATCCATCATAACTTTTGAATTTTGAAAAATACATAATAAGATATTAATATCTTAATTTCTTTATTGACTTATATCAATACGTGAATTGATGTTAAATGTTCGATTCATTGATTACAATCATCTGTTATTTGTATAACAATCAATACTTAAAAATAAAAAATAAATAGCATTATATCTATTTTGGTATCGAGATAATCAATTCATTAATTATATAAATATAGCCATGAAAAAATTAATTAAATTATTAAGTATTGCATTCTTTTTAGGTGTATTATCAATGTCATGTGAGGGACCGGCTGGTTCGGCAGGAACAGATGGTATTGATGGTATTGATGGTATAGATGGTTCTGATGGTACTCCTGGTACTGCAGGAAATACTGTTTGTCTTGAATGCCATAATACAACAACAAAAACATTAATTGCAAGTGATTATAATGAATCTGTTCACGCAGCTGGTGGTGCTGTTGGGTATGCAGGAAGCAGAAATGATTGTGCAAAATGTCATTCAAATGAAGGTTTTATTGAGACACAGCATACCGGCCATGACACAACTGCCACAGGATTTGCTATTCCAACAGCAATTCAGTGTGAAACTTGTCATGATTTTCACAAAACTCTTGATTTTGAAAACGACGGTCAGGATTATGCTCTGAGAACTAACACAGCCGTAGCTTTGTTAATGGATGAAGGAGCAACTACATTAGATTTTGGAAACAATAGTAATTTATGTGCTAATTGCCACCAACCCAGAGAAAATACTCCTGTAGATGATGGAACTGGATTCTTTGAAATAACAAGTAAGCGTTATGGGCCTCACCATGGACCACAATCTACAATTGTTGCGGGAATTAAAGGATACGAAATTTCAGGAACAGAAACTTACCCAAGTTCTGACCATGCTCATAAAGCAGGCTCATGTACTCAGTGTCATATGACAGATAAAGATCATTCAATGGAGCCAAGTTTAGCAACTTGTAATGAATGTCATTCGGGATTAACTGACTTTGATTACAACGGTGTACAAACTACTGTTACTGCAAAGCTTGCTGCATTAGAATCAGCATTAGATGCCGCTGGTTTGCTGGATGCCAGTGGTTATTTTGTTCCGGGAACTTATGGAATTGATACAGTTGGTGCAATGTATAATTATAAAACAGTACAAGAAGATAGAAGTATGGGTGTTCATAATCCGCCATATATTTTGGCATTATTGCAAAATTCCATTGAAGCTTTATAATAAAATTGTTAATTTTTATAGAGAAGTTGTTTAGATTTTCTAAACAACTTCTTTATGGTTAAAAGAAAATAATATGAAAAATAGATTAATATATATTTTAGGGTTCATCACATTACTTCTTTCTTCATGTGAATATAAGTTTATTGAACCGGTTGAAATAGAAATACCAGAGGATCCAATAATTTTTTCAACTCAGATAGAACCTGTTTTTCAGGATAAATGTATTACATGCCATTCTTCTACCAGTCCGGTTTTAACAACTGGTAATGCTTATAACAACCTTATTAATGGTAATTATATAAATACTGAAGCTCCTGAATCCAGTAAGCTGTATGAGAAAGTAAACGGAGATCATCCTGGTGGAAATAATTCATTAAGTGCAGAGGAACTGGCCATTATTCTGAAATGGATAGAAGATAGTGCTGAAAACAACTAATTATTATAAGATATAAAAACAAAATCATGAAAAAATATATTTTAAAATCTTTCATAACGTTATTAATTGCCTTAACCAGCACAATAACCTTTGCACAGGAAACTGAAAAAAAAGAAGATAAACCCGTTCGTAATCCCTTTGAAGCTTCAACATTAATCGAAAATCAAACAATTGTAGGTTCTTCTGCAAAAGAGCTGGAACTAATTATACATCACCGCTTTGGAAGTATGGACAACGGGTTCTCCGATTTGTTTGGGATTTATGCTGCATCTAATATCAGGCTTGGATTACAATATGGTATAACAGATAAATTAACAATTGGAATAGGAACTGAGAAAAATAATAAGTTTCAAGACCTAAATGGTAAATACCTTATTCTGGAACAAACCAGATCAGGAAGTATGCCAATTTCATTATCAATACATGCTAATGTAGTACTTGACTCGAGAGATGAAGAATTGTTCGGGTCTAATTATGAATACATAGATCGATTTTCTTATTTCGCACAACTTATTGTTGCCAGAAAATTTACAAAAACATTATCGGTACAACTTGCCCCGAGTTATTCGCATTTCAATTCAGTCGATCGAAAATATCAAAACGATAAAGCCGGAGTAATGTTAGGAGGAAGATATAAGTTTACTGGTAAAATGTCAGCGTTATTTGAATATCACCAACCAATTAATATTAATCCTGTTCACGACTATCAGGAAGATATTCAGCCAGGTGCTGCCTTAGGGTTGGAAGTAAGTACCAGTACACATGCTTTCCAGATTTTTGCATCAAATTACCAGCACATTATGGCTCAAAAAAATTATGTAATGAATACAAATAAATTCGATAGTGAAGGTATATTATTAGGTTTTAATATCACTGTCAGATTTTAATAATAAATCTTTGACATGAAAAAAGATAATAAAAAAAGCAGGCGTAAATTTCTACGATATACTTTTGGAGCAGGTTTAGGAACTTTAATTGGCCTGCCTTTGCTTTCTAACAGTACGGGACATGACGATAAACCATTATCAGGTGATAAAATAAAACTTCTTACTACTGACGGTAAAGTTATTGAAGTTGATAAAAATCAACTTCAAAATATGACATCATATGCTAAACCAGCAGTAGATAAAGCAGCACGTCAAGGTATACCAAACCGAAAATTTGTAATGGTTATTGATTTGTCTCGATGCAAAAACGCAAGAGCATGTGTTGAGTCTTGTCAATATGCACACCAGTTGCGTCCTGAACAAGAATTTATCAAAGTATTAAAAATGCAGGATACTGAAAAAACTGCGCCTTATTGGTTTCCCAAACCATGCTTCCATTGTGATAATGCCACATGTGTAGATGTTTGTCCTGTATATGCAACTTATAAAAGAGATGATGGATTAGTACTTATTGATAGTGACCGATGTATCGGTTGTAAATATTGTATGGTTGCGTGTCCTTACGAAGCAAGAGTATTCCATTGGAAAAAACCCTTCAGGGAAGAAGAATTCGAAGGTATTGAATATTCACCTGAAACAAGTGTTCCAGTAAAACAAGGAACTGTAGGTAAATGCGATTTTTGCCCGGATCTTGCCAGAAATGACAAATTACCACATTGTGCAACGGCTTGTCCAGAAGGTGTAATTTACTTTGGCGATATGTACGAAGATACTGTAACAAATGGTTACGAAACTCACAGGTTAAGTGAACTCATTGAAAAGAAATCTGCATATAGGTATCTTCCGCATTATGGTACAGAGCCTAATGTTTATTATTTACCACCAGTAGATAGAATTTATCCTTTTGACGAAACTGAAAACAGCTAATTATGAAAACTAAAAAATTATATACACTTTGGATTGGATTTCTTGGCATTTTCCTGGCATTAGGATTTTATACTGTTATTCGACTATATACAAAAGGTAGCGATACGGTTTTTCATGCTGATGATACAATACCCTGGACATTACTTATAGCAAGTTATGTATTTTTTGTACTGACAAGCACAGGTGCAACAATAGTTGCATCACTTTCAATGGTGTTCGGATTCTCCCGATTTGACCCAATAGTAAAACGATCTCTATTTATCGGGCTAATTGCTTTAATTGCCGGATTTATTTCAATGGGCCTGGAGTTAGGCGATCCATTACATATGTTTTATTATTTTATTTCACCAAACCTTAAATCTCCAATTTGGTGGATGGGAGCATTTTATATGAGTTTACTTATTATATTAAGTATAAAGTTTTGGCAAATACATAAAAGAATTGGATCAGAAAAGATAAAAAAGATCCTTTCTATATCAGCCTTAATTCTTGAAATTGCAGCTTTAACTACGTTAGGGTCAGTTTTTGGTTTTATTGAAGCCCGTCCAACATTTTTTGGTGAATTTATTCAGGTTTACTTTTTGTTCTCATCTATAATTGCTGGTATATCAGCAATATTCTTTTTTAGTTTAATCGTATATAAACTAAAATATAACGGAATACCCAAAAGTCTAACCAGAATGTATGAAAGCTTATCAAAAATTTTTGCTGCTTTTATTGGTATTACTCTTCTTTTCTCTATTTGGAGAATATTAATCGGGTTATATGCGAACAGACCTGAATTCGATGCTCTGAGTTATATGGTAGAAACATGGCATTATAGAATTGAAATCTTTATTGGATTAATGGTTCCATTTGCTATAATGATAATTCCAAATTTCAGAAAAACATTCTCAGGTAAACTGCTTGCAGCTATTCTTGTTTTTGTAGGCTTAGGTATTGAAAGAATGAATATGGTTATGTTAGGACAGATTCATCCTATTTTCCCGCACTTTTTGGAAAGTGAGTCAATTATATCCTATTTCCCAACTATATGGGAGTGGTCTATTGCAATGTTTTCATTAACCATAATGCTCTTTCTATATACGCTGGGAGAAAAATATCTGGACCTTGAAACGCACAATGTATCAACTAAATGATAAATAGCTATGACTCAATTATCAAATAAATACTTAATATCCTTTTGGAGAGTAAGTTTATCAATAATTTTCATTTTAACTACTTTGTCTTCCTATGCGCAAAAAAAAGAAAAAGTGTATATGAGTATGGATTACAAACAAATTATAAATGAATACCGACTTGTTGAAGTCACTATTCGAACGCGTGTTGAAGGTAAATTTCAACCACTACAAAACGTTCCGATTGATGTTACCATGAAAACTGAAGATAGTGAAACATTGCTGGCTACAATCAATTCAAACGAAGATGGTTTCGCAAGTCTTGTAATTGATAAAGACTTTTCTTACTTCAGGGATGAAGAAGGAAAATATACTTTGTATGCAAAATTTGAAGGTAACGAAACTTATAAAAAAGCAAGTAAAAAATCGAAAATGAAAGATCTGTTTCTTTATGCAAATTTAATTGAAGAAAACTCTGTGAAAACAATTCATTTGAGTGCACTTGAATTTGTTATAGATAGTTTATCCATTCCACTTGAAGAAATAGATTTTATAGTATTTGTTGACAGGATATTTGCCGATTTGAAAATTGCTAATGGCAAATTAATTAATGGAAAAGCAACAGTTATTTTTCCAGATGATATCCCGGGAGATAAAAATGGAAATATAAATATCCTGGTTAATGTGGATGAAAAAAATTATCAAATTGTTGAATTAACCACAACTAAAAGCTGGGGTACTCCCTTGGTAAAAGAAAAAAATAAAAATAAAAATGCAGCATCTATATCTTATGTGGTGTTCATGATTGTTTCAACAATTGTAATTGCAATCTTTGGATTACTACTAAGTAAAAGAATTAATAATAAATCCTAAAAAATAATACTATGAAAACTTCAAAAATTGTATTTGTATCATTAATTATTAGTAGCTTTTTCTTAATGTCTATGGGTTACACATTATCAAACGAGTGGGTAGTTCCTGAAAAATACAAAAATATGAAAAATCCCTACGCGGATTCTGATGACGACTATGGAAGTGAACTTTATGAATTACACTGTGCCTCATGCCATGGCGATGAAGGTTATGGTGATGGTAAAAAAGCAGAAACTTTAGAAACAGCAATGCGTGAACTGGGTTCAGAAGAAGTTCAGGCACAAACTGACGGGGAATTATATTACAAATCGATTATTGGTAGAGACGAAATGTCAAGTTTTGAAAAAAAGATTAACGATGAAGAAGAAAGATGGTTAATTATAAATTATTTAAGAACTCTGGAAGAATAGTTTTAAATAAATCATTATAAATTATAAAAAGTTGGTAAAAGACTTTTTAAGATTCTATTCAGTATAAAATTAGATATCTAGTCTCAAACAGTCCTTCTTCATTTAAAATGATGTTGTATTAATCGATACTGAGGAAAACTAAGAGAAGCCATTTTTAATTTATATGAACGATATATTAAAATATAAAGGATATCTTTTTTATCAATCATCTTATGATCAGCTTATAAGTTAAATTTTATTATCAGTGAAGTATAATCTAAAATACCATGTCAAAGAAATAAATATGACAAAGAAGTATCAGAACTATAAAAAACATAATTAACATGGCTAAATATCAACAATTACGATGAAAAATTGTTAAACAAATTGTTACTTTGCAGCCATAAAAAAGAGTTTTTAAATCTTACATTATAAATTATTCAAATTTTAAAAAGGGAAAAATATGAAAAGGAATGTTTTAATTATTTTATTAGCAGTTTTTGCAATTAGCTTTTATTCATGTGATAAAGATGATAATCTGGTTAATGACTCAAATGAAAAGTCGTTAACAATGGGAATAGATTATGTAAACGATATCTACTATAGTTTAAGTAATGGAGTTGTAGCAGAAGTTTCAAGAACAAATTGGGACGTAGCATTTAGTGTTGATGCAATGAGCTCTTCGATATTAATTAACGACGGAGCCGGAGTTACTTTAAAAGAATATCCAACAACTGATGGCTGGAACTGGTCGAATGCTATTGATACAGCTGGGTACTTTGAATGGGATGTATTATATAATTCTGATGAAAGCTGGGAAGAAGGTGCTTTTGGACAGAATGCAACAGAACACCCAAATTATGGTTGGGGAGAGTATAATATGACTACTCATAACGTTGAAGGAGTTGCAATGTATATTATTGAACTTATAAATGGCGATTTCAAGAGAATATTCGTTGAAGAAAAAAATGCAATGTCTCAGGAATATACCTTCAAATATTCTGATATTGATGGAACAAATGAAGTTTCAGAAACTATTTCATTTGCAGATTTATCAAGTAATTTTGTTTATTATTCAATTGTTGACGAATCAATTGTTGCCGATAGGGAACCGGATGCAGCAACATGGGATTTACTATTTACGAAATATATTGATAATTCAATTAATTATAATGTTATAGGAGTTAAACAGAATAGAGTTGTTTTAGCTATTGATGAAGATGATGTTCTTGATTTATCAATTGAAACATACGTTGACACAGAATTTGATGATAATATTACAGAAATAGGATCAGACTGGAAAGATTTTGATATGGGAACCTTCCTGTATGCAGTTGATTCAGATAGAATTTATTTTGTAAAAGATCAAAATGAGCATGTATATAAGATAATATTTAAAGAATTCGAGGGCTCTTCAACAGGAAATATTACATTTGACATAACTACGTTATAATGTTATAATATTATTAATTAGAAGGTTAAGAAAATTTGACAAGATCTTAACCTTCTTTTTAATAGAATGAATTATATAATTAGATTATGATCGGGAAAAGGAGCTCAATTCTTATATTCTTTTTTATTATGGTTGTTCATTTATATGGGCAAAACAATAAAATTACTGTTGTTGATTTTAAAAGCAAAGAGACAATACCCTTTGCTCATGTTTGTTTTGAAGATTTAATCGGGAATCAAAAATATTATTTTGTTACCGATAAAGACGGAAATGTAAATATTCCAGACTCTAAAGAATTTGTTGTAGTTGTTTCATTTATTGGATATAAAAAACAAGTTGATACTTTAGGTGCCAAAAAGGATCATATTGTAAATTTATATCCTGAAGTATTCGATCTTGACCATATTGTTATAACTGCTGATTTTATACCACAAAAGGCCGATCAATCAATTTATAATGTAAAAGTTATTGATAGACGTGATATTGAAATGAAGGCCGCTACTAATTTGTCTGATATCATGTCAAATGTAGTTAACGTAAAATTAAATCACGACCCTGCTTTAGGAACGAGTATGCGTTTAAAAGGCTTATCGGGAAATAATGTAAAAATACTTGTTGATGGTGTTCCGGTAATTGGCAGATTAGGAGGTAATATTGATCTTAGCCAGTTGAATTTATACAATATCGATCATATAGAAATGGTCGAAGGCCCGCTTTCAGTTATATACGGGAGTAATGCTTTGGCAGGAGCAATTAATATTATTACAAAGGAAAACGAATATTCAAAGCTAACAGCACGAGCAAATGCTTATTATGAAACTGTGGGTACTTACAATTTTGACGGGGGAATTTCGTCGAAAATAGGAAAACATAGTTTTGCAGTTTCCGGTGGACGTAATTTCTTTAATGGATTTTCTGAAAATAATAATATTGTAAACAGTTATTTAAATATTGAAGAACGCTTCAGTGAGTGGAAACCCAAGGAACAATATAATGCAGATTTGTACTACACTTTATCAAATAAAAGAAATAAAATTAAATATCAATCATCATTTATGCGGGAGCGACTTCAATCAAAAGGAAGCCTTTTACCACCTCAATATTATACGGCTTTTGATGATTGGTTTTATTCTACCAGAACTTCAAACAGACTGGAATACACACAAAAAACAAGTAATAACTACACATTGAATATGCTTGGTTCACATTCATATTATCAAAGAAGAAACCTTACATATTTCAAAGATCTCAACCAATTAACTTCAATACTATCTGAAGAAGATACTACCAAATTTAATGCTTTTTTATACCGTGTTTTAATCGGGAATAACACAGAAAAGAAACTGAATTTTGTGTCAGGGATTGATATTAATTATGAACTTGCTAAAGGTGAAAAGATTCATGACAATGAAAAGGAAATTGGTGATTATGCTGTTTTTACCAGCTTTATGTATAAAATTAGCAATAAATTAAGTATTCAACCTGGAATAAGGTTAGCTTATAATACTCAATTTGAAGTTCCTCCTATACCTTCTCTAAACATAAAATGGAATATACTTTCACTATTTACACTGCGGGGATCATATGCCAGAGGATACAGAGCACCATCATTAAAAGAATTATATATTTATTTTGTTGATATTAACCATAACATCCAGCCCAATGAAAATTTAAAAGCGGAGTATGGAAATAATTTCGATTTTGCTATACGTTTCAACAGTGAAAAAGAACAAAAGCTTCATTATTCACACGTAGAACTCGGGTTGTTTTATAATAATATGAATAATATTATTTATCTGGCAAAAAGACAAATTCCGGATTCGAAAGATCCTGTATATCAATATATCAATATTCTAAATTATAATACGCTCGGAGGACAGATATCTTTTCAATATAAATTTTACCCTTACATGGATTTTGTTTTAAGTGTCGGAGAAACTGGCACTTACTCTTCTTTTGATACTAAAAAACAAAGCCTTGCTGATTATAAATTTTCTCCTGATTTGAATGTTAATATATCAAATCAAATTCAGAAAATTGGGCTCTCGGTTTCATTAAGTTATAAATATACCGGTAAGTCATATTTATATGATGTTGATGAAAACGATCAAATTAATATTACCACCCTTGATGATTATCATAATATGGATTTAACACTATTAAGGAAATTTTTTACAAACAGGTTAACTGTTTCTGCAGGTGTTAAAAATATTTTTAATAATACTTCCATTGATGTAATTGGCGGAGGAACCGGAACAGCACATACTAATGGCAATAGTAGTCCCGTGGGATATGGAAGAATATATTTTATGCGTTTATCATACAATATTTTTAAGTAATATGAGAAGAATTTTCTATATAAGCCTTATTCTGACAGGATTGTTTTTGACTAGCTGTTTTAAAGATGATGAACAAATTATTCCTTTCGAAATTGATGAGATCGAAATACCATACTCCATGTATGAATATCAAACTTATTTTAGTATAACCGATCAATCTATTGTTTCTCAACATCATTACTCGGATTGGGACGTAGGTTTTGAGTCATCAAAAGATGGCTACCATATTATATTAAACTATGCCCGCTATATGTATGCCGGAAATACTTTTGAAACTGATTTTTATTCGGTAAAATCAAATATGGCCAGTGAGATGTTTTTTGATAATTCATCTGGAAATTTAGATTCTACAGCTTTAATTGATTGGGCTGATTTTTCAGATACAGATAATCCTGTTTTTAATGAATATGTATACATAATTGATCGTGGGAAAAATGAGTCAGGCGAAGAGTTTGGATTAAAAAAGATTGTTTTTGAAAAGCTGGAAACGGATACTTTTTATATTCATTTTGCAAATCTTGATAATAGCGATGAATATTATTTAAAAATCCCTAAAGATACTACTGTTAATTTTACCTTATTTTCTTTTGAAGATGGAGGTAACCTCGATGTTCAGGAACCTGATAAATCACTTTGGGATATATGCTTTACTAAGTATTCTACAGTAATTCCTGATAATTACGGAACTCCAACTGATTACCTGGTTCGTGGAGTTCTTCTAAATCCTTATAAAAATATTGATGTTGCATTAGATACAATTAATTACTTTTATGAAATTACTTCTGATTTATTTTCTAATTATGATTATTCCGGTAATCAGGATGCTATTGGATATGATTGGAAAGTATATTCAGATAATATTTACGAAGTACAGGATTATCATTCATATATTTTAAAAAATGTGGATAACATTGATTATAAATTAAGATTTACAAAGTATTATAATGAGGATGGCGTTAAAGGATATCCTTCAATAGAAATAATGCAATACTAATTAATTATAAAGTTTATGAAAATTATTTCAATGATTGGGGCTGTTATTGTAACCCTTGCACTTATTTCTTATTCAATAGGTGTTATTACTGAACAAAGACGAAAGCGTATTATAAAAACAGTTTTGATATTTATTACGTTAGGAATAATACTGGACATAACAGCAACCATTTGCATGATAGTTGGATCATCAAATACTCCATTTACTTTGCATGGTTTTCTTGGATATTCGGCTTTAGTAGCAATGCTAATTGATGTGGTAATGATATGGAAATTTTATAAAAAGAATGGTTCAAATACAGATGTGCCGAAATCTTTACACAGATATACATTATTAGCATATGTATGGTGGGTTGTGGCTTATATCACAGGAAGCATGATAGTTATGATGAAGTAATAAAAAAAGGATAGCAATATGCTATCCTTTAAAAAATATAGTGAGATTAATTATACTCTCTTTCTTTTATGATAATGAGTATGCAACAACCAATGAGATTTATCACTTAAAGGTTCACCAAGAAAATCTTTGTAAATTTGTTGAACTTCAGGGTTCTCATGAGACTTACGTATCTCCATACCTTCATCTTCACGATATATTGCTTCAGCACGTTTTCTTCTGATTTCAGGTGTAGTTGGAATTGGCTGACCACCGCCACCAATACATCCACCAGGACAACCCATTACCTCAACAAAATGGTAATTTGCTTCACCCTTTTTAATAGCTTCCATTATTTGGTGTGCGTTAGTTAAACCATGTGCTACGGCCGTTTTTAACTCTACACCTTCTAAGAAACTCCATGCAGGTAATACATTTTCTAATTTGACAGTTGCTTCACGAACACCTTCCATACCACGAACCGCAGTAATATTTAAGTTTTCGAAAGGAACTTCTCTTCCTGTAACAATTTCGTATGCTGTACGAAGAGCTGCTTCCATAACACCACCAGTAGCACCGAAAATAACAGCAGCACCAGTTGATGCACCCATAATGCTATCAAATTTCTCATCAGGAAGTTCCTGAAAATTAATTCCGGCTTGCTTAATCATTACAGCTAACTCACGAGTAGTAATACCTAAATCAACATCTTGAAATCCGCTATCTCTCATTTCTGGACGTGCAGCTTCGAATTTCTTAGCTGTACAAGGCATAATAGATACACTAACGATTTTTGCAGGATCTATATTTCTCTTTTGAGCATAATATGTTTTAGCAAGAGCACCAAACATTTGCTGTGGCGACTTACAAGTTGATAAGTTATCTAAATAGTCTGGATACATATGTTCAATGAACTTAATCCAACCTGGAGAACAAGATGTAAACATTGGAACTTTAACGCTTTCATCTTTATCAACTAATACTTTCTTAAGTCTGGTAAGTAATTCAGTGCCTTCCTCCATAATAGTTAAATCAGCAGTGAAGTCTGTATCTAAAACTGAATCAAAACCTAATTTTCTTAATGAAGCAGCCATTTTACCAGTTACAATACTTCCTGATTCCATACCTAAATCTTCACCCAAAGCAATACGAGTAGCTGGAGCTGTTTGAACTATAACATGCGTATCTGGATCATAAATAGCATCCCACACCTGATCAATATAGTTCTTCTCGATTAATGCACCTGTAGGACAACGGTTTACACACTGACCACAATTTGTACAAACAACATCATACATCGGATTTTCGAAGAAGGTAGAAATCTTCATTTGATCACCTTTGTATGCTACACCTAAAGCACTAACATGCTGTAACTCATGACAAGTTCTTACACAACGTTGACAACGAATACATTTACTATCATCTTTAATAATTGATGAAGACTGTTTGTCAACAGTATAATTTTTTTCAGGTACGAGGTCAAGAAACATATGTTCGTTGATTACCATTTCACTCGCAAGATCCTGCAATTCACATTTTGTATTTTTATAGCATTTTGTACAATCAGCATTATGTTCTGAAAGTAAAAGTTCTACAACGTGTCTTCTCGCATTTCTAACTTTATGAGTATTTGTATGAATAACCATTCCTTCTTGAGCAGGCATTGCACATGAAGCAACAAGATTCTTAGCACCTTCTTGCTCAACAACACATACTCTACAGTTACCAGCTACACATAAATCTTCGTGATAACAAAGAGTAGGAATATGAATATTTAATTCCTTTGCAGCATCAAGAACAGTTTTTCCAGCCTCAACACTTATGTCGATTCCGTCTATTTTTATATTTACTGTATTAGCCATGTTTATTTAAATTTTATTTTTTTACATCAATAATTAAACTTGCCTGACGCCTGCCTGTCGGCAGACAGGGCATTCAGGTTAATAAATCATTTCTTCTTTAAAGTTATCAACTATAGAAGAAAATGAATTCGCTACTGATTGACCTAAGCCACATTTAGCAGTTACTTTCATAGTATCAGCCAATTTTTGCAAGGTATCAAGATAATGAACAGATTTTTCACCTTTTTTAACTGCTTCTATACCTATTTTAAGTTGTTGACAACCTACACGGCAAGGAGTACACTGACCACAAGATTCCTCTTCGAAAAACTCAACGTAATTTTTTAATACATTATACATTGATCGAGAACTATTGAAAAGCATCATTGAACCTCCTGTAGGAACACCTTCGAATCCAATTATTGTGTCCTTGAATTTTTTCCTTGGAACGCAGAATCCTGATGCACCTCCAACCTGAACAGCTTTTGTATCACCATCTCCAAAATCTTCAACGAAATCTTCTAAAGACATACCTAACTCTAGTTCATAAATTCCAGCAATCGGAGTATCACCTGAAATTGAAAATACTTTAGAACCTCTTGAGTCAGTAGTACCTAACTCCATGAATTTTTCAGTCCCAATTCTGCAAATCATAAAAGCATAAACTAAAGTTTCTACGTTATTGATTACAGTTGGTTTATTTCTGAAACCTGCAATGGTTGGATATGGAGGTTTGTTTCTTGGTTCTCCTCTTTTACCTTCCATAGATTCAAACAAAGCACTTTCTTCACCACAAATGTAGGCTCCTGAACCCATTAAAATATGTATTTGAAAATCAAATCCCAATTCCTTTATAGTAGCATGAAACTCTACTAAAGCTTTTTCCAATTCAGCTTTAAGGAACTGATACTCGCCTCTTAAGTATACATAACCATGTTTTGCCCCAATTATTTTAGCACAAATAGCCATTCCACCAAATACCTTTAAAGGCACTCTTGATAGAATTTCTCTATCTTTAAATGTTCCTGGCTCACCTTCATCGGCATTACAAACAACATATTTTTCTTCGCTTGTTTCTTGTGCAGTAAATTTCCATTTTAGACCAGTAGGAAAACCAGCTCCACCACGTCCTCTTAATCCTGAATCAAGGATATCTTTAAGAATATCATCGTTAGACTTTTTAAGCGATGTTGTAAGTACATCTTTACAAACACATTCTTCGCTGAATATAAGGTCTACTCTTTTTAATTTTTTATCCATCATAACAATCTATTTAACAAATTGATAATTAATTATTTCTCATATAATCACCGATTATTTCGCTAACCTTATCTTCATTAAGTTCAGTGAATACCTGCTCATTAATAAGCATAGCAGGACCTTTATGGCACCAGCCAAGACAGTTGGTTTCCAGTAAAGTAAATTTTTTATCTTTTGTCGTTTCTCCAACTTTAATTTTAAGTAAATCTTCCAAAAGTTTAATCAGCTGTCTTTTACCTTTCATGTCGCAGGTAATAGTTCTACAAATCCTAATTACAAATTTCCCTCGGGGTTTTGTGTCAAGAAAAGAATAGAATGTTGCAGTACCATAAACAAGTGCAGCAGACATATCTAACTCTCTTGCAACTTCTGTCATGGCAACATCTGAAATAAATCTTTCTTCAATAACGATTCCTTGCAAAATTGGAAGCAAACTCTCTCGGTTTCTTCCATGCTTGTCAGCTAAATCCTTAACTATTTCTTTAATTTCTGGCATTTTGATTTAGTTTTATTTAGTTAATGTTATTTCTTTAACAGTGTTATTTTTATAACACTTAAATTAGTTTTAATTGTTTGATTTTCAGAAATAAATATAGAATTCATAAATACGGAAGAACATGATATTTCTTAGAAACATATATGACATAAGTCATGCCTTAGGCTTCTTGACACATGTATCTAACTGATATTCTGCATTATGAAAAATCCATATGTTGACTAACATATGGTACAACAAGTTCAGTTTTTATGTTAATTTTATTAAATTCAGCTTTTGCCCAAAGTTCTAATTCTGAAGTATTTAAAATCTTTTGGTTATAATATTTTTCATCTTCACTTCCACTATAATGAATTAGAACTGATTTTTTTGGATTAATCATTTCAATAAAAGAACTTACAGAAAATGAAAAGTCTGATAATCGAAATTCTTTATTCAGAAAATAATCAAAACAACGACCATAATTATTAGAAATTTGATTATTCAAATGAGGATACAATAAAAGTCCAATTGTGTTTTTTTCTAAAAATTTATTTAAAATCTCCGATGATTTGTTCTCAACTCCCATAAGAATACTCCAGTGGTTACTTTTAGGATAAGGAAATCTATTATTTGCATCAGCAACCAGCAAATCAATATTTGAAATTGAAGCATAATCTTCATCTCTCAATAAAGGGCATAATATATCACCTGTAAAAAGTATTTTTTTCTGGTCATTTTTGTCTTTAATAATAAAAAGGAACATTGTAGCACCTTCAGCACTTTTACCATGATATACAGGATATGGGATCAATTCTACTCCCGACATCTCGTTAATTTCTCTCTTTTGATATGGAACTAATTCTTCAAAATTTACAAGGTCAATTAAATGAGGGAAGATTATCTTTACTTTTTCCCAACATGGTCTGCTCATATAAACAGGATATGGTTTTCTTTTGATCTTATAATAACTTTGAACTATCCAGTCTAATCCAAGTATGTGATCTATATGAGCATGTGTTAAAAAAAGAGCCTCGGGAATTCTATTACTGTTTTTTATTAGATATTGAGTTGCTCCATGTCCGGCATCTATCATTAATTCCCATTCAATATCTTTTTCTTTAGGTTTACTTTCAGAAGATTTTATGATAGAACATGATGCATTGGCCAAATCTTCATAATTAAATCTGTTATAAAATGGGTGCTCCTGACCTAAAAAAACAGGCCATGCATTTCCTCTACCATTTATACGAACCTTTATTTGACTCATAGCAAATCAAAAAATGGCGCAAAAAGCGCCATTGTATTATTCAATTATTGTCATCTCATCAATTAAATGAGAAGCACCTGCAAATTTATCTACAATAAACAACAGATAGCGGATATCTAATGTAATATTCCTGCTCTGCTTAGGATCAAAAACCATGTCGCTCATTATTCCTTCCCATACTCTGTCGAAATTTAATCCAATTAAATTACCCTCTGCGTCTAAAACCGGACTACCTGAATTACCTCCGGTAGTATGATTTGTGGCAATAAAACAAACAGGCACAGTTCCATCGACCTCATATCTACCATAATCTTTATCTTCATATAGTTGAGTTAATTTATCGGGCACATTATAATCATAAATATTTGGATTATCTTTTTCAATAACTCCATCTAACGTGGTATAATACTGATAAATAATTCCGTCACGAGGCAAAGAGCCTTTTACTTCACCATAAGATACTCGCATTGTAAAGTTTGCATCTGGAAACAATATTTTACCTTTTTCCATTTCCATAAGTCCCTTCATATATCCTCTGTATAAATTTACAGATCTCTTATTTAACGAATCGTAAACAGGATATATCTGATCTTTATATACTTTATTAAATGATGAGTATAATTTATAAACAGGGTCATCTGTTAAACTAATAACTTCATCTTTCGTTTCAGATTCTAAAAGCTCAAGGATCTTCTCTTTTTTATTAAAAATAGTTGAACCATAAAGGTTTTCAATAAACTCATTGTAATCTCCAATAGATTCTATTTCAGGATAAAACTCTGGATCAACATTTAGAAAATATATAGGAAGCAATTCATTGAAAATTTCTTCATCAATTGACTGAACATAATCTTTAAAGAAAGATTCTACTCCTTTTTTATTCTTCTCTATTTCCTGATTCCATATTTCATCAGTTATTTCAGACTCTTCCATTTCTATTAGTTTAGAAAAACCTGAAGCAAAACGAATAATTTCTACAGCCATTATAGCTTCCCGATAGTGATCATAAGCAATTACATTCTCTTCTTTATTTTCATATACTTTCGATAATTCAGGTAGAATATTTTTATATTCATCTTTATTCATTGACCATGTATTGAACTTCTTTTCTAAGGCAACTTTATTTTCAATTGCATTTAATCGTTCCAAGCCAATAATTTCACCTTTCCATCTTTTCCAGGAATTACTTGTCCGTGCATTTTTACCTGCATATTTTATTCTTATGGTATCATTTGTTTCCATATACGAATTCATAATCCTAAGACGCTTATCTCGTATTTGAATTCTATTTGGATTTCTTACATCCTTAATGAGTTTAATTTCATCTGAAGTGACATACTGCATTGTTCCTCCAGGATAACCAAGAACCCAAGTAAAATCACCTTCTTTTATTCCTTTTATAGAAATAGGTAAGTATTTTGCTGGTTTATACGGAACATTATTTTCTGAATATTCTGCCGAATTATTAATACTGTCTGCATAAATTCTAAAAATTGAGAAATCTCCTGTATGTCGTGGCCACATCCAGTTATCAGTATCTCCACCAAATTTACCAATTGCAGATGGTGGAGCACCTACTAACCGCACATCTTTATACTCTTCATACACAAATAAAAAGTATTGATTTCCATAATAAAATGATTCTATACTATTTATATAATCCTCACCACTCACATTGTTTTTTATTTTCTTTATATTTTCCTCTATGCTCAATGCTTTCTCTTTCTCAGGCAAATTTTTATTTTCATCGGTTAAAATTGCATCTGTAACATCTACAATATGCTTAAGAAACTTTACTGTTAAATCAGGATTTGGCAATTCTTCTTCTTTACTCATTGCCCAAAATCCGTCGGTTAAATAATCGTGTTCTATTGAACTATGCTTTTGTATTGCGCCATAACCACAATAATGATTTGTTAATAATAATCCCTGATCTGAAACTAATTCTCCTGTACAACCTCTTCCGAAAATTACGATTGCATCTTTTATACATGCCTGATTTATACTGTAAATATCTTCAGCACTAAGTTTAAACCCTTTTGCCTGCATATCGTTTATATTATACTTTTCAATTAACAAGGGAATCCACATTCCCTCATCTGCTTTTGCTTTAAACCCAACTACTATAAGAATAATTATAAAAATTGATAAAAACTTTTTCATATTAATTTCCGATTAACTGTTTATAAAATCATCTAATTCTGAATATAATTTTTGTATCGGCAATCCCATTACATTGAAGAATGATCCGTTTATTTTTTCAACACCAATATAACCGATCCATTCCTGAATACCGTAGGCTCCAGCCTTATCCATTGGCTGAAAATGCTTTATGTAATAATCTATCTCAGGGTAAGTTAGTTTTTTAAAATACACATCGGTACAAGCCGTAAAACATTTTTGTTTTTCTGAAGATTTTATGCACACTCCTGTATAAACCTGATGACATTCTCCGGAAATTTCGTTTAAAATGCGGATTGCATCATCCTGATCTTTTGGCTTTTGCAACACTTTTCCTTTTAACCAAACAATTGTATCTGCTGTAATTAAAATTTCTTTTTCAGAAAGATCATTATTAAATACAGAAGCTTTCTTTTTTGCAATATAAAGAGGTATTTCTTCTTTTAAAAGATTCTCAGGATAACTTTCATCTACGAATTCTTTTAATTTAATTTCGAATTCAAGTCCTATTTCCTTTAATAAATAATGTCTTCGTGGTGATTGTGAAGCAAGAATAATTTTATAATCGTTTATATTAGGTATAAACATAAAATGTTATTTTAAAAATTCTGTATTATAATATAGTTTGCTACCAAGGCATATAAAATTCCAGCAAGCATAATAATCTTTGATAAATTACTTGCCCTGTGGTAATCCTTTTTATTATCAGCAATAATAATTTTATACAATAGGAAAAGCAATGGAAAAATTAAGAATAATGTAAAATAAACAAGTGTGATTATATCATTTAAGAATCTGAAATAAATGTATAAAATAGAGAATAAAGTTGTTAGCAGGAAAGTTATAATAATAATTTTTGAATTTAGAACACCTAAAACAATAGGTAATGTTTGTCTACCATAGGCACTATCACCTTCATAATCTTCTACATCCTTTATTATTTCCCTAATTAGTGTTAACAAAAATGCAAATAAGGCAAATGCACCAACCCATAAAATAAGAAGTGTAAAATCTGATTTTAATTCTTTTATCAACAGTCCGTATTCTTCATTTAACAAAGGTATTTCAAAAAGAATAACCATAAGTGGAACAATTGCTGTTAATAATGCAACAATAATATTACCAATAAGAAACTGGCGTTTGTATGTTGTAGAATAAAACCATAATAATCCTGTGATAAAAATAAAAACCAAAGAAAGCAGAGGCATTCCAATGTAAAACGAGATATAAATACCTAAGCCAATACCTATAGTATTTAAAAAAACATGAAGCAAGATGGCAGAACGTCTTTTCATCAGTTTACCAACGATAACAGTTTCGGGTCTGTTTACCATATCTGTTTTGGTATCGAAATAATCGTTAATCACATAACCAGCAGCGGTAATAAATACAGTAGCCATTACCAGAAAAAAGAAGTTCAATTCTGAGAACTGAAGCTTAAATTCATAAGCTTCCAGAATAGGTTTTATTATACTCCAACGCATAAGATATTGCGTTAGAATAATAATAAGTAAATTTTTATAACGAATAAGACGTAAAAAATTGCTCATTATTAGTTTTTATTGTTTCAGATTTAAGAATTGTTTCCATTTACCCTGTAATCTAAGTACTTGTTCAATTACATCACGTACACATCCTCTACCTCCAGGAAACGTAGAAATATATTTCGATATCGCTTTTATTTCTTCAGCTGCATCAGAAGGACAAGTTGCCAATCCTGCAACTTGCATAACTTCATAATCTGGCAAATCATCACCCATATAAAGAATCTCTTCTGGCTTTAAGCCATACTTAAAATAGAAATCTTCAAAATCATTTACTTTGTCTCTTGATCCTAAATAAATATCTGTAATACCCAAATATTGAAAACGCTTTTTCATAGCATCGGAGTTTCCACCCGAGATAATTCCAATTGTATATCCTTGCTTTAAAGCGTAGGCAACGGCATAACCATC